>NZ_JBVVOS010000003.1:0-377500 GCF_055807515.1 Bradyrhizobium sp. Kon69 | reverse complement strand
GGCCAGCTCGCGGCATATCGCCATTTGATCTCGGGCATCGACTGCGCGATCGCCGGCGCAGCGACAGCACTTGCGGCCAAGCCCAATCCGCCTGCCGTCAGGAATTTACGACGTTCCATGCGCTTCCCTCCGTTAAGTCGATGCTTCGACTTGGGGAACGATCTTGGTGTCGTCTTGTCTTCGTCGACGCTCGACGTTTTCTGTTGAGACGTTGTGGCGTTTCCGAACGGCCCTTGCGGGCACTCGTAGATGGAATTCCGATCGTTGCGGTTCCGCGGCGAGGATGACCGGGCGCTTCGCCGGAATCAAGCCTCAAGTCTCAAGCCTCTTGGCCGCCTCGCAAGTGCGAACGCCGGCCTGACGCAAGTCGGGCCTGCGAGCGATCTGCTATTCAGTCGCGCAAAAACCAGGGAGGCTCGCGTATGACGGGCAAGAAAGTCGTGGTCGCTGGAGCGAGCGGTCTCGTCGGCAATGCGGCGTTGCGACACTTCGGCCTGGCGGGCGGATGCGATGTCATTGCGCTGTCCCGGCGGAAGCCGCGAGACCTCTACGGTGCCCGTCATGTCCCGATCGACCTGACCAGTGCCGCGGATTGCGGGCGCGCCGCATCGGAACTGAGCGGCGCAACCCATCTGATCTACGCCGCGCTCTACGAGGCGCCGCAGCTCGTCGACGGCTGGCGCGACCCCCAGCAGATCAAGACCAACGATTTGATGCTGCGCAATCTGATGGGGGCACTCGAGCCTGTGGCGCCGGGCCTCAGGCATGTCGCCCTGCTGCAGGGCACCAAGGCCTACGGCGTGCACGTTCGCCCCTTGACCGTCCCGGCCCGCGAAGGCCGCTCCGAAATGTACGAGCAGCCCAACTTCTACTGGGCGCAGGAAAACTTCTTGCGCGAGCTCCAAACCGGCAAGAGCTGGCATTGGAGCATCCTGCGGCCGGTGCTGATCGTCGGCCTCGCCATGGGCGGCGCCATGGACCTGATTCCGCCGCTCGGCGTCTATGCCGCGATGCTGCGCGAGCAGGGCAGGCCGCTCGATTACCCCGGCGGCGCCCCGCGGGTGGGGCAGGCCGTCGATGTCGATCTCCTCGCCCGCGCCATCGCCTGGTCGGGCGAGGCCGAGGCCGCGCGCAACGAGGCCTTCAACGTGACCAATGGCGACGTCTTTACCTGGGAGAACATCTGGCCTGCGGTCGCCGATGCGCTGGAGATGAAGCCGGGCAAGCCGGTCCCGCTGTCGCTCGCGAGGGAATTCCTGAGCTGGGTCGCTCCCTGGGACGCGTTGCGGCGCAAGCACGACCTCGTATCGCCGGCGCTGACCGAATTCGTCGGCCTCTCATTCCAATACGCCGATTACAGCCTGCGCTACGGCCAGACCGAATCCGGTCTGCCATCGATCGTCTCGACCGTGAAGATCAACCGCGCCGGCTTCACCGAGATGATGGACACCGAGGACATGTTCCGGAAGTGGTTCAGGCAGGCGAAGGAGGAGCGGCTGCTGCCCTGACGCAGAACCAAAGCCGATATCCGGGGTCGTTGCCCAGGTCAGATTGTGACCCGGAGCGGTCCTCCGGCAGAGCAGCCTTTGACGCGTAGCCGACGTTCTCGTCGACTACGGCGGATTTTTGCGCGTTACCAGATTACTAGGCCGCGCGAACCGTGACCAGAAACCGGTCGACTTGCTGCTTTAGCCGATTGCTCTCCAGTGATAGGGACTGAGCGGCGGAAAGCACCTGCGTGGAGGCTGATCCTGTTTCGCTTGCTCCGCGCTGGACGTCGCTGATGTTCGACGAGACCAACTCGGTGCCCTGCGCCGCCTGCTGAATATTGCGAGAAATCTCCTGAGTGGCCGCCCCCTGCTCCTCGACGGCGGCGGCGATGGTAGAAGAGACTTCCGAGAGCTGTTCGATAGTTCCCGAAATCGCATTGATCGCATGGACCGACTCCTCGGTCGCGGTCTGAATCCCGGATATCTGCTGACCGATTTCACCTGTGGCCTTGGCCGTTTGCTCGGCCAGTGCCTTGACCTCAGAGGCGACTACTGCAAACCCACGGCCTGCCTCGCCCGCGCGCGCAGCTTCAATGGTGGCATTAAGAGCCAGCAAGTTGGTCTGGCCGGCAATGGTGTTGATCAGATCAACGACGTCACCGATCCTTGCCGCTGCCTTGGACAACGCGCCGACCTTTTCTGTGGTGGTTCTTGCCTGATCGACCGCCTGGGAAGCCATCCGGGCTGAAGCCTGGACTTGCCGGCTGATCTCGGTCACGGACGACGACAGTTCTTCGGTTGCGGAAGCGACTGATTGTACATTGGTGGATGCTTCCTCAGAGGCCGAAGCAACGGTGGTTGCGAGGTCCTGGGCGTGTTCAGCCGTTCTTGAGAGCGTTCCTGCGGATGCTTCGAGTTCGGTCGAAGCGGACGAAACGGTTTCCACAATCTCGCCAACCGCCGCTTCAAACTCGCCGGCTAGGCGATGCATGTCGGCCTTCCGCTGTAGGGCCTGACGCTTTTCGACATCGAGCTGTTCGGCACGAAGGCGCTCCGCCTCGATCATGTTCGTCTTGAAAACGTCGACCGCCCCGGCCATCTCGCCGATCTCGTCTTGTCGCCCGATGCCGGGGACCGCCACGGTCATGTCGCCTCTGGCCAGACGGACCATGGCTTGCACCATTGAGGCAATGGCCTTCGTAACAGAACGAGCGATGGTCAGTGAGAGTGCCGAAACAACGACAATTGCGAGCACCAATGCGATCAGCATCCAGCGTTTCACAGCGGCCAGCGTGTCCGCCTCTCGCGCCTGGGCGTCATCGTGGCGTTGCCGAACATCCTGTTCGATGGACTCGAAGATGGGTTCGATGTTCGCGTACGCCTTCGACATCGCCGAAGCGTCGACCTTGGCGCGTTGGGCAGCCTCCGCCCACGATGCAAAGTCGTTTCTGTAGCTCTGCAGCTTGGCTGCGATATCGGTCTTTACAGCCGTAACGAGATCAGAAGCCGCGACCGTCTTGGCAAAGTCGTCCGCGCTCTTCTGGAACGACTCAACGTAGCTCGGATCTCGCCGGAGCATGAAATCTTTCTCATGCCGTCGCATCATCAGCATGCCACTCGTGAGCGCTTGGCTGTTGGTATCCTTCAATCGGGCTTCGATGTCATGCACCGACCCGCGCAACGATCCGCTTAATCCGAGCTTCTCGTTCAAACCGAGCCTGATCTCTGTTTGCTCCAAGGCGGCAAATTGCTTCTGGTATTCATTGAAACCCCTGGCAAGGTTGTCGACTTTCTCTGAAAGCCCACTAAACCCGCTCGCTCGGACCGTCGTCCCAAGCCGGTCTATCTGTGTCGTGATCGTCGCGCTGACTGCTGCATGGCGTTTCATGGAAGCTTCATCCCGTCGCAGCAGGAAATCCTTCTCCGCCCGGCGAGCATCCAGCATGTCACGCGCGAGCTTCTCATTGAGGTTCGACAGTAGCCGAGCCTCTTCTGCCACTTTGCGCGATCCCTCCTGCGATGCTGCGCCTGTCAAATAGATGCCGCCGAATACCGCGAGCCCGAGCAAGCCAATGAGCCCGATCAACAGGATTTTATGACTCAAACGAAACGAGAAAAAACCCATGATAGAACCCCTGCAAAGTTCGCGATAAAATAGCAAAAAGTGTCTGCTTTGCGTAACTTACGGGAATTAGCAAAACGAACCGTAAAAAGGGCTGTCGCTTTTAGGCAATTGGAAAGATCCACAGAAGCGCGGTCATCATTCGATTGCGCTGCGGTCAATACTTGGAGTGCTTTGATGCAGACGGGCAAAAAGGCTGCGCTTGTCTTCGGCTGCTGGCCCTGTCTGAGAGTAGGCGATGTTAGGCTTGAGTCCGCAAAGCGTCGTCCGGCGGAGATCGCTCAGGCCGCACCAATGAATCTCGATTTATGAGTGCGCGGCCTATTCGGCGCTGACGAACGCCGCTTCCATTGCCCTCCGCGTCCTGACCGTCTCGTTGCCTGCGTCGAACTCGACGTCGCTCCAGCGCACGATCTCGCCATGGGCGACGTCGTGCTTCAGCCTCACGCGATGCGCCAGGCCGATCGGGAGCGCGCCGGCCTTGAGGCTCGCGGCCGCCGGCACCAGCTTGCCCCACACTGTGTAGCCGCCTTCGCCGTCCAGCATCTCGCCGGCGCGCAGGTTGCGTTTTGCCACGGCGGCGACGTCGCCACGGAAGCCGTGGGGCTGCCCGGTCGGCTCGCCCCGCAGCGCGGCCGACAGCACCGAGATGTTCAGCTCGAGGCCGATCAGATGATAGGGCTTGTACATCGCCGCGTACCGTCCGCTGCCGTCGGTCTTGAGGCCGTATTGCCTGAAGCAGTCGGCGGCGTAGTCGTTCGGCGCCTCCAGCACGACGTAAACGCCCCAGCGCAGATCGCGAAACACCGGCCTTCCGTCGCGCTCGAGCGAGGAGACCACCTCCACGACGCCCGATCGCTCCAGCACGCCGCCCTTGCTGCGAGGCCGCATGATGTGCGGGAGGTCGTCGACGCCGCAGGGTGGAAACAGCAGGCCCTCCGCAGGCACGTCCAGTCCACAGGCGTTCGCGATCGCGGCCATCTCGATCGCCGATTTGGTGCCGTCGAGGAAGGAGTTGAACATCTGCGGATTCATCCCGGCCGATTGCGCCTCGCCCGCGGTCAACCCGTAATGCTGCCAGACGCTTTCAGGCGTCACGTCGTGATAGGCCGGCAGATATTTCGTGCCCTTGCCGGCGGCAACCACGTGAAAACCGGTGGCGCGAGCCCAATCCACCATCTCCGCGGTCAGCGCGGGCTGATCGCCATAGGCGAGCGAGTAGACCACGCCGGCCTTGCGGGCTTCCTCGGCGAGCAGCGGACCCGCCAGCACGTCGGCCTCGACATTGACCATCACGATATGCTTGCCGGCCGCGATGGCCGCGCGCGCGTGCCTGATGCCCACGGCCGGATTGCCGGTTGCCTCCACCACCACGTCCATCGCGCCACCGGCAATGGCGCGCGCGCCGTCGTCGGTGAAGACGGTGGCGGCGATGCGGGCCTCGTCCCACCCCACCGTGCGGCAGGCCTCGCGCGCCCGGTCGCGGTCGATGTCGACGATGAGGGGCACCTCCAGCCCTGGCGTGTGCGGCACCTGCGCCAGGAACATCGAGCCGAATTTTCCGGCGCCGATCAGCGCGACACGGACGGGCTTGCCGGCGGCAGCGCGGGCCTGGAGGAGGCGGAAGAGGTTCATGGGGAATGTCCAGCGAGGGCAGAATTGGTGAGGTGCGTATATCTATCAGCTCGTCATGGCCGGGCTTGTCCCGGCCATCCACGTCTTTGCCTGCAGTGATCGTCTCAAGGCGTGGATGCCCGGGACAAGCCCGGGCATGACGGCTGAGGATGTCCTGCGAGTAAGTCTACTCCGCCGCCTGCCGCGGCGCACGGGCGAGCCGGACCAGCGCGTCGTCCTCCACCGTCTTGATCGGCGCGAAGTCGCGATGGGCAATGTACTCCGGCCGCGTCGGAGTGCGGATGTAGTTCGAAACCGCGTTCAGCGTCAGGTACACGATCTTGCGCGGATAGGGCGTGATGTTGCCGGCCGAGCCATGCACGAGATTGCCGTGGAACATCAGCATGCCGCCGGGCTTTCCGGTTGGCGCCACGATGCCGCCCTGCTTGACCAGGCGCGTCACGGTCTCCTCGTCCAGCGTCCACAGCGGATAGGAGGTCGTCGCGAGGTCGTGCGAGGCCTTGAGGTCGCCGGCGTTCTGGCTCTGCGGCACCAGCATCAGCGGGCCGTTGATCGGCATCACCTCGTCGAGGAAGATCGCGATGTTCATCGCGCGCGGCTCGGGCATGCCGTCGTCGCGCTTCCAGGTGCCGTAATCCTGGTGCCATTGCCAGACGTCGCCGGTGAAGGCGGATTTCGCATTGATCTTGAACTGGTGCATGTAGACCTGCTCGCCGAACAATTGCTCGACGGGGTCGATCATGCGCGGATGCGCACCCAGGATGCCGAACGCTTCGTTGTAGAGATGCGCGGCAAAGGCGGTGCGCGGCGCGCCGCTCTTTTCGCGCCAAACTTCCGGCCGGTTCGCGTCATAGATGGCAACCGCCTCGCGCGCGAGGAGATCGACCTCCTCCTGGCTGAACAGTTCGGGCAGGAACAGCCAACCCTCGCGGTGGAAGAACTCCAATTGCTCCTGGGACAGTTTCACGGCGCGTCCTCCTGTTTTGATTTTTGTTGTCGCTCGTCATGGCCGGGCTTGACCCGGCCATCCACGTCTTGGCAGTGGCGGTCGCTACGCCGCCGCCTCTTCCGTTGCCCTCAGTCTCTCCTCGGTCATCCGTCCCGCCGTCTGCGCATGCGCAAGCGCCGCACGCTCGGCCGCCTTCGCGTCGCCCGCGAGAATGTGTCCGGCAATGTCGGCATGCTCGGCCCAGGCGCTGCCGCGATAATCCAGCTCGGACAGCACTGTTGCCATCGAGCGGCGCATATGCGGCCATTGCGGCGTGATCGTCTCCTCGATCACGGGATTGCCGGCGAGCCGATAGATCGCGCGATGAAACTCGACGTCGAGCACAATCAGCTCGGCGAGCGTGGTCTTGCCATCGATCCCGCGCCCGGCGGCGAGCGCCGCCTCCAGCCGCGCGTGTCCCGCCGCATCGGTTGCGGCGCGTTCTGCCGCGAGCCGTGCGGCTAGAGCATCGATCGCGCCGCGTACCTCGTAGAGCTGGCGGATGCGTGCGGGATCGAGCTGGGTGACTTCAAAGCCGCGCCGGCCGCTCTCGGCGACCAGCCCCTGCCGGTGCAACAGGTGCAGCGCATGCGACACCGGCTGGCGCGACACCCCGAGCCTGTCGGCGAGCTCGTTCTGCCGGATGCGCTGGCCGGGCTGCAGCGTGCGGTCGGAGATCGCCTCCAGGATCCGCGCATAGACCTGGTCGATCAAGTTCGGAAGCGGATCGAGAGGGATCACGCCGGCAGCTCCGAGAGCATGAGAGAGAATACGGAATTCCGTATTCAAAGATACGGCCGAGAGGGGAAGGGCGTCAAGCGCGGACCAACAGAGCGTCCGACCCATTTTTGCGCTCGGCCAAGCCATTGATATTGCTAGGCCCGGCTACTGTGCATGGGGTTGTTTTCAAGGAAAAGAGATGTGAGGCCGCCTACTCCGCCAGGAACGCGTTCACCGCCTCGCCGAACTCCAGCGGCGCCTGCTCGAACATCCAGTGGCCGGCGTTGGGGATCACGGCCGTCTTCGCCCCAGCGATGTGCTCGGCCAGCACACGCCACATCACCGAAAGGCTCCCCGTCGTCGCGCCGCCGCCGATCAGCAGCGTCGGGGTTCTGATCGCCTGCGCGTCCGCGAGCGTGTAGGGCCTGCGCTGCTCGTTGATCTGGCCGAGGAAGGTGATGGCGTTGTCGCGCAATTGCTGCTTCGCCGCCGCCGGCACGCGCCGCCACGAGCCGTCGCCTTCGATCCCTTCGTAGAAGTTCTGCAGTGCGCCATCGGTGTCGCCGGCGCGGATCATCTCGACCGAGCGCGCCGTGCGCGCGGCCAGCGGCGGATGCACGGGCGTGCCTGCGGGCACCGGCAGGCTGGCATCGAGATCGCCGCCGGGCTCGGCCAGCACCAGCTTGCGCAACAGATCGGGCCGCGACTGCGCCACGCGAAACGCGATGTGGCCGCCGCGCGAATGGCCCATCAGATCGACCGGCGCGGGTTCGACCTGCTCGATGAAGGCGATCACGTCAGCGACGTGCTGGGCCATCTTGTAGTCGTCGCCGACGGCGTCCCAATGCTCGGGAAAGAAATGCCGCAGGCTCACCGAGATCACGCGATGCGATTTCGACAGCGGGCCGAGCACGGAGTACCAGGTGCGGAAATCGCCGAGCGTGCCGTGCACGCACACTAGCGGCGGCCCCTGGCCCACTTCGAGATAGGCCATGTCGTAACCATTGACGCGAAATGTCTGCATGATCAGCCCGCCAGGAAATCCAGCACCACTTCGGAGTATTTCTGCGGCGCCTGCTCGAACATCGGGTGCGTTGCGTTCGGGATGACCGCCGTCCTGGAATACGGCACATGCGCGGCGAGCGCATGCAGCACTTTCGGCAGCAGGCCCTTGGTCCGCGCGCCCAGGACGAACAGCGTCGGCATCTTGATGGACTCCGCGTCCGCCTTCGAGAATGGCGGGCGGTTGTCGCGGACCTGGCCGATCAGTGTGAAAGCGTTGTCACGCAGATTCTGCTTCACCAGCGCCGGCAGCCGCGGCCAGGTGCCGGCGCCTTCAAGCGTGTCGACGAAGACGGCAAGGCCGCCGTCGATGGCGCCGGCCGCGATCTTCTCGGCCGAGGCCGTGAACCGCGCCAGCAGCGGCGAGGGACCGCCGGCATAATCAGGATCGAGGCTCGCATCGAGCTCGCCGCCGGGCTCGGCCAGCACCAGCCGCCGGAGCAGATCCGGCCGCCGCTGCGCCACGCGGAAGCAGATGTGCCCGCCACGGGAATGGCCCATCAAATCGACCGGGCCGAGGTCGAGCTCCTCGATGAAGGCGATGACGTCCTCGACATGCTGGGCGATCGAATAGGTGTCGCCGACGCCATCCCATTGCGCTGGGAAGAAATGCCGCAGGCTGACGCAGATCAGCCGGTGCCGCTGGGATAGCGGGCCGAGCACGCAGCCCCAGACACGGAAGTCGTTGAGCGAGCCGTGCACGCAGACCAGCGGCGGCCGGTCCCGGTCTTCGCCCACGTCGAGATAGGGCATGTCGTATCCGTTGACGTGGAGGCTTTGCATTCGGGGCTCGCGAAAAGGGGAGGCGGAACTCCTGTGCAAGATTCCCGGAAACCGGGTGGATCGCAACTATTTCCAAGCCTAGATTTGAGCTCAGTTCACATTGGGGGCATGCAAGGGAACGCAAGCCAGGGACCAAACCATGACCGACCAGCATTTTGCCCTGTTCGATAGCAAGATCGGCCTGTGCGCCATTGCCTGGGGTCCGCGCGGCATCAACGGCACGCAACTGCCGATGGGCGGTGAGCAGAAGATCCGCACCCGCATCAGCCAGCGCCATGCCGACGCCAGCGAAGCCGAGCCGACCGCGGACGTGCAGCAGGCGATCGACCGCATTACAAAATTGCTCGCCGGCGAGCCGGATGACCTCACCGACATCCCGCTCGATCTCGACGGCGTGCCCGACTTCAACCGCGGCGTCTACGCGATCGCCCGCACCATTCCGCCGGGCAAGACCGTCACCTATGGCGACATCGCCAAGCAGCTCGGCGGTGTCGAACTGTCGCGCGACGTCGGCCAGGCGCTCGGCCGCAACCCGTGCCCGATCGTCGTGCCCTGCCATCGCGTGCTGGCGGCCGGCAACAAGCCCGGCGGCTTCTCCGCGAATGGCGGCGTGGTGACGAAGCTGAAGATGCTGGAGATCGAAGGCGCGCTGGTGAACCACACGCCGAGCTTGTTCGATTGAGGCGATGAGGCGGGCTAAATCTTCGCCGCCGCCTTCGGCCAATATTTGTCGCGCAAATGCCGTTTCACCAGCTTGCCGGTCGGCGTGCGCGGCAGCTCGGCTTCGAAATCGATCGAGCGCGGGCATTTGATCGTCGAGAGGCGGCTCTTGCAGTAGGCGATCAGGTCGACCTCCAGCTCCCTGCCGGCGCGCTTGGGATCGTGCGGCTGCACCACGGCCTTGACCTCTTCGCCCATCTCCTCGTTCGGCACACCGAACACCGCGACATCGGCGACTTCGGGATGGGTGATGAGTACGTCCTCGGTCTCCTGCGGATAGATGTTCACGCCACCCGAGATGATCATGTAGGACTTGCGGTCGGTGAGAAAGAGAAAGCCGTCACTGTCGAGATAGCCGACGTCGCCGAGCGTCGACCAGCCTTTTGCGTTGTAGGCCTTCTTCGTCTTCTCGGGATCGTTGTGATAGGTGAAAACCGGCGCATCGGCGAAATAGACCGTGCCGATCTCGCCCGTCGGCTGCTCCTCGTCGTTCTCGTCCAGAATCTTGATCTTGCCGACCACGGCGCGGCCGACGCTGCCGCGGTGCTCCAGCCATTCTTTCGAGTTGCAGACGGTGACGCCGTTGCCTTCTGAGCCCGCGTAATACTCGATCAGGATCGGCCCCCACCATTCGATCATCTTGGCCTTGACGTCGACCGGGCAGGGCGCGGCGGCGTGGATCGCGCCCTTCAGCGTCGAGACGTCGTAGCGGTTGCGGACCTCGTCCGGCAGCTTGAGCATGCGCACGAACATGGTCGGCACGAGCTGCGCGTGGGTCACTTTGTATTTTTCGACCAGCTTCAGGAAATCTTCGGCGTCAAAGTGCTCCATGATGATGGAAGTGCCGCCGAGCAGGATTGCCATCATGTTAAAGCGCAATGGAGCGGCGTGATAGAGCGGTGCCGGTGAGAGATAAATAGTCTCGGCACTCATGCCGCACATGCTGGCGCAGAGCACGCGCAGAAACGCGTTCGGCTCGTCGATCGGCTTGCCCTCGAATGCTTTCTTGATGCCCTTGGGCCGGCCGGTGGTGCCGGACGAATACAGCATGTCATAGCCGGCGACCTCATCGGCGATCGGCGTTGTCGGCTGTGCGGCGGCTTCCTTGTCGTAGGAGCGGAAGCCGGCTTGCGGCTCGTCCATCATGTAGAAGACCGGCTCGCCGGCCGCACCCTTGATCTGGTCGGCGCATTTCGGCGTGGTGATCACGACCTTGGCGCCGCAATCGGCGATGATGTAGTCGATCTCGTCCTGCTTCAAATAGCGGCTGATCGCGGTGTAATAGAGCCCGCTGCGTTGCGCGGCCCAGCAGATCTCCATGAAGGCGAGGCGGTTCTCCATCAGCAGCGCGATGTGGTCGCCGGCCTTCAGCCCGAGCGAACGGAACAGGTGCGCGCCCTGGTTCGAGAGCTCGTCGAGCTCACGATAGGTGATCGCCTTGCCGGTCCCGGCCATCTGATAGGCGATCTTGTCGGGTGTGGCGCGGGCGTGGATGGAGGGGTGAGTCATGAGCGCAGGTCTCTCAACAAAAAAGGTGTCATCCCGGCCTAGTGCACAATTGCGCACTAGGCCGGGACGACACCATTAGCGAAGTACGGCTTACAGCCGCTCCACGATCGTCACGTTGGCCATGCCGCCACCTTCGCACATGGTCTGGAGCCCGTAGCGCTTGCCGCGCTGATGCAGGGCATGCACCAGGGTCGTCATCAGCTTGGTGCCGGAGCCGCCGAGCGGATGGCCGAGTGCGATGGCGCCGCCATTGACGTTGAGACGTTCCGGATCGGCGCCGGTGGTCTTCAGCCACCCGGTCGGCACCGAGGCAAAGGCCTCGTTGACCTCGAACAGGTCGATGTCGTCGATCGTCATGCCGGCCTTTTCCAGCGCGCGCTTGGTGGCGTGCAGCGGTGCGTCGAGCATGATCACGGGATCGCCGCCCATCATGGTCATGTGGTGGACGCGCGCCAGCGGCTTCACGCCGAGCTGCTTCAGGCCCCGCTCGTTCACCACCATCACGCCGGAGGCGCCGTCGCAGATCTGGCTGGCGCTGGCCGCGGAGAGCTTGCCGTTCTCGGCGATCAGCTTGACGCCCTTGATGCCGTCGAGCGTGGCGTCGAAGCGGATGCCCTCGTCGATGTGGTGGGTGTCCTTAGAGCCGTCGGCGCGGGTGATCTCGAGCGGCACGATCTCCTTTTTGAAGTGGCCGGCCTGGGTTGCCGCGATCGCGCGCTGATGGCTGTTGTAGGAGTACTCGTCGAGCTCGTCCTTGGAGAGACCGTACTTCTCGGCCATCATCTCGGCGCCGGTGAACTGGCTGAAGACGATGTTCGGATAACGCTGCTCGATACCCGGGCTCTTGTAGTTGCCAAAGCCGTTCTTGGCGGGAAGCTGCGACGACAGGCCCATCGGCACGCGCGTCATCGATTCCACGCCGGCGGCGATCACCACGTCCATCGCGCCGGACATCACGGCCTGGGCTGCGAAGTGCAGTGCCTGCTGCGAGGAGCCGCACTGGCGGTCGATCGAGGTGCCCGGCACGCTCTCCGGCAGTTTCGAGGCCATGATGGCGTTGCGCGCGACGTTGTTGGACTGCTCGCCGACCTGCATGACGCAGCCCATGATCACATCCTCGACCAAAGCGGGATCGACCTTGGTGCGATCGACCAGCTCGTCCAGCACCTTCGCGGCGAGATCGGCCGGATGCCATCCGGCGAGGCGGCCCCCCTTGCGCCCACCGGCGGTACGCGCAGCGGCGACGATGTAAGCCTCGGCCATGTCGGTTTCTCCCTGGATTGTTTTGAACGGTTGCTTGTCGGGGCGGATTTAAGGGGCGACGGGTTGTTTAGTCAATCGATCAATTAACTCTTGTGGGGAGGCGCTGCTTGGGCTTATCTGCGGCCGCTCTCGCGCCAAAATCAGGGATCTCCGTGACTACCAGCGTACCGAACAGGCTCCCCAGCGGAAAGAATTCCACGGCAGAGAAATTGCTCGTGGCCGCGAGCGAGCTGATGATCGAACGCTCCTCGATCGAGATTTCGCTGAGCGACATCGCCCAGAAGTCCGGGGCCAACGCCGCGCTGGTCAAATATCACTTCGGCAACAAGGACGGCCTGCTGTTGGCGCTGCTCGAGCGCGATGCGGGGACGGAACTGTCCAATCTCGAATATCTGCTGGCGCAGCCGATCACGCCGACCGCCAAGTTGAAGCTGCATATCGGCGGCATCATCCGCGCTTATCACCGGTTTCCCTACATGAACCGGCTGATCCACTATCTGCTGCACGAGAGCGTCGCGGGCTCCGCGGACGAAGTCTCGAAATTCTTCGTCGCGCCGCTGCTGGATTTCCATCGCCGCCTGCTCGCCGAAGGCGTCAGTCAGGGCGAATTCCGCGCCACCGATCCGGTGCTGTTCTACACCAGCCTGATCGGCGCCTGCGATCACTTGTTCTTCGGCCGGCACGCGATGTCACGCGCGACCGGCGTCGGCCCGGTCACCGACGACGTTTGCCGGCAATACATCAAGCATATGGAAACGCTGATCTGCGGCGGCATTCTCACGAATGTCGAGGAAACTGCCGCGGCCGGATGATCCGGCCAGAACGCAGAAGTCTAGAGAAGAAACGCCCAAGGAAAAGGTTCGAGGAAAGGTATTTGCGATGCAGTTGAAAGACGTAGCCGTTCTCATCACCGGCGGCGGGTCGGGCCTCGGTGCCGCGACCGCCCGCGCCATGGCCGCCAAGGGCGCCAAGATCGGCGTGATCGACCAGAGCAAGGAAAACGCCGAGAAGGTCGCCGCCGAAGTGAAGGGCATCGCGCTTCATGCCGATGTCACCAGCGAGGAGCAGATCAAGGCGGCGATCGCCAAGGCGGAAGCCGCGCACGGCGTCGCGCGCGTGCTGATGAACTGCGCCGGTATCGGCGGCTCGCAGCGCATCGTCGGCCGCGACGGGGTCTACCCGCTGGAGAAGTTCGCGCGCATCATCAATGTCAATTTGATCGGCACCTTCAACTGCCTGCGTCTGTTCGCCGAGCGTCTCGTCACGATCGAGCCGGTCGGTGAAGAGCGCGGCGTCATCGTCAACACCGCTTCGGTCGCGGCCTACGAAGGTCAGATCGGCCAGATCGCTTATGCCGCGTCGAAGGGCGGCGTCGTCGGCCTCACGCTGCCGGCCGCGCGCGACCTTGCGAGCCAGAAGATCCGCGTCAACACCATCGCGCCCGGCCTGTTCCTGACGCCGCTGCTGATGGGCTTGAACGAAGAGGCCCGCAAGAGCTTAGGCGCCCAGGTGCCGCATCCCGCGCGTCTCGGCGACGCCAATGAATACGGCTCGCTGGCCGTGCACATCGTCGAGAACCCGATGCTCAATGGCGAGACCATCCGTCTCGACGGCGCCATCCGCATGGCGCCGCGGTAGCTCTTCCTCCCTTCTCCCTTGTGGGAGAAGGTGGCGCGCTCTTGAGCGCGCCGGATGAGGGGTCTCTATCCGCGGAGACAGACCCCTCACCCAAGCGAATTCCGGGCTCACAGCGTAGATGCCCTCTCCCGCAAGGGGAGAGGGCGCAGCAATCGGCACCGCGAACGGCGGCAAGCACGAGGCGCCTCATGTCCCAACCGCTGCTGATCGAGCACAATGACGGCGTCGACACCGTGACGCTCAATCGTCCCGAACACCTCAACGCGCTCGATCCTGCGTTGATCGAGGCGCTCAACGTCTATTTCCAGGGCCTCCAGCGCAACCGCGACACGCGCGTCGTGGTGCTGAAGGGCGCCGGCAAGAATTTCTGTGCGGGTCTCGACCTCAAGGCAGCGATGGCGCGCCGTGCCGGCCAGCAGGAGCCGCCTGATGTCACCGAGTCGCTGGATTCGCAGCGGCGCATCGCCGACATCGTGATGCTGATGCGGCGCTGTCCGCAGCCGATCCTGGCGCTGGTACAGGGCGCGGCGGCTGGCGGCGGCTTTGCACTTGCGCTCGCCTCCGACATCCGCATTGCGACGAGATCGGCGCGGATGAACTGCGCCTTCATCAAGCTCGGCATTGGCGGCTGCGACATCGGCACCAGTTATTTCCTGCCACGCCTTGTCGGTGTCTCCGTTGCCTCGGAGCTGATCCTCACGGGACGCTTCATCGGCGCCGAGCGGGCGCTCGCGGTCGGGCTGGTCTCCGAGGTCGTCGACGAGGACAAGCTAGATGAGGCCGCCGAACCCTATGTCGACGCGATGATCACGGCCTCGCCCGTGGGCCTACGCCTGTCCAAGGAATGCCTCAACATGAGCGTCGATGCCGGATCGCTGGAAACCGTGATCGCGATGGAGGATCGCAACCAGGTCCTGTGCAGCCGCTCCGAAGAATTTTCGGAAGGCATCAGGGCCTTCCTTGAGAAGCGAAAGCCTGTCTATATCAGGCGCTGACAATGAAGATCCGTAAAGGACAAGAAATTCCGGGAGACGCACAATGAGTGGAAGCGCGGCGGCGGTGATGACGAAGCCCGCCTTTCGCAAGGTCAAGTGGCTTGCGCGCGACATCGATGTCGAGCGCCGCGACGACGGCACGGTGGTGCTGAAGTCGCGCATCCCGCTGCAGACCTACGAGAAGCATATCCCGGCTTCGCTGGCAAAATGGGCGAAGGAAGCGCCCGAGCGGATCTGGCTTGCCCAGCGCGGCGGCCCTAACCGCGAATGGCGTAAGGTGTCCTATGGCGAAGCCAAGCGCACCGTGGATGCGCTGACGCAAGGCCTGCTCAATCTTGCGCTCGACGGCCGCCCGGTCGCGATTCTCTCCGGCAATTCGATCGAGCACGCGCTGATGACGCAGGCCGCGATGCAGGCGCGCGTCCCGGCCGCGCCGGTCTCGCCGGCCTACTCCTTGATGAGCCATGATCACGTCAAGCTGAAATATCTGTTCGACCTGATCAAGCCCGGCGTGGTGATGGTGCAGGACGGTCCGACCTTCGAGAAGGCGCTGAAAGCGCTCGATCTCACCGGCGTCACCGTGGTTCACGTCTTGCGGCCCTGCGAGGGTATCGAGAGCGTCAGCTTTGCCGCGCTCGCGGCGACAGCCGTGACTGCCGATGTCGAAGGGTCGATCGCGAAGATCACGCCTGAGACCGTCGGCAAGCTGCTGTTCACGTCAGGCTCGACAGGCATGCCCAAGGCCGTCATCAACACGCAAGCGATGATGTGCGCCAATGCGGCGATGATGATGCAGGTGCGGCCGCGCGATCCCGGCGGTCCGATCTCGACCATGCTGGATTGGATGCCCTGGAACCACACCATGGGCGGCAACGCGGCGTTCCACCCGATCCTGGTCGATGGCGGCACGCTCTATATCGATGACGGCCGGCCGATGCCGGGCCAATTCGATGAGACGCTGCGCAATCTGCGCGAGATCTCGCCGACCTATTACGCCAACGTCCCCGCCGGCTATGCCGCGCTCGCCGCCGCCATGGAGAAGGACGAGGCGCTGTGCCGATCCTTCTTCAAGAACCTCTCGATCATGGCCTATGGCGGCGCGCGGTTGCCGGATGATCTCTACGACCGCATGCAGGCCCTCGCCGTGAAGACCACCGGTGAGCGCATCGTGTTCTACACCGGCTGGGGCTCGACCGAGACCGCGCCGACCTCGACCGGCACCTATTGGGACACCGAGCGCGTCGGCCTCATCGGCCTGCCGTTCCCCGGCGTCGAGTTGAAGATGGTGCCCTGCGGCTCGAAATACGAGCTGCGTCTGCGCGGCGTCAACGTCACCCCCGGCTATTTCGGCCAGCCCGACCTGACGAAGAAGATGTTCGATGAGGAAGGTTTTTACTGCATCGGTGACGCCGGCGTCTTCGTCGACGACACCGATCCGGTGAAAGGGATCATCTTTGCCGGGCGCGTGGTCGAGGACTTCAAGCTGACCACCGGCACCTTCGTCCATGTCGGCTCGCTGCGCACGGATGCGATCGCAGCCGCGACGCCGGTCGTGCATGATGCGCTGGTCGCGGGGCAGGATCGCGCCTTCATCGGCCTGCTGGCCTGGCCGAACCTGCATGCCTGCCGCCAACTCGTCGGCAAGGCCGATCTCAGCTTCGATGATGCAGTCAAGCATCCCGAGGTGATCGCTTGCTTCAGGCGCGGGCTGCAGGCTCACAACAAAGAGTGCGAAGGCGCCAGCAGCCGCATCATCGCACGCGCCATGCTGATGGCGGAGCCGCCCTCGATCGACGGCAACGAGCTCACCGACAAGGGCTACATCAACCAGCGCGCCGGCCTGGAGCGCCGTGCCGTTCTGGTGGAGCGGCTTTATGCCGACAAGCCCGACCAGGACGTCATCATTCTCAAGTAATCGACATCATCAACACGGATACGCGCCATGAACTTCGATTTCTCCGACGACCAGAAGCAGCTCCGCGACCAGGCGCGCAAATTCCTCACCGAGAAGTGCCCGCCGAAGGCGGTGCGCGCAGTTCTCGACGGCAAGGCGCCCTATGACAAGGAGCTGTGGAAAGGCCTCGCCGAGATGGGCTTTCTCGGTGTCGCAATCCCGGAGGACTTTGGCGGCGCGGGCGCCGGTCATCTCGAACTTTGCGTGATCGCCGAAGAGATGGGCCGGGCGAACGCGCCGGTGCCGTTTTCCTCGACCGTCTATCTTGCTGCCGAAGCGCTGCTGATCGCGGGCAGCGACGCGCAGAAGAAGAAATGGTTGCCGGCGATTGCCTCGGGCGAGGCGATCGGCACGCTGGCGCTGTTCGAGGGCAAGGGCAATCCGTCGCCGAAGACCATCAAGCTCACGGCTGCCAATGGCATGCTCAACGGTGTCAAGAAGCCGGTCGCCGACGGCGCGATTGCCGATTTCGCGGTGGTCGCGGCGCGCACGGGATCGAGCGGACGCGACGGCGACGTCTCCTTGTTCATTGTCGACCTCAAGGACGGCGGCGTCGAGGTGAAAAGCCTTTCCAATCTCGATCCGACCCGCGGGCAGGCCGAGATCACTTTCAGGGATTGCAAGGCCGAGCCGCTGGGCGCGGCCGGCGAAGGCTGGAGCATCTTGACTCAAGTGCTCGACCGCGCCGCGGTGCTCTGCGCGTTCGAGCAGGTCGGCGGCTCCGACCGCGCCCTGGAGATGGGCCGCGACTACGCGCTCGACCGCATCGCCTTCGGCCGACAGATCGGCTCGTTCCAGGCCGTCAAGCACATGCTGGCGGACATGTACGTGTCGGCGACGCTGGCACGTTCCAACAGCTATTACGGCGCCTGGGCGCTCTCGACCAATGCGGGCGAATTGCCGGAAGCGGCTGCAGCCGCGCGCATCAGTGCGACGCAGGCGTTCCAGCACTGCGCCAAGAACAACATCCAGGTCCACGGCGGCATGGGCTTCACCTGGGAGTTCGACTGCCACATGTACTACCGCCGCGCCAACGCCATGGCGCTCGGTCTCGGCAGCCTGTCCTATTGGGAAGACCAATTGATCGACCGCATGCGCAAGAAGAACGCGGCGTAGGCAAAGGGCAACGTCATGAACTTCGACGACACCCCGCAGGAAGCCGAATTTCGCGCCACTGCTCGCGCCTGGATCGCGGCGAATGCGCCCAAGCAGTACGAGGACGAGCTTCGCAAGTCCTCGCTCGGCCGCACGCAATTGAAGAACGCCAACATTCTGGAAGTGGCAAAGGCCTGGCAGAAGAAGAAGGCCGATGCCGGCTGGGCCTGTCTGCACTGGCCCAAGGAGTATGGTGGCCGCGGCTCATCGCCGATCGAACGTGTGATCTGGCAGCAGGAAGAGGGGCCGTTCGGCCAGCTATCCCGCATGTTCATCATCGGCCACGGCATGTGCGGGCCGACCATGATGGCGTTCGCGCGCGAGGAGCATAAGCGCGCCTATCTGCCGCCGCTCGCCTCCGGCGAAAAGGTCTGGTGCCAGCTGTTCTCCGAACCGGCCGGCGGCTCCGACGTTGCGGGCCTGCGCACGCGCGCCGAGAAGGACGGCGACGAATGGGTGATCAACGGCCAGAAGATCTGGACGTCGGGCGCGCACTATTCCGATTACGGTATCCTCTTGACCCGCACCGATCCGACCGTGCCCAAGCACAAGGGCCTTACCATGTTCTTCCTGGACATGAAGAGCCCGGGCGTCGAGGTGCGGCCGATCAAGCAGGCGAGCGGCGCTTCCGACTTCAACGAGGTCTATTTCACCAACGTCCGCATTCCCGATCATCAGCGCCTCGGCGAGGTCGGTGACGGCTGGAACGTCTCGCTGACCACGCTGATGAATGAGCGCAGCGCGATCGGCGCGGCCGTCTCGACAGGCTTCCCCGAGTTGTTCGAATATTGCTCCAGCCTGATGCTGGACGATGGCCCGGCCATCGAGGATCGTGCCGTGCGCGCGAAGCTCGCGAACTGGGCAGTGAAGGCGAGCGGGCTGAAATACACCAGCATGCGCGCGATCTCCGCGCTGTCGAAGGGCGAGCGCCCGGGACCGGAAAATTCCATCGGCAAGCTGGTGGCGGGCTCGATGATCCAGGACGTTGCGAGCTACGCGCTGGACTTGCAGGGTGCGAGCGGAGTGGTCAGCGGCGAGGACGCCGAACTCGCCGGCCGCTTCCAGGCGATGCTGCTGCGCGCGCCGGGCACCCGTGTCGAAGGCGGCACCGATGAGATCATGCGCAACATCATCGCCGAGCGGGTGTTGGGCCTGCCCGGCGACATCAGGGTCGACAAGGACGTGCCGTTCAACAAGATCCCGACGAAGGGAAGAGGCTGATGATCCTCATCCTGAGGAGCCGCGGAACGCGGCGTCTCGAAGGATGCAGGCCCGACTGGGGCTCGTGGTTCGAGACGGCGCTGCGCGCCTCCTCACCATGAGGGACTAAGACAGAGCAAGAACGAAGAGGTCCGCCATGAATTTCGACGACACCCCGCAGGAAGCCGCATTCCGCGAGACCGCGCGCAAATGGGTCGAGGCCAACGCGCCGAAGGAGTTTTTGGCCGAACTGTCAAAATCCTCGCTCGGCCGCATCCGGCTCGCCAACCACGACATCGTCGATGTCGGCAAGGCCTGGCAGAAGAAGAAGGCCGAAGGCAACTGGGCCTGCCTGCATTGGCCCAAGGAATATGGCGGCCGCGGTGCGACGCCGATCGAGCGGGTGATCTGGCAGCAGGAGGAGGGCGTCTATGGCAAGCTGACGCAGCCGTTCCAGATCGGCGAGGGCATGTGCGGGCCCACCGTGATGGCTTTTGGCAGCGAGGACGCCAAGCGGCGCCATTTGCCGAAGCTGGCCGCGGGCGAGGAGATCTGGTGCCAGCTGTTCTCCGAGCCGTCAGCGGGCTCCGACGTCGCGGGCTTGCGCACGCGCGCGGAGAAGAAGGGCGACAACTGGGTCGTCAACGGTCAGAAGATCTGGACCTCTGGTGCGCACTATTCCGACTACGGACTTTTGATCGCGCGCACCGACCCCAATGTGCCCAAGCACAAGGGCCTCACGATGTTCTTCCTGGACATGAAGAGTCCCGGCGTCGAGGTGCGCCCGATCAAGCAGGCCAACGGCATGCAGGAGTTCAACGAGGTCTATTTCACCGACGTCGTCATTCCCGACAGCCAGCGCCTCGGGGCCGTCGGCGAGGGCTGGAGCGTGTCGCTGACCACGTTGATGAACGAGCGGATGTCGATCGGCTCGCGGCTTGCGACCGGCGTCCCCGAGATGTTCGAGTTCTGCTCCGATCTGATGCTGGAGGATGGCCTCGCCATCGACGATCCCGCCGTGCGCTCAAAACTTGCGAGCTGGGCGGTGAAGTCGAGCGGCCTGAAATACACCAGCTACCGGGCGATCTCGGCGCTGTCCAAGGGTGAGCGGCCGGGGCCGGAGAATTCGATCGGCAAGCTCGTCTCCGGCATGATGCTGCAGGACATCGCGACCTATGCCATGGACCTCCAGGGCGCGACCGGCGTTCTCACAGGCAGCGACGAGGAAACCGTTCAGGGCCAGTTTCAGCAGATACTGCTGTCCTCGCCCTCGATGCGCATCGCGGGCGGCACCGACGAAATTTTGCGCAACATCATCGCCGAGCGCGTGCTGGGATTGCCGGGCGACATCCGCGTCGACAAGGACGTGCCGTATAACAAGATGCCGACCAAGGGACGGTGATCCAGCCTCTCGCTGTATCTTGTAGGGTGGGCAAAGCGAAGCGTACCCACCATGCGCAGATGCGCCGAGGTAAGTTTGTCGGTGGGCACGGCGCTATGCGCCTTCCCACCCTACGAAGAGAAGGCGCGAGTTGATCCATGGACGCACAAGTAAAGCAAAACGACCGCATCGGCGTGCTCGAAGAGCTGCTCAACGAGCGCTACTCGGTGCGCGCCTTCCTGGCCAAGGAGGTCGATCGCGCGACGATCGAACATTTGCTGACGACCGCGCAGCGCACGGCATCCTGGTGCAACAGCCAGCCCTGGCAGGTCGTCATCGCCAGCGGCGAGGCCAAGGAGCGTTTCCGCAAGCTGATCTACAAGGAGGCTTCGGGTGGTCTCGGGGACGACTATGATTTCCCGCCGCCGCGCGAATATCTCGGCGCCTATCTCGAACGCCGGCGCGATAGCGGCTTCCAGCTCTACAACACACTCGGCATCGCGCGCGGAGACAAGTCGGCCTATGCCAAGCAGGCGCTGGAGAACTACAATTTCTTCGGCGCGCCGCATGTGGCCATCATCCACACCGACGAGCCGCTCGGAATCTACGGTGCGATTGATTGCGGCGCCTATGTCTCGAACTTCATGCTGGCCGCGCAGGCGCTCGGGCTCGGCACGATTCCGCAGGCGGCGCTCGCGCGCCACTCCGGCCTGATCCGCCGCCATTTCAATCTGCCTGCTGACCGCCGCATCGTCTGCGGCATCTCGTTCGGCTATGCAGACAATGCCCACAAGGTCAACAGCTACCGCACGTCGCGTGCGAGCGTGGCCGAGACCGTGACCTTCGTCGACGAGTGATTGACGTGGCGCAGGCACGCACCAAGTTTCACGCTTCAGACATACGAAGACGGCCGCGGAAACGGCCGCCTTCATGCCGGTCTCAGTCCGATTGACGCCGGCGGTCAGCCGCCGCTGCCGCCGATCACGGCGCGAATGGTCTCGTCGGGTCCGAAATCCTCGGCGCCGTCGACATAGAGCAGCGCCGCGAGCTTGGAGCGCGCACGGTTGACGCGGCTCTTGATCGTGCCGACCGCGCAGCCGCAGATCGAAGCCGCATCCTCATAGGAGAAGCCGGAGGCGCCGACGAGGATCAGCGCTTCACGCTGGTCCTGCGGAAGCTTGTCGAGCGCCGTGCGGAATTCCTCGAACTCGAGATGGGCGTTCTGCGAGGGCTGCGTCTTCAGCGTCTTGGCATAATTGCCTTCGGCATCCTCGACTTCCCGCCGCCGCTTGCGATAGTCGGAGCGGAACAGGTTGCGCAGGATCGTGAACAGCCACGCCGGCAGATTGGAGCCGGGCTGGAACGAGTCGATGTTGGCGAGCGCGCGCAACAGCGTCTCCTGGACCAGATCGTCGGCGCGATCGGCATTGCCGCTGAGCGAGATGGCGAACGCGCGCAGACTGGGCACGGCCGCCAGGATGTCGTTACGCAGGGAGTCCGTGAGAGGCATCAATCCCTCCCATTGTTGTTGTCGTTAGAGCCGCCACCATTTTCCACTTGGGGTGTCGCTCCCGGCGCATCAAGTTTCTTGATCAGTTCCGCGAACCGGTCCGGAACCCCCTGCCGCACCACGTCGTCGTACATGGCGCGCAGCTGGTGCCCGATCCGGGACTGGATCTCCGGAGTGAGCCCTCCCTTGCCGGGGGTCGTGCTTTTGCTGGCTTGAGACTTGAGATCTTTCATGACCTGTTCCACGTTTCCCCGAGTTAAGTAACTGTAAAATCGAGAAGTTCTCTCAACCGGGAGCCGTTCCCTGGATAGGCTCAATGCGAGTTGCGAGAAAAAGTTCCGCCCCCATGCGGAACTTTTCTCAGGCTGAGGCGTAATCAGTCCAGCAGGGGAACCCGGGCCCCCCGCCTAACGCCTGCACGTCAAGGTCGGCCCGAAGATGATATGGAGTGGGGATGTCCCGTTCACAGCTCGTTGCTGAACACTTGCCGTTGTTGCGCCGGTACGCACGCGCCCTGACGGGCAGCCAGTCCTCCGGTGACGCCTATGTCGCAGCCATGTTGGAAGCCATGCTGGGGGATCCGTCGGTGCTCGACGAGAGCCACGGGCCGCGCGCCGGCCTGTTCCGGCTGTTCACCCAAATCTGGAATTCCGTTTCCGTCAACGACGATTCCGAGGTGACGAACCTGCCGATGCCGCCGGAGCGGCGGCTGTCGAACATCACGCCATTGCCGCGGCAAGCCTTCCTGCTGCTCTCGCTCGAGGGATTTTCGGAAGAAGAGGTCGGCTACATTCTCGGCACCGACGTCGGCGAGACGCGCCGGCTCGCGGATGCCGCAGGCCGTGAGATGGCCGCCGAGATCGCCACCGACGTGCTGATCATCGAGGATGAGACCTTCATCGCCATGGATCTCGAGAGCCTGGTGAAGAATCTCGGCCATAATGTCGTCGGCGTCGCCCGTACCCACGCCGATGCGGTCGCCTTGGCAAAGAACCGGCGGCCCGGCTTGATCCTGGCCGACATCCAGCTCGCCGACGGCTCGTCGGGCCTCGACGCCGTCAACGAGCTGCTCCGCACCTTCGAGGTGCCGGTGGTGTTCATCACCGCGTACCCCGAGCGCTTCCTCACCGGCGAGCGGCCCGAGCCGGCGTTCCTGATCTCAAAACCGTTCCAGCCGGCGATGGTATCGGCGGTGGCGAGCCAGGCCCTGTTCTTCCAGCGCAACTCCCGTAACCGCGCGCCGAAAGTGCCGGCGGCGTAAGGGAGCGCCTACGCCCGACATTTGACGAAATCCGATCCGGCGTGCCGCAAGGTGCGCCGGATTTTTATTGACCAGGTTGCCACGCTTGACGGCCATCGAATTCGCCGCTCATACCTCCTGCAGCGGCCGCGTTGCAGCCGCGGTGCCATCGGAGACGTGTTCATGGACCAGCAACTCCTCGACCGCCTCGCCATCCGCGACCTCGTCGAGAACTGGGCGGTGTGGCGGGATGCCGGCGACTGGGAGCGCTTTGCCACGGTCTGGCATGAAGAGGGCTGGATGTCCGCCACCTGGTTTCAGGGGCCGGCGCGGGATTTCATGCGGGTCAGCCAGGAGGGGTTCGCCAAGGGCGTGCGCATCCTGCATTTCCTCGGCGGCTGCAGTATCGACCTCGAGGGGGCGCGCGCCATCGCGCAGACCAAGATGACCATCTCGCAGCGCGCGCCGGTGCACGACGTGCCCTGCGACGTCGTCTGCACCGGGCGCTTCTACGATTTCCTGGAGAAGCGGCAGGAAAAATGGGGCATCGTCCGCCGCCAGCCGATCTACGAGAAGGACCGGATCGACCCGGTCGATCCCGCCGCGACACTTCAGCTCGACCAGAAAGCCCTTGCCGCGCTCCCGGAAGGCTACCGCCACCTCGCCTACATGCAGGGGCTGATCGGCTACAAGGTCAAGCGCGACATGCCCGGCCTGACCGGGCCTGAGGTCGAGAAGCTCTATGGGGAGGGGCGGGAGTGGCTCGCGGGGAAGGCGAACTGAACGCCAGACAAAAGTAAGGCGCGACTGGCATCACCACAGTCGCGCCCTACGTCGCCGGCTTATGGGGCAGGGGGGAATAGCCGGCTGTTGAGACGACTCCCGTCCTCGAAAGTCGTTCCAGCCGGTTGCGAAATTTTTCGCAGGCCGTGTGTTTTTCGCACACGGTTAAGTGATCTTAACGACTGAGAACTCCCAGTCATCTCCTCGCGTTGTTCCCGCGATCGCCATGGGGCGAGGGACCGACAGCCATGTCACAGATCCAAAAGGTATTTTTAGGCGCCGTCGCGCTCGCCGCGACGCTTGGCGCCGTTCAGGTCGGCGCCGTGCAGCTGGCCTCCGGCCATGATCTGGCCGACCGCTGGCAGGCGGTCGCTGACAAGCCGGGCCACAACGTCAACCGCTCCAGCAAAGCCGACCGCCTCGCCGATATCAAGCAGGCGGAGGTTCCAACCCGTACCGTGTCGATGCGGCTGAACGATCTCGCCGACACGTCGGTGCTGCTGCGGGTCCCCGCGGTGATCGAGACCGGTAACGCCAAGCCGCCGGTGTTGCTCCCGGACCAGAAGCAGAGCCGCAAGAAACCGACGATCGCCTGCGAGCCGATGGTCAGCTCCCTGACCGAGGTCGCAAAGCTGCTCCAGCCCGGTCGCTGTGTGACCTGATCGGCATTTGCCACGGACAAGTCGCCCTCCGCCTGGAGGGCGATTGCTTGCGTCCACTTGATCCCCTGCCCCCTCGCGCTATATCCCGGGTTTCTTTCCCTTTCGATTGACCGGGTAAACGCATGACGACGTCAGACACGGCTGTGCATACGCAGCCCTTCCAGGCCGAGGTTTCCGAGCTTCTGCACCTGATGGTGCACTCCGTCTATTCCGAGACCGATATCTTCCTGCGCGAGCTCGTCTCCAACGCATCGGACGCCTGCGACAAGCTGCGCTATGAGGCCATCGCGAGTCCGGCGCTGCTGGGCGAGGGCGACGCGCTCAAGATCCGGATCATTCCGAACAAGACGGCCGGAACGCTTGCGATCGCTGACAATGGCATCGGCATGGAGCGGCAGGAGCTGATCGACCACCTCGGCACCATCGCCCGCTCGGGCACCAAGGCCTTCGTGTCGAAGCTCAAGGAAGCCAAGGATGGACTTGGCCTGATCGGCCAGTTCGGCGTCGGCTTCTATTCCGCTTTCATGGTCGCCGACAAGATCGTCGTGGTCAGCCGCCGCGCCGGCGAGAGCGACGTCTGGACCTGGACGTCCACAGGCGGGTCGGGCTTCGAGATCGCGCGTGCCAGCGAGGAGGATGCGGCCCGCGTGCAGCGCGGCACCGAGATCGTCCTGCACCTCAAGGACGATGCGAAGAAATATCTCGAAGCCTACGAGATCGAGCGTGTCGTCGGCGCTTATTCCGACAACATCCTCTTTCCCATCGAGCTCGTGCCTGAAGAGGGAGAACCGCGTCAGATCAATTCCGCGAGCGCGCTGTGGCAGCGCTCGAAATCCGAGCTCACGCCGGAAGACTACAAGAAAGCCTATCAGCAGATCGCCTCCGCCTTCGACGATCCCGCGATGACGCTGCATTATCGCGCGGAGGGGCGTTACTCCTACGCCGTGCTGCTGTTTGCGCCCTCGACCAAGCCGTTCGACCTGTTCGAGCCGAACCGCAAGGGGCGCGTCAAGCTGTATGTCCGCCGCGTCTTCATCACCGACGATGCCGATCTTCTGCCGGGCTACCTCCGCTTCATCCGCGGCGTCGTCGACAGCGAGGATCTCCCGCTCAACATCTCCCGCGAGATGCTTCAGAACAATCCGCAGCTCGCACAGATCCGCAAGGCCGTGGCGACCCGCGTGTTGTCCGAACTCGAAAGCCTTGCGGAGAAGGATCCGGAAAACTTCGCGAAGATCTGGGAGGCCTTCGGCGCGGTGCTGAAGGAAGGTATCTACGAGGATTTCGAGCGCCGCGAAAAGCTGCTCGCGCTGTCGCGCTTCACCACGACCTCGGGCGAGAAGCGCTCGCTCAAGGACGTCATCGCTGATTTCAAGCCGAACCAGACCGAGATCTATTATCTCGTCGGCGACAGCATCGAGCGGCTGAAGTCGAGCCCCCGGCTCGAGGCGGCGACTGCGCGTGGCATCGAAGTGCTGCTGCTGTCCGATCCCGTCGACGCCTTCTGGACCTCGATGCCATCGGAGTTCGACGGCAAGCCGCTGAAGTCGCTGAGCCAGGGCGATCTCAATCTCGACCTGATCCCGCGCGTCGACGAGGCGGACGAAGCGAAGAAGGACGAGCCGGCCGCCGACGAGGGTGCCACCATCGCGGTGATCAAGGCCGCGCTCGGCGAGCGCGTCAGCGACGTCAAGGCATCGACGCGCCTCACCAGTTCCGCGTCCTGCCTCGTTGCCGACAGCCAGGGCCCGAGCCGCGAGCTCGAGCGCATCCTGGCCCAGCAGAACCGCGGTATGCGCACGAAGCCGATCCTCGAGATCAATCTGCGCCATCCGCTGGTCTCGGCGATCACGAAGGCTCAGGCCGGCTCGAAGGCGGTCGACGATCTCAGCCTGCTCCTGCTCGAACAGGCGCAGATCCTGGACGGCGAACTGCCGGAAGACCCTGCGGCGTTTGCGGCAAGATTGAACCGGCTGGTGTTGCAAGGGCTCGGCGCGTAGCGGGCGCAGTGCACCGCACTCACCTTGCCGTCATTTACGCGCAGGAACGGTCGCCTCTGCCGTGGTGTTATGCCATACGAGGTGGCCGGCATCCGGGCCGCCGACATGACAGATTCGAGGATTTCTCCATGCGTTTGCCGATCCTGACCCTCACCGCAATTGTCACGCTGTTCGTGGCGGCAGATGCCAGCGCCCAGACCTATGATCCGCGTTATCCGGTGTGCATGCACGTCTATACGCCCGGCGGCTTCGGCGGTGGCGGCGGCGATTATTTCGATTGCTCCTTCACCTCGCTGCCGCAATGTCGCGCAACGGCTTCGGGTCGCTCGGCAAGCTGCGACGTCAATCCCTACTATGCGTTCGACCAACCCCCGCCGCCGCGCCGGCGCCACAAGAACGTGCACTAGCGATCCGCAATGCGGCTTTCAGGGGGAATTCTTATGCGTCGCTTATTCGGCCTGATCATGACCGTCGGTGCCTTGCTCATGGCTGCGCCGTCGCATGCGCAGACCTTCGATCCGCGCTATCCCGTCTGCATGCACGTCTATTCCGGCGCGAACGGCGGTGGCGGGGAGTGGTATGATTGCTCCTTCACCTCAGTGCCGCAGTGCCGAGCTACCGCTTCAGGCCGCTCCGCCAGCTGCGATCTCAATCCGTATTATCCGTTCACCGCACCGCCGCAGCGCTTCCGCCATCAGCGGGGCGGCTAGCGCTTGGCGAATCCTACGCTCCCGCTTCGCGTGCAGGCGCGGTCGCTATTCCTTCCGAATGCCCGACAGCTCCACCACCTTGCGCCAGCGGTCGGTCTCCGCCGTCAGCATGCCGCCGAATTCGCCGGCATTGCCATGCAGCGGGATTGCGCCGAGCCCGGCGATGCGGGACTTGATCTCCGCATCGGACAGCGCGGCGTCGATTTCGCGATTGAGCAGGTCGACGATCTCGCGCGGCGTCTCGTGCGGAGCGCCGACACCGTAGAATGAACTCGTCTCGTAGCCGCTGAGCATGTCCGCGATCGACGGTACGTCCGGCAAAATCTCCGAACGCTCGCGCGTGGTGACGCCGAGCGCGCGCAATTTGCCGGCGCGCACGAGCTCGAAGGATGAAGTGACGTTGTCGAACATGCCCTGGATCTGCCCGCTCATCACGTCGGTCAATCCGGGTGCCGAGCCGCGATAGGGCACGTGGGTGAACTGCACGCCGGCCAGCGACTTGAACAGCTCGCCGGAGAGATGCAGCGAGGTGCCGATGCCGGAAGAGGCGATCGACATCTTGCCGGGATTGGCCTTGGCGTAGGCAATGAAGTCGGCGACGCTGGCCACCGGCAGGTCGTTGTTGACGACCAGCACCAGCGGAATTCGCGCGACGCCGGCGACCGGCGCGATCCCCCTGGCGAAATCATACGGCAGCGCCGGATCGAACGAGGCGTTGATGGCGTTCGCGGTCGAGGTCAACAGCAGGGTGTGACCATCCGGGGCGGACGCGATCACTGCCTGTGTCCCGATATTGCTGCCGGCGCCAGGCTTGTTCTCGACGACGAAGGTCTGGCCGAGCCGGTCGGAGAGGCGCTGGCAGAGCAGTCGCGACAGCACGTCGGTGGCCCCGCCCGGCGCATAGGGCACCACCCATTTCACGCTATGCGAGGGATAGGAGGGATTCCCGATCGCAAAGGCGCGTGGCGTGGCGAGCACGGTTGCCGCAGCGGCCGCAGCCTGAATGAAATGTCGCTTGGTGATCATCATGCTCTCCAGTTCACCTCGCGCTGCAAGCGGGGCAAGGGGACACGCGTAGCGCGCCCCGACAACTGGCTTTGCTATCGCAAGGATTGCGAGACTGCGCACGCCCATCCCACCGGTTTGGTAAAGGATGACTAGAGTTAATCGCGCACTAACCCGGTTTTACCTTGTCTCTTAACACCTGGGCAGGGCGTGCGAGCTAAGCTGCCGGGAACCAGCAGACACGTTCCGAAAGAATGAACGGCATGACAACCGGCGTCATCGAGCAACCGAAAGCCGCGCGCGCACCTTCGGCTTCGAAAATCTGGCTGAAGGCGATCGAGCTCACCGCACGGATCGAGACGTTGCCGGGCCGGCTGTTCGCCGATGTCGTCGACGATTGGGCGCAGCGTCAGCCGGATCGCATCGCGCTGGCCTCCGATGACGCGAGCCTCGACTATGAGGGGCTTTCAAGACGCATCAATCGTTATGCGCGGTGGGCGCGCTCGGCCGGTGTGGCCAAGGGCGATACTGTCGCGCTGATCATGCCGAACGGCATCGACTATGTGGCGGCCTGGCTCGGCATCAGTCGGGTCGGCGGCGTGGTCGCGCTGATCAATACCAAGCTCGTCGGCCGGTCGCTCGCGCATTGCATCGGTGTCGCAAGGCCCGCTCACATCATCGTCGCGCACGAACTGAAGGATGCGCTGGACGACGCGTCGCCGCACCTGAAGACGGAAGCAAAGGTCTGGACCCATGGCGATGCTCGCTGCGAGCGTGCGATCGATGTCGCGCTTGCCGCCCTCGATGACGGGCCGCTTTCGCCGGACGAGCGTGGCGACGTCACCATCGACGACCGGGCCCTGCTGATCTACACGTCCGGGACGACCGGCCTGCCGAAAGCCGCCAGCATCAGCCACCGCCGCATCCTCAACTGGGGCTTTTGGTTCGCGGGCCTCACCGGCGCGACGCCGCAGGATCGTCTCTACGATTGCTTGCCGCTATTCCACTCGGTCGGCGGCATCGTCGCGCCATGCAGCATGCTCGCCGCCGGGGGCTCGGTCGTGATCGCGGAAAAATTCTCAGCCTCGAATTTCTGGCCCGACATCGTGCGCCACGACTGCACGTTGTTTCAGTATATCGGCGAGCTCTGCCGCTATCTGCTCAAGGCGCCGCCGTCGGAATACGAGAACCGGCATCGCCTGCGGCTCGTCTGCGGCAACGGCCTGCGTGGTGACATCTGGGATGATTTTCAGACGCGTTTCGCCATTCCGCGCATCCTCGAATTCTACGCGGCGACGGAAGGCAATTTCTCGCTGTTCAACGTCGAGGGCCAGCCCGGCGCGATCGGCCGCGTTCCGCCGCTGCTCGCGCATCGTTTCCCTGCCGGTCTCGTCAAGCTCGACCCCGATAATGGTGCGCCGCTGCGCAATGCAGAGGGGTTTTGTATCCCCTGCGCGCGCGGCGAGCCCGGCGAAGCCATAGGCCGCATCGGCACGGCGGATGAGGGCGGCGGCCGCTTCGAGGGCTACACCGAGGCGAGCGAGACCGAGAAGAAGATCCTGCGCGATGTTTTTGCCAAGGGCGATTCCTGGTTCCGCACCGGCGATCTGATGCGGCTCGACGAGAAGGGCTTCTTCCACTTCGTCGACCGCATCGGCGACACCTTTCGCTGGAAGGGCGAGAACGTCGCGACCTCCGAGGTCAACGACGCCGTCCGCGATTTCAGCGGCGTGATCGACGCCACCACCTACGGCGTGAGCATCTCCGGCACCGACGGCCGCGCCGGCATGAGCGCGATCGTGGTAAACGAGGGCTTCGTCCTCGAGGCGCTGCCCGCCCATCTCGCACAGCGCCTGCCGGCCTATGCTCACCCCGTCTTCATACGCATCTCGCGCGAGCTCGATGCGACCGAGACGTTCAAGCAGAAAAAAGGCGAACTCGCGCGCGAGGGATTTGATCCGGGCGCGGTCTCCGACCCGCTGTTCATGCTGGACCCGAAGGCCGGCAGCTATGTCGCGCTGGACGCGGAGACATATGCGCAAATCAACAAGGGCACGATCCGGCTCTAGCCGCACGAAAATCCGCCAGATAGGTCCAATTTTATCCGAATTGTCCAAGAAGCCATTTACTTCTGTCGGGTAAACAAACGGGCAAGGGAGGCGGTCATCAAGAACCGCCGTAACACGAACGACAACAGAAGCGAGCCAGCCATGTCGGTACGGTCTAAGGTCATTGAAGCGATCCAGCAGATCGCCAAGGAGCAGCACGTCGCGCTTCCCGCACTCTCGGACGATCTGTCCCTGCACGAGACGGGCTTCGACTCGCTCGCCTTCGCCATCCTGGTGGCGCGCCTCGAGGACGAGACCGGCGTCGACCCCTTCACCATCTCCGAGGACGCAGCGTTCCCCGCCACCGTAGGCGATTTCGTGCGGGCCTACGAAAATGTCCCCGCGTGAGATCTTTGCGCTTCGCGACCATCTCGGCGCGGAGCTGACCGGCCGCACGCTGTCGGATGCGCACCATGTCGTGTCGCTGACCGATATCCTGTCGCAGACGGTCCTGGGTGGCCGTCTGGGCGAGCTGTCCGGGCGCGCGGTGCTGCTGAAATTGTCCGACCAATTCCGATCGGGCCTTGCCATGATCGAGCTCGACGGTATTGCCCGCCGCATGCTGCTGTGCCCGCCCGATCTCAATCCCGCGCATCTCGATGCGCTGATGGCGGATGCCGGGATCGATGCCGTCGTCACCGACGAGCCCGATCGCTGGGCCGAGAACGGCGTGCCGCTCGTCGTCACCGCACAACTGCCGCCTCAGGCTACCACACCGGCCAGGACCGAACGCGCCACGGAATGGCTGATGCTCACTTCGGGCACGTCGGGCGTGCCAAAAATCGTCGGCCATACGCTGGAAGCGCTCACCGGCGCCATCGTCGCCGAAGGCCCAGCGCGTGGACCCGCGCCGGTATGGGCGACGTTCTACGACATCCGCCGCTATGGTGGCCTGCAGATATTCCTCCGCGCCATCCTCTCCGGCGGTTCGATGGTGCTGTCCGATCCGCATGAGGCGCTCGGCGATCACGTCACGCGGCTGAACGCGCGCGGCGTCTCCCACATCTCCGGCACGCCCTCGCACTGGCGCAAGCTGTTGATGAGCGGCTCGGCCGCGCAGTTCGCGCCGCGCTATGTCCGCCTCTCCGGCGAGATCGCCGACCAGGCGGTGCTGGACGGCCTGAAAGCGGCGTTCCCGAATTCCTCCGTCGGCCATGCCTATGCATCGACCGAGGCCGGCGTCGGCTTTGCCGTCAATGACGGGCTGGAAGGCTTTCCGGCGGACTATCTCGGCAACCGCAACGGCGTCGAGATGAAGGTCGTCGACGGCTCGCTACATATCCGTTCGACGCGCACGGCGCACGCCTATATCGGCCGCGACGCGGCTGCGCTCACCGATGCAGACGGGTATGTCGACAGCGGCGATATCGTCGAATTGCGCGGCGACCGCTACTATTTCGTCGGCCGCCGCGGCGGCATCATCAATATCGGCGGGCTGAAGGTTCACCCCGAAGAGATCGAGGCGGTGATCAACCGTCATCCCGACGTGCGGATGTCGCGGGCGAAGTCACGCAAGAGCCCGATCACCGGCGGCATCGTCGTCGGCGACGTGATCCTCGCCGACGGCGCCGATCCGGCGCGCGCGAAAGAGATCCGCGACCAGATCCTGGATCGGTGCCGCGCGCAGCTCGCGTCCCACAAGGTGCCGGCGGTGATCCGCTTCGTCGAGGCGCTCGACGTCACCCCGGCCGGCAAACTGGCGCGCACCGATGCATAATGTCCTCGTCACCGGCGGCAGCCGCGGCATCGGCCTTGCGATCGGCAGGCGGCTTGTCGATGCCGGCTACAACGTGATCGCGGCGGCGCGGCGCGAGAGCGACGAGCTCACGGCGGCGATCGCCGGGTCGGAAGGGCGCCTGCATTTCCGCGCCTGTGACCTCGCCGTGATCGACGCGATTCCCGCTTTCGCAAAACTCGTGCGCGACGAATTCGGCCCGATCTACGGCCTCGTCAACAACGCCGGCCTCGGCACCGAAGGCCTGCTCGCGACCATGCACAATTCCGAGATCGAGGCGCTGGTGCAGCTCAACGTGCTGTCGCCGATCATTCTCACCAAGTATGTCGCGCGCCAGATGATGGCCGACGGCGCCGGCCGCATCATCAACATCTCCTCGATCATCGCGACCACCGGCTATAACGGCCTCTCCGTTTACGGTGCGACCAAGGCCGCCGCCACCGGCTTCACCCGTTCGCTCGCGCGCGAGGTCGGCAAGCTCGGCATCACCGTGAACGCGATCGCGCCCGGTTTCATCGACACCGAGCTGACGCACAATCTCTCCGACGACAGCCGCAAGCGCATCGCCGGCCGCAGCGCGCTGCGCCGCCTGCCGGAGACCGACGACGTCGCTCGCATGGTGGAATATCTGCTGGGCGAGGGCGGTCGCAATGTGACGGGTACCGTGTTCACGGTCGACGCGGGCAACACGGCTTAGGCGGAACTCCATCGCCACAATTGCATTGATCCGGCGCAATGACATCATCCGGATTTGGCCGTAAGATGCCCCGCAATCGATTGGGTTACGTTAATCGATCTGCCCTAATCGATAGGGAGCAGTCCATGACCGCTTCGAGCCAGATCAAGGCGTCGGCAAAGCCATCTTGCGCACAGCAAAGCGACGTTCACAGCCAGGCCGTTCACTGCCAACCGATGTCTCATCAAAATTCCGGTGATCACGGTTACGAAATGTATCCGCAGAAACTCGTGCGTCTGGTCGGCTGCCACGACGTACCCTCATCTGCGCTGCGCAAGCGCGAGGGCGAGAAGCTGCACTAGACGTTCAGGTCCGGTGCTTCGGCAGGTCAATCCGTTCGTGCGAGAACTCCGGCGGGCCGTCGGTCAGGCGGCGGATCCGGCGCTCGCGTTCGTCTTCAGACAGGGCGGGATCGAGCAGTCCCTCGAGTTCATGCACTGCGAGCTCTTCGATCCTGGTGGCATCCGAGGCGAGCGGGTGCCCTGGCGGGAGCGCCGGGGGCGCGACCTTCAGGCCCCAGCTCGACCAGCGTGCGGATAGCATCCGAGCGCGAGAGGTGATGGGTTTCGGCCCAGCTATCGACGGCCGCGGTCAGGCTTTCGGGCATCTTCACCGCACTGATCGGATCACGCCCGGTGCGCTGGCGTACCGGAGCGATGGAGTCCTTCCCGTCGAAGTCGGACACGTCGATGTTCCCGCGCAACCATGTCAGATCATCGAGACTAGACCCCATTTGCGGCCCGCTGTTTGATGCCGATCAATGAGCTTCTGTGGCATTGCAGCGCGCCCTCGTCTTGTTGTCCGGGTCCATTTCGGCCAATGGTTGCAAGAGCGCGCTCCGGCGAACCCGGATCGATTCTGCTACGTATGTCTTTTGGACGTGCGTCCCAACCATTCGGCATCATCCGATGACATCAGCGTTCTATAGCGGCATTCCGGTCTTTCGCGGCTTCACCAGCCTGATGGACCCCGCTTTGTACTCGCCGCTGCCCGACGACTGGAGCGTCGGCGTTGCCGACATCGTGGATTCCACCAAGGCCATCGCGGCGCAGCGCTACAAGGCGGTGAACATGGCCGGTGCCGCCGTGATCGCGGCCGTGACGAACGCATTGGAGGGACGCGAATTTCCGTTCGTGTTCGGCGGTGACGGCGCGAGTTTTGCGGTCGCGCCCCGCGATCTCGAGCCGGCCCGCGAGGCTTTGGCTGCGACCGCGACCTGGGTGCGGGAAGATCTCGATTTGGGGATGCGCGTCGCGCTGGTGCCGGTGAGCGCCATCCGCGCGCAGGGCCTCGACGTGCGCGTCGCGCGCTTCGGTCCGTCGGCCAATTTGTCTTATGCGATGTTTTCTGGCGGCGGGCTCGCCTGGGCCGACGCCGCGATGAAGCGCGGCGAGTTTGCGATCACCGAAGCACCCGCGGGCACGCAGCCCGATCTCTCCGGCCTGTCCTGCCGCTTCGAGGTCATTCCGGCGGCGCGCGGCCTGATCCTGTCCGTGCTGGTGATGCCGACCCAGGGTGCCGATCCCTCGGCATTCCGCAAGGTGATCGAGGACATCATCCATCTCGTCGAGCGCAGTCCGGATGCCGGTCGGCCCGTGCCGCCACAAGGGCCGCCGCTGACATGGCCGCCGCAGGGGCTGGACTATGAGGCGCGCACCAAGCGCGGAGGTCCGTTGCTCGCACGCCGCGCCGGCGTGCTGGCCTATACGCTTTTCGTCTATCTGATCATGCGCTTCGATCTCAAGGTCGGCGGCTTCGTGCCGAAGCTTTATAAGCGGCAGGTCGTGGAGAACTCCGACTTCCGCAAATATGACGACGGCCTGCGCATGATCCTCGACTGTACGCCGGAGCTCGAACGCGCCCTCAGTGATCGCCTCGCGACTGCCGCGCGCGACGGCATCGTGCGTTACGGGCTCCACCAGCAGGACGCCGCGATGATGACCTGCTTCACCCCGTCGGCGTTGCGCAGCGACCACGTCCATTTCATCGACGGTGCGCGGGGCGGCTACGCCTCGGCGGCGACGGCGCTGAAGACGATGATGGCGTGAGGCGCTAGCGCCCCGCCCGGGTCCACGTTTCGCCGCCGCAGAGCGCGCCGACGCAGCCTTCGACCCGCAGCGAATCCGCTGATGTCACCGTAACGCTGCTCGCGTAGGTGCTGCCGTCGTCGGCATTGTAGATCTGGCCCGACCATTTGTTCGGCCCGGAAGGCTGCATGCCGCTGAACAACGGCAAGCCGATCATCGGGCGCCTGGCGAGGGCGGGATTGGGATTTTTGCTGTCGGTGGCGGGCTGGCCCGTCGCGGTGTCGTGGGGTTCACGCAGCCAGACGACGTTGCCGCAGATGCCGCCGCCGCATTTGCTGATCTTGACGCGGGCATCGCCGGCTTGGGTCAGCCAGGTCCCGTCGGCGCTCTGCGCATGGGCGGCAGTCGCGCCAAGGAGCGCAGCCAGAAGGACGATGAGAGCAGCGAATCTGGAAGTCATGGAGAGAGCCCCGAACTGGAGCGCCTCCATAGCAGCCTAGCAGGATAGTGCAACGCTGGATGGAATCACATTCCCGCGTTTATTTGCCTGCGTGCAATGACCTGCGCTCATTTGCCCCAGCGCACCAAGGCGACCGAGGCCGCGGTCGATAGCCCGAACACCGCCATGGCGCCGCCAACCAGCGCGAACAGGGTCCAGGCCGGAGCCTGCGCCATCATGAGGCCGCCGCCTCCGATCGCGACGATCAGAAGCCGCGCGGTGGAGGCGAGCACGGGACCACCGACGCGCGCCGCGCCTTGCGAGGAGAAATACAGCGATACGCCCATGCCGAAGAACACGAAGGTCGGGCCGGCCCAGTGGAAATAGCTGTGCGCGGCGGCGGCGACGCCGGGATCCCTGGTGAAGAGTGAAACCCACAGTGACGGATCGAGCGCGATGACGACGCCGATCAGGCCGACCGTGATTCCCGAGGCCGTGGCCGCGGTCCAGGCCACGCGCCGCGCGCGCTTCACCTGTCCGGCGCCCATCGCCATGCCGACCATCGGCACCGAGGCGATGCCGAAGGCGAAGGTGATCGGGATCAGCAGGAATTCCAGCCGCGAGCCGATGCCATAGCCGGCCAGCATCTCGGTGCCGAAGGTCGCCAGGATCTTGGTGAAGATCAAAATAGTGAGCACGGTCTGGAGCGGCGACAGGCAGGCGACCGCGCCGACCTTGAGGATGTCGAAGAACAACGCGCGATCGAAATGGAACGCGCGGAAATCCAGCGGCAGCCGGCTGCGGCCGGACCAGAGATACCAGAGGAAAAAGATCGCGGCACAGGTGAACGCGATCAACTGACCGGCGGCGACACCGGGCATGCCGAATTGCGGCACACCGAACAGGCCGAGCCCCAGCGTGCCGCCGAGCGCGATCTGGAGCACGCTCGTGCCGATCAGCGCCATCGAGGGCAGACGCATGTCGCCGGTGCCGCGGATCACCGAGGCCAGCGTGTTGACGAGCCAGATCGCGACCGCGCCGGAGAACAGCATTTGCGAATAGCCGCTGGCTTCCTCGAGCACGCGCTCGCGCCCGCCCAGCAGCGTGAAGAACGAGCGGCCGAAGACGAGCATCGTCACCGTGAAGAAGAGCCCGCCGCAGAGGCCGATGATGGCGGCATGCAGCGCCAGCGTCGCCGCTCGGGTCCGGTCGCCTGCGCCGAGCGCGCGGCTGATCGCAGACGAGACGCCGCCGCCCATCGCGCCCGCGCTCATCATCTGCGTCAGCATGGCGAACGGAAACACCAGCGCGATCGCTGCGAGCGGGATGGTGCCGAGCCGGCCGATATAGGAGGTCTCGGCGATCGCAACCAGCGTGCTGCCGACCATCGCGATCATGTTGGGGATCGCGAGCCGCAGCAGTGTGGACAAGATCGGTGCCGTCAGCAAGCTGGCGATCGGGGAGGCAACCGGGGCAGGCGGCGGCACGGCGTCCAGGGAGGCGTCGATCGTCATGTGTCACCGCGCGGAATATTGGATGATGATCGACATATTATATGGCGTGCAGCCCCGGCACCAGCCGCGCCTCACGCAGGGCTCACCAGGGCAGGCCGCAGAGGTCGATGGTGCCCAGCGTCGGCGCGCTGACGATGTTGCAGACGTAGGGCGCCATGTGGGTGAAGCGGATCCGCCCCTCCGGCTGCTCGCAATAGACCTCGCCCTTGAAGGGGAGCCAGCTGCGGGCCTCGTAAAACGCAAAATTGTGCGGCTCGCAGAGCAGCAGCGCGAAGCGGACCGCCTCGTTGGCACGCATGGTATGCAGCGCAGCGTCGATCGCCATGGTCGCATAGCCGCGGCCGCGCCGGTCCTCCCGCGTGCAGACGCCGCCGATGCCGCCGATGTGAACCTTCTGCCCATTCCAGGTGACGGTGCGGAAGTAGATGCCGACGTGGCAGACGAGACCATCCTCGGGCGTCTCGATCAGCACGCGCAGGTCGGCATTGGCCCATTTGACGTGAGCCCAGGGCTGCTTCCCGACGATATCAGGTCCGAAGACCGCCTGATGCAGTGGCTCCGCCATCCGCCAGGAGGCGTCGCCGTTCAAAATGTCGATCTCGATGCTCATCGCTCTCTCTTCCGCATCTCTGCGCCGTCGGTACGTTTCGTTCTGCCATAAGCACCTCAAAGGCAATGATATTTTGCGGCCTGGTTGAAACGCCGACATCCTTGCGACGATTTTATGCAATCCGGCCAAGCCGCTGCACCAGGCCTTTTGGAAAAATTCGCGGTATTTAACGGCCACGGAACCTTCTATAAGGGGTGACCGTTAAGTCTCGTTCCCCCATCAGTCGCGGACAACACCCATGACCTTTACGCTGCCCCCACTCCCCTACGCCTATGACGCCCTCGGACAATTCATGTCGAAGGAAACGCTCGAATTCCACCACGACAAGCATCATCAGGCCTATGTCACCAACGGCAACAACGCGCTCAAGGGCACCGAATGGGAAGGCAAGTCCCTTGAGGAGATCGTCAAGGGCTCGTTCGGCAAGAACCCCGCGGTGTTCAACAATGCCGGCCAGCACTACAACCACATCCATTTCTGGAGCTGGATGAAGCCCAATGGCGGCGGCACCAAGCTGCCGGGCAAGATCGAGAAGAAGATGAACGAGGACCTCGGCGGCTTCGAGAAGTTCAAGACGGACTTCCAGGCGGCCGGCGTCGGCCAGTTCGGCTCCGGCTGGTGCTGGCTCCAGGTCAAGAACGGCAAGCTCGAGATTGCCAAGACCCCGAACGGCGAGAATCCGCTGGTGCACGGCGCCACCCCGATCCTCGGCTGCGACGTCTGGGAGCACTCCTACTACATCGACTATCGCAACCGCCGTCCCGACTATCTGAAGGCGTTTGTCGAGAACCTCGTGAACTGGGAATACGTCGAGTCCCTGTTCGACAAGGCCTGAGTTAAGCCTCATCGGAATAGCGAAAGGCGGTCGCATGCGCGGCCGCCTTTTTGCTGTGCGGAATTCGCACTTCGTCTCGCATGGCCATGCGCGAGGTGCGCATCGCTCCCGTCATCGTACTGTTTGCATCGCATCTGCGGCGCCCTTAATCAGGACGGGCATCACCCTCGAGCCGAACGCGCCCGTTGTCAGAACCTTCCCCGAAAGAACCGGCGCCCGCCGAGGACGCGGACTCCGAGCCGCGGCCGGGTCGCGTGCGCAAGCCGATCGGCTGGTCGACCATCATCATCGCAGCGCTGGTGGCGGTGAGCGCAGGTCTGGTCTGGCGGCGTGACGGCACCGACGGTGTTCTCGACATCCTGACCCACGATCTCTCGCTGTTCGGCGGCATCCTGCCGCGCGTGCTGGCCGGCTGCCTGCTCGGCGCGTTCATCTCCGAGATCCTGCCGCACGAAAAAGTCTCGCGCGCGCTCGGGCCGAAATCGGGCCTGAAAGGCCTTCTGATCGGCACCGCCTTCGGCGCGATCCTGCCCGGCGGTCCCTTCACCGCCTATCCCGTGGCGAGTGCGCTGCTCGCGGTCGGCGCCGATTTCGGTGCCACCATCGCCATGGTCGTGAGCTGGACCTTGATCGGCTATGGCCGGGCCGTGGCCTGGGAGATCCCGATCATGGGCACCGACTTCACGCTGTGGCGCATCGTCATCTCGCTGCCATTGCCGGTGCTCGCAGGCGCGCTCGGCCGCTTCGTCTACGTCCGGCTTTATCCGAAGCCGGCCATCAAGGACGACGAGAATTGAGCGCCGCGCTTCTGATCGACATCCTGTTGTGGGGCTCGGTGTTCGGCGTTGGCCTGATCGCCTTTCGCCGCGGCCCACCGGTGTTCAAGGCCTCGCTGCGCGAAGGCTCGATGGACTTCATCAACATCGTGCCGCGGATCGCGCTGGGGGTGATCGGCTCCGGCTACATCGCCGCCATCATCCCGCAGGAGGTGATCAGCGGCTGGCTCGGCCCGGATAGCGGCTGGCTTGGGGTCGCGACTGCCGTGGTCGCCGGGGCCGCGACCCCCGGCGGCCCGGTGATCGGGTTCTCCATCGGTACGGTGGCGCTGAAATCGGGCGGTGGGGTGCCGCAGGTGGTGGCCTATGTCGTCGCCTGGGCGCTGTTTGCCTTCCAGCGGGTGATTTTGTGGGAGATTCCGTTCATGCCGGCCCGTTTCGTCTGGTTCCGCTGTGCGGTTTCGGTGCCGTTCCCGTTCGTCGCCGCCGCCATCGCCATGGTGATCGGCAAGCCCTGAGCCCGGCGTGGACAGGGGTAATGTTATAATATAACGTTTCGGCATGGTTCCCGCCGCGTCCCCAGCCCATCAACACGACCATGCTCATGGCCATTCCCATGATCACGGGCATTCGCACGGACACGATCACACCCACGCACACGTCCACGATGCGGCCTCTCCGCATCCGGCTCAGGCGGCGCACTGGTCGATCCTGCGCATGACGATGGCCGCCCGCCTCGCGGCCGCGCTCGCGGTCTGCGCCGTGCTTTGGGGCGTGGTCTTTCTGGCGATGAGGTGACCATGGCGGCGCTGCATTTTCACAACGTCACGCTCGGCTATGACCGTCATCCGGCAGTGCACCATCTCAATGGTGAGGTCGCGCCGGGTGCGTTGCTGGCCGTGATCGGCCCGAACGGCGCCGGCAAGTCGACGCTGCTGCGGGGCATCGTCGGCATCCTCAGGCCGCTCGACGGCAGCATCCATCTCGGCGGGCTCGACAGCCGCGATATCGCCTATCTGCCGCAGAGTGCGGAGATCGACCGCAGCTTCCCGATCTCGGTGCTGGACTTCGTTGCCACCGGACTGTGGCGCGGGACCGGCCTGTTCGGCGGCATCGGCAAGGCGGCGCGCGAAAAGATCCTCCGCGCGATCGCTTCCGTCGGCCTCAACGGCTTCGAAAACCGCCCGATCGGCACACTCTCGGGCGGCCAGATGCAGCGCGTGCTGTTCGCCCGCGTACTGCTCCAGGACGCGCGGCTGATCGTGCTGGACGAGCCCTTCAACGCCATCGACAGCAAGACCACGGCCGATCTGCTGTCACTGGTGAAGCACTGGCATGGCGAGGGCCGCACCGTGCTCGCCGCACTGCACGACATGGAGATGGTGCGCACCCATTTCAGCGAGACGCTGGTGCTGGCGCGCGGCCCTGTGGCGTGGGGACCGACGGCGGAGGTGCTGACGCCGGAAAACCTGATGGTCGCGATGCGGATGTGCGAAGCCTTCGACGACAGCGCGGCGGCATGCTCGGCCGATGATGCCCGCTCACGGGCGGCTTGATATCCGATGCTCTATGACGCGCTGATCGGCCCGTTCACCGAATTCGAGTTCATGCGACGTGCGCTCGCGGCCGTCATCGCGCTGTCGCTCGCGGGTGCGCCGATCGGGGTGTTCCTGATGTTGCGGCGGATGAGCCTGGTCGGCGACGCCATGGCGCATGCAATCCTTCCCGGCGCGGCGGTCGGTTTCCTGCTCTCGGGTCTCAACCTGTTCGCGATGACGGCCGGTGGCCTGATCGCAGGTTTTGCCGTCGCGATCCTCGCCGGCCTCGTCGCGCGCTCGACCGGGTTGAAGGAGGACGCCTCGCTGGCGACCTTCTATCTGGCATCGCTGGCGCTGGGCGTGACTATCGTCTCGATCAAGGGCACCAACATCGACCTGCTGCACGTGCTGTTCGGCAATATTCTCGCCATGGACGACCAGACGCTGCTGGTCGTCGCCTTCAACGCCACGGTGACGCTGCTGGTGCTCGCGGTGATCTACCGGCCGCTGGTGATCGAAAGTGTCGACCCCTTGTTCTTGCGCACCGTGAGCCGGGCTGGCGGGCCTGCGCATCTCGCTTTCCTCGCGCTGGTCGTGATCAACCTCGTCAACGGCTTTCAGGCGCTCGGCACGCTGCTCGCGGTCGGCCTGATGATCCTGCCGGCCGGCATCGCGCGGTTCTGGTCGCGCGATCTCACCGTCATGATCTGCATCGCGGTCGTCGCTGCCGCCGTCTCCGGCTATGCAGGTCTCGTGCTGTCGTTCCAGACCCGTGTGCCCTCGGGCCCTGCGATCATTCTGGTGGCGAGCGCGCTCTACACCGTCTCGGTCATGTTCGGCCGGGTCGGCGGCGTCGTCAGGCAGCTGTTTCCCGGCCGGCATCTGGAAGCGTGACAGCGATGCGGCGCATCCTGCTTTGTGTGCTTTTGCTGATTGCCTCGCCGCTGCACGCCGCGGAGCAGCTGAAGGTCGTCGCGAGCTTCTCGATTCTGGCCGATTTCGTCCGCAATGTCGGCGGCGACCGGGTCAATCTGACAACGCTGGTCGGGGCCGACAGCGACGTCCACGTCTACACGCCCGCGCCAAGCGATGCGAAGCGGATCGCGGACGCAAAGCTCGTCATCGTCAACGGGCTTGGTCTCGAGGGTTGGCTGCCGCGCCTCGTGCAGTCCTCGGGCAGCAAGGCGCAGGTGATCACCGCGAGCGCCGGCATCGCACCGCTCAAGCTCGGCTCGGCCGCTGACCCGCATGGCTGGCAGTCCGTCCCCAACGCGAAGGTCTACGTCACCGACATCGCCAATGCGCTGGCCGCAGTCGACCCAGATGATGCGGAGTTCTTCCGCGCCCAGGCCAAGGCCTATCTGGAAAAGCTCGAAACGCTCGACCGCGAGGTCCGCGAAGCCGTGGCCAAGATCCCGCCGGAGCGGCGCAAGGTGATCTCGACCCATGACGCCTTTGGCTATTTCGCCGCCGAATACGGCGTCCACTTCATCGCGCCCTTGGGCGTCTCCACGGAAACCGAGCCCAGCGCGCGGGACATCGCTGCCATCATCGGCCAGATCAAGGCCCAAAAAATCCCAGCCGTGTTCCTGGAAAATATCAGCGACGACCGGCTGATCCGGCGGATCGCGGCGGAGACCGGCTCAAAAGTCGGCGGGACCCTGATTTCGGACGGTTTGACCGGCGAAAAGGGGCCTGCACCCACTTACATTGATATGGTCAGGCACAATATAAAGGCCCTGACCAGCGCGCTTGACCACTAGGGCAGGGGCCACCCCGCCTCGCGTCGCGCGAAAAGCCCGAAGTCCGGAGTTGTTATGTCTGAAGCGACCGCCCCAAAAATTCCCGTGACCGTCCTGACCGGCTATCTCGGTGCCGGCAAGACCACGCTGTTGAACCGCATCCTGTCGGAAAACCACGGCAAGAAATACGCCGTCATCGTCAACGAATTCGGCGAGATCGGCATCGACAACGACCTCATCATCGGCGCCGATGAGGAAGTGTTCGAGATGAACAACGGCTGCATCTGCTGCACCGTGCGCGGCGATCTCGTGCGCATCATGGAAGGCCTGATGAAGCGCAAGGGCAAGTTCGACGCCATCATCGTCGAGACCACCGGTCTTGCCGATCCGGCACCGGTGGCCCAGACCTTCTTCGTCGACGAGGACGTGCAGAAGAACGCGCGCCTTGACGCGGTCGTGACGGTTGCGGACGCAAAATGGCTGTCCGATCGTCTCAAGGATGCGCCCGAGGCCAAGAACCAGATCGCCTTTGCCGACGTCATCGTGCTGAACAAGACCGATCTCGTCACCAAGGGCGAGCTTGCCGAGGTCGAGGCCCGCATCCGCGCCATCAATCCCTATGCGAAGCTGCACCGCACCGAGCGCTGCTCGGTGGCTTTGGCGGACGTGCTCGACCGCGGCGCCTTCGATCTCGACCGCATCCTCGACATCGAGCCGGACTTCCTGAATGCCGATGATCATGATCACGACCATGATCATCATCACCACGGTCACGACCATCATCACGATCATGATCACGGCCATGGCCTGAAGCACTATCATGACGAGGACATGCAATCGCTCTCGCTCAAGACCGACAAGCCGCTCGATCCGAACGTGTTCATGCCCTGGCTCCAGAACCTGGTGCAGGTCGAGGGCGGCAAGATCCTGCGCTCCAAAGGCATCCTCGCCTTCCACGACGACGACGACCGCTACGTCTTTCAGGGCGTGCACATGATGCTCGAGGGCAATCACCAGCGGAAGTGGAAGGAGGGCGAGCCGCGCGAGAGCCGCCTCGTCTTCATCGGCCGCGAATTGCCGCAAGACCTCATTCGCCAAGGTTTTGAGAGCTGCATCGTCTCGTGATGAAAGAGTTTACGCCGCCCGCCGATTCCGCCTCGATCGTCTCCGTCACCGAGCGCGTCAAACCGCTTGCGCTCGGCATGGTCGTGACCTCCGTGCATTTCCTTGGGCCCCGCGCCGCCTTCGTCGGCGGCGAGGAGAACGTTGCGTTCGTGGATGGTCAGGGCGAGATCAGCAAGGTCGCCGTGCACAGCGGCGGCATTCTCTCGGCCGCCTCCGATGGCAAGCGCCTCGTGATGGGCGGCGACGATGGAAAAGTCGTGTCGCTCGACGCCAAGGGCGAAGTGACGCTGCTTGCGACTGACCCGAAGCGTCGCTGGATCGATGCGGTGGCGCTGCATCCGGACGGTGCCTATGCATGGTCGGCCGGCAAGACCGCCTTCTTCAAGAGCGGCAAGAGCGAGGAGAAGTCGCTCGAGGTGCCCTCGACCGTCGGCGGCCTTGCGTTTGCGCCGAAGGGCCAGCGTCTCGCGATTGCCCATTACAACGGCGCGACGCTGTGGTTTCCCAACATGGCGGGATCGGCCGAATTCCTGCCCTGGGCCGGCTCGCATCTCGGCGTCACCTTCAGCCCGGACAACAAATTCCTGGTCACCACGATGCACGAATCGGCGCTGCACGGCTGGCGGCTTGCCGACAACAGGCACATGCGCATGACCGGCTATCCCGGCCGCGTTCGCTCGATGTCGTGGAGCGCGGGCGGCAAGGGGCTCGCGACTTCCGGCGCCGACACCGTCATCATATGGCCGTTCGCCAGCAAGGACGGGCCGATGGGCAAGGAGCCCGCGATGCTCGCGCCGCTCCAGGCGCGCGTGTCGGTCGTTGCCTGCCACCCCAGGAACGATATCTTCGCCGCCGGCTATAGCGACGGCACCGTGCTGATGGTGCGCCTGGAAGACGGCGCCGAGATCCTCGTCCGCCGCAATGGCACCCCGCCGGTGGCCGCGCTCGCCTGGAACGCCAAGGGGACGCTGCTGGCGTTCGCCGACGAAAATGGCGACGGCGGCCTGCTCGAGCTTTAATCTGTCATCGTTCCGACCGTATAGGGGGCCATGCGGTTTCTGACGACCTTCCAGATCGCTGATTTCGCGGACACGCTGGTCAGCCTGTTCACGGCCTTCGTGCTGGGCACGCTGATCGGCGCCGAGCGGCAATACCGGCAGCGCACCGCGGGCCTGCGCACCAACGTGCTGGTCGCGGTCGGCGCCGCCGCCTTCGTCGATCTCGCCATGCACCTGACCGGCGCCGACGGCGCGGTGCGGGTGATCTCCTACGTCGTCTCGGGCATCGGCTTCCTCGGCGCCGGCGTCATCATGAAGCAGGGCATGGACGTGCGCGGGCTCAATACCGCGGCGACGCTGTGGGCTTCGGCCGCGGTCGGCTCCTGCGCCGGCGCCGACATGGTCGCGCAGGCCGCGGCGCTCACCGTCTTCGTCATTGCCGGCAACACCATGCTGCGGCCACTGGTCAACGCCATCAACCGCATCCCTCTCAACGAGAAGACCTCCGAGGCGACCTATTACTTCAAGCTCGCGGTCGCATCGGACGCCTTGCCCGACATGCGTGACCGGCTGGTCGAGAAGCTCGAGAGCGCAAAATATCTGGTGGCCGATATCGAAATGGTCGAAACCGGGGATGATCTGATCGAGATCGTGGCAAAGCTGGTCGCGAGCGCCGTCGATCCAAACGAGCTGAATGCAGTGGCGACCGATCTCCAGCACCTGCCCGGCGTCCGCCACGCCACCTGGGAAGTCAGCACCACGGACTGAGCGCGGCAATTGGGCGCGCAGCCGCCGAGTTCCCGCCATCGCGGGCAGGGAACCGCGGACCGGCGATTTCGTTGATCCCACGGACAAAGGCGGTGATCGACATGCCCGGCCAATATGACAAGCGCAGACTGAAACTCGACCTGATGGTTGCCTGCTCGCTGTTCGCGGCAGGCGTCGTGGTGTCAGGCATGTCGCTGGCGCAAATCCGCGCCGAGACCCGGATGCAGACGGCCCAGGCAACGCAACCGCTTCAGGGCACGCCGTCCGACGATCAGAACAAGCCCGCGGAAGCCAAGCCCGGCGGCGACCGGCCGACCACGCCGGCCCCGGAGCCCGCGCGGCCCGACCCGCAGACGCAAGGCGCTGCCGGCGCGGCTAAACCAGCATTGCCGCCGGCGCCAGCCGAGAAGATCGCGCCGCCGATCGAGAGGAAGTAGGTCAGGTCACGGCCGCGCGCTCGCTGTCATCGTCCGCGAAGGCGGACGATCCAGTATTCCAGAGGCGGTGCGTGGATACGGAGAGGCCACGGCGTACTGGATGCCCCGCCTTCGCGGGGCATGACAGTAGTGGCCGTGGCGCGCCGGCCTCACCGCACCAGGACATTCCGGAACTGCCAGGGATCGCTCGTGTCGATATCTTCCGGAAACAGTCCCGGACGATCCGTGAGCGGCGTCCAGTCGGTGTAGAAACCCTTCACCGGGCCGAGATACGGCAACTGGATTTCCAGCAGACGGTCGAAATCCATCTCGTCGGCTTCGACGATGCCTTCCTTCGGATTTTCCAGCGCCCACACCATGCCGCCGAGCACGGCGGAGGTCACTTGCAGGCCGGTGGCGTTCTGATAGGGCGCGAGCTTGCGGGTCTCTTCGATGGAGAGCTGCGAGCCGTACCAATAGGCATTGTTGTCGTGGCCGAACAGCAGCACGCCGAGTTCGTCGATACCGTCGACGATCTCGTTCTCGTCGAGGATGTGATGCTTTTCCTGCATCTTCGCGGCGCGGCCGAACATTTCATGCAGCGACAGCACGGCATCGTCAGCCGGATGATAGGCATAGTGGCAGGTCGGCCGATAGACCGCCGTGCCCGATGCGTCGCGCACGGTGAAATAGTCCGCGATCGAGATCGATTCGTTGTGGGTGACAAGGAAGCCATACTGCGCGCCGCGGGTCGGGCACCAGGTGCGCACGCGGGTATTGGCGCCGGGCTGCATCAGATAGATGGCGGCGCCGCACCCGGATTCGTGGGTGCGCGCATTCTCGGGCATCCATTTTTCGTGGGTGCCCCAGCCGAGTTCTGATGGCTGCACGCCTTCCGACAGGAAACCTTCCACCGACCAGGTGTTGACGAAGACATCGGGCTCTTTCGGCTTCTTGGAGCGCTGGGTGTCGCGTTCCGCGATGTGGATGCCCTTGATGCCGGCCTGCCGCATCAAGTCCGCCCATTCGGCTTTGGTCTTCGGCTTGGGGGCATTGAGCTTCAGATCGGCGGCGACGTTGAGCAGCGCCTGCTTCACGAAAAACGAGACCATGCCGGGATTGGCGCCACAGCAGGAGACGGCCGTCGTCGAGCCTGCAGGGCGCGCCTTCTTGGCGGCCAGCGTCGCTTCGCGAAGAGCGTAGTTGGAGCGCGCTTCCGGGCCCTTCGACGAGTCGAAATAGAAGCCGAGCCAGGGCTCGTTGACGGTGTCGATATAGAGAGCGCCGAGCTCGTTGCAGAGCTCCATGATGTCGGTGGAGCCGGTGTCGACCGAGAGATTGACGCAAAAGCCCTGGCCGCCGCCCTCAGTGAGCAGCGGGGTCAGCAACTCCCGATAATTGTCCTTGGTCACGCCCTTCTGGATGAAGCGCACATTGTGCTTCTCGCAATGGGCCTTGCGACCCTCGTCCTTCGGATCAATCACGGTGATGCGCGACTTGTCGTAATCGAGATGCCGCTCGATCAGCGGCAGCGTGCCTTTGCCGATGGAGCCGAAGCCGACCATGACGATGGGACCAGTGATCTTCGCGTAGATCTGCGAGGCGGGGCTCATGGGATGGTTTCTCCGGAACGTGCTGGCGAACAAATGGTGAGGGATGGCTCAGGCGCTGCGGCGCTTGGCAGTGGCTTCGATTTCGACCTTCATCTCGGGCTTGTAGAGCGCCGAGACGACCAGAAGCGTGGCGGCCGGGCGGATCTCGCCGAGGACTTCGCCGCAGACCGCGAAATGCGCGTCCGCATCCTTGATGTCGGTGAGGTAGTAGGTCACGCGGACGATGTCGGCCATCTCGAAGCCGCCCTCCTTCAGGGCAGCTTCGATGGTCTTGAAGCAGTTGCGTGACTGGTTCGTGACATCGGCCGGCATCGTCATCGTGGTGTAGTCGTAACCGGTGGTCCCCGCGACGAAGGCGAACTCGCCGTCGATCACGGCGCGGCTGTAGCCGGCGGTCTTCTCGAACGGGGAGCCGGTGGAAATCAGGCGGCGGGACATGGTCGTGGGCCTCGACTGAAGAGGGCGTTTGGCGGGTTAAAGGGCGTTTCTCAGGCCCGCGCAACCCTAAAGCAAAGGGCACGCGCGAGCATCTGCGCTCGGCGCGGCTTTGGTATCGCCATCATGGCAATCCCTTACGCCGCGCGCGCCTCGAGGCCGCGAACTACCCTCCGTTTGGGTAGGGCCGCGCCAGTCGGGACGATCATCCCCTCGGCGCCATCCAGCGCACCGGCATGGAATTCGATCGCCAGCAGGCGGTCGCGCTCGAACGGACCGGGCAGCGACAGCTCGCCGGTGTTGGCCGCGGAGAAGCCGAAGCGGGCGTAATAAGGGGCATCGCCGAGCAGGATCACGGCGGCATGCCCGCGCGCCCGGGCGGCAGCCAGCGCTTGTTGCATCAGCGCGGCGCCGATCCCGAGCTCGCGGCAGGCAGGGTCCACCGCCAGCGGTCCGAGGACCAGAGCGGGCCTGCCTCCGGCGCTGACGTGCCACAGCCGCACGGTTCCCACGAGCTTCCCCTCGCGCATCGCGGCCAGCGCAAGGCCAGCAGCGGGTGCGCGTCCGTCGCGCAGGCGCTGACAGGTGCGGCCATGGCGGTTATCGCCAAAGGACGCATCGAGCAGCGCTTCACGCATCGCAACGTCGGCCGCACGCTCCGCACGGATCGCGAACGGAGCGGCTTTCGAGGTGGGGTCAATCTGTGTCTTCCGAAGAGCAGTCATGGCGCGTCAGTCCCCGCTTGAAACCGACGTGCGCAAAGCACGCCGGTCCAAGGCGTCGTCAGATCGAAATGTCAGGGAGGAGCCGGCAAGCCGGCTCCCGGGTTCGTCAGGCCTCGGAAAGAGAGGCGATCAGATGTGATAGGTCTTCAGCGGCGGGATGCCGTTGAACGCCACCGCCGAGTAGGTCGACGTATAGGCCCCTGTGCCTTCGATCAGCAGCTTGTCGCCGATCTCGAGCGTCACCGGAAGCGGATACGGGTTCTTCTCGTACAGCACGTCGGCGCTGTCGCAGGTTGGCCCAGCGAGCACGCACGGCGTCATGTCCGCGCCGTCATGCGGGGTGCGGATGGCGTAGCGGATCGACTCGTCCATGGTCTCGGCGAGACCACCGAACTTGCCGATGTCCAGATAGACCCAGCGCACCTCGTCCTCGTCGCTCTTCTTCGAGATGAGCACGACCTCGGATTCGATGATGCCGGCGTTGCCCACCATGCCGCGGCCCGGCTCGATGATGGTCTCCGGAATCTGGTTGCCGAAGTGCTTGCGCAGCGCGCGGAAGATCGAGCGCCCGTAGGTCACCACCGGCGGCACGTCCTTCAGGTACTTGGTCGGGAAACCGCCGCCCATGTTGACCATGGTCAGGTTGATGCCGCGCTCGGCGCAGTCGCGGAACACCTGCGAGGCCATCGCCAGCGCACGGTCCCACGCCTTCACCTTGCGCTGCTGCGAGCCGACATGGAAGGAGATGCCGCACGGCTCCAGGCCCAGACGCTTGGCAACGTCGAGCACGTCGACGGCCATCTCCGGATCGCAGCCGAACTTGCGCGACAGCGGCCATTCGGCGCCGGCGCAGTCATAGAGGATGCGGCAGAACACCTTTGCGCCGGGCGCGGCACGGGCGACCTTCTCGACCTCCGCGGCGCAATCGACTGCGAACAGCCGAATGCCGAGCGCGAAGGCGCGCGCGATGTCGCGCTCCTTCTTGATCGTGTTGCCGAAGGAGATGCGGTCGGGCGTCGCACCGGCGGCCAGGGCCATCTCGATCTCGGCGACCGTCGCGGTGTCGAAGCAGGAGCCCATGGAGGCGAGCAAAGCCAGCACTTCCGGCGCCGGGTTCGCCTTGACGGCATAGAACACGCGGCTGTCGGGCAGCGCCTTGGCAAAGGTCTGGTAATTGTCGCGCACGACTTCGAGGTCGACGACGAGGCACGGTTCGGTGTCGAGGCCCTCGCTGCGGCGGTTGCGCAGGAATTCCTGGATACGGTCGGTCATAGCACTCTCCCAAACGGCCCAGCGACGGGGATCCGTTCAAAAAATGACGTCGGATAAGAGCGCTCCGGCCAGATCGCGCGATGGAGGCGCGACGAGCCAAAGACTCACATCAGACTGTGCTGCCGTGGATTGGTTGGGAATGTTCCCGCCCGCACACCTGGCAATGAAGGACAAGCCTTTTCAGTAGCCCGCGCCGGCGTTGGACTGCCGGTAGAGACCAAAAAAGCCCGATCCGTCGTTGCTTTAAGTCGCGTCCCCCGTTGAGAGCGGGGTGCGCCGGTTCGCCTCCGGCTGCCAGTCACGGTTGCAAAGAGCAAAGTCACCTTCGACAAGGCATCTCTTTGAGAGAGATGCTGGACCCTCCGGGTTTGCTTTCGTCTTCCGGCTATCAGCCTTCCGACTTCCACACTTCCGAAGAGCCCCTCGGCTTCTTCACCCCTTGGCGGCTGTCCGGCCTCTTGTCCGGATACCTACCGACTGACACACGACCACAGGCACGTGCGAAATTGGGCAATCCGCACATAAGTGTTTTGACTCTGCTTCGCAAGAGATTTTTTAGACTGCGAACAGAATTGCCTAACATCTGCTTGCGCAGTGTTGCGCGAGCGACGCGGAAGATGAACGCGCGTTAAGTTTTCTGCGCGCGTGTCTCTCGCACGCCTACGCGCTTCAGCCGCGCTTCGTGAACGGCTCGACGCGCTGAGCGGCGCGGATGAAGGCAGTCATCACGAGCACGCCGAGCGCAAATAGCGCGGCCTGAAGGATGTGCGTGCCCTGCTCGCCCAGCCCGAACAGGATCGCGAGCGCCCAGCCGCCGGCAAACGCCGCGCCGAACACCTCGGCGCCGATCAGGATGGCGGCGCTGATGACGGTGATGACGCTTGGCCAGACGATCCGACGGGAAGACGAGGAGGTCGCGTTCATGAGCTCAGGGGTCCTAGGCTTGGAGGGCCGCAATCTCCCCGAAAAGGCAGCCGGGAGCAAGGGCAAATGGCCCAAAAAAGCCCCATCGCGTGCTATAGCTGGCCGCAACAATCGAGCCACAAATCGGGACTTGTAATGTCAGAACCCCGCCAAACTACGGACTCCGAGACCAACCCGCTGCTGAAGGCGTGGGTGACGCCGTTTGCGACCCCGCCCTTCGACGAGATCAAGCCGGAGCACTTCCTCCCGGCCTTCGAGCAGGCCTTCGCCGACCACTCCGCCGAGATCGCAGCGATTACCAACGACCCGACCGCGGCCGACTTCGCCAACACCATCACGGCGCTGGAGCGCTCGGGCAAGCTGCTCAGCAAGGTCGCGTCGGTCTTCTACGATCTGGTCTCGGCGCATTCCAACCCGGCCATCCTGGAGATCGACAAGGAGGTTTCCTTGCGAATGGCGCGGCACTGGAATCCGATCATGATGAACGCCGTGCTGTTTGGTCGCATCGCCCAGCTGCACGAGAACCGCGCCAATCTCGGTCTGACACCGGAACAGCTCCGCCTGCTCGAGCGCACCTACACCCGTTTCCACCGCTCCGGCGCCGGCCTCTCCGAAGAGGCCAAGACGCGGATGGCGGAGATCAACGAGAGACTCGCCCAGCTCGGGACCAGCTTCAGTCATCATCTGCTCGGCGACGAGCAGGAATGGTTCATGGAGCTCGGCGAAGCCGACCGCCAGGGCCTGCCGGAGAGTTTTGTCGCCAGCGCCAAGGCTGCGGCAGAAGAACGCGGCATGGCCGGCAAGGCCATCGTCACCCTGTCGCGCTCCTCGGTCGAACAGTTCCTGAAGAGCTCGGCCCGGCGTGACCTGCGCGAGAAGGTCTACAAGGCCTTCACCGCGCGGGGCGACAACGGCAATGCCAACGACAACAACGCGACCATCGTCGAGGTCCTGAAGCTGCGTGAGGAGAGCGCCAATCTCCTGGGCTACCCGACCTTCGCGGCCTACCGGCTCGAGGATTCCATGGCCAAGACGCCCGAAGCGGTGCGCGGCCTTCTGGAGCGGGTCTGGAAGCCGGCGCGGGCGCGGGCGCTCGCCGACCGCGACGATATGCAGGCGCTGATCACGGAGGAGGGCGGCAATTTCAAGCTCGCCCCCTGGGACTGGCGCTTCTATGCCGAAAAGCTGCGTCTTCAGCGCGCCAATTTCGACGACGCCGCGATCAAGCCGTATCTCGCGCTCGATCACATGATCGCCGCCGCCTTCGACTGCGCCACGCGCCTGTTCGGCGTCACCTTCGAGGAGCGCAAGAACGTGCCGGTCTGGCATCCAGACGTCCGGGTTTGGGAGATGAAGGGGCGGGACGGCAAGCACAAGGCGCTGTTCTATGGCGACTACTTCGCCCGGCCGTCGAAGCGCTCCGGCGCCTGGATGACCTCGCTGCGGGACCAGCAGAAGCTCGACGGCGAGGTCGCGCCGCTGATCCTCAACATCTGCAACTTCTCCAAGGGCGCGGATGGGGAACCCTCGCTGCTGTCGCCCGACGATGCCCGCACCCTGTTCCACGAGTTCGGCCACGGCCTGCACGGGATGCTCTCCAACGTGACCTATCCGTCGCTGTCGGGCACTTCCGTGTTCACCGACTTCGTCGAATTGCCCTCGCAGCTCTACGAGCACTGGCAGGAGCGGCCGGAGGTGCTGCAGCAGTTCGCACGCCACTACCAGACCGGCGAGCCGCTGCCGGACGATCTGCTGCAACGGTTCCTGGCCGCACGAAAATTCAACCAGGGTTTTGCCACCGTCGAGTTCGTCTCCTCGGCGCTGATCGATCTCGAATTCCACACCCAGCCGGCCTCCGCCGCGCAGGATGTCCGCGCCTTCGAGAGACGCGAGCTGGAAAAGATCGGCATGCCCGAGGAGATCTCGCTGCGTCATCGTCCGACGCAATTCGGTCACATCTTCAACGGCGATCATTATGCGGCCGGCTATTACAGCTACATGTGGTCGGAGGTGATGGACGCCGACGCCTTCGGCGCGTTCGAGGAAGCCGGCGACATCTTCGATCCCGCCGTTGCCAAGCGCCTGCACGACGACATCTACTCGAGCGGCGGATCGGTTGATCCGGAAGCCGCCTACGAGGCCTTCCGCGGCCGGCCGCCGGAGCCCGACGCGCTGCTGCGCCGCCGCGGCCTGCTCGACGCTCCGAAGGCGGCCTGATCGGCATGCGCGCCCTGTTCGGGCTGCTGCTCGCTGTCGCCCTGTCGCTCGCAGTAGACGCGGCGCGGGCGCATCCGCATGTCTGGATCACCGCGACCAGCGAGCTGCTCTATAGTGGGGACGGCACCATCACCGGCGTCCGCCACGCCTGGACCTTTGACGACATGTTCTCGGCCTATGCGGTGCAGGGGCTCGAGAGCAAGGTCAAGGGCGCCTACACCCGCGAGGAGCTGGGTCCACTGGCGCAGACCAATGTCGAGTCGCTGAAGGAATACGCCTACTTCACCTTCGCGCGAGCCGACGGCAAGAAGGAGCGATTCCAGGAGCCGGTCGACTACTTTCTCGACTACAAGGATACGGTCCTGACCCTGCACTTCACGCTGCCCCTGAAGAACCCGGTCAAGCCCAAGCAATTGGTGCTCGAAGTGTTCGACCGCTCCTTTTTCATCGACTTCCAGATGGCCAAGGACAATCCGGTCAGGCTGGTCGGCGCGCCCGTCGGCTGCCAGATGAAACTTGAGCGGCCGAGCGACGGCACCGCGACCGCGCAGAAGCTCAACGAGCAGACGTTCATGAACGGCGAGAATTCCAATTTCGGCATGATGTTCGCCAACAAGATCACGGTGGATTGCCCTTGAAGCCGCAACTCACGCCCATGGCGCGCGGGCTCGCTGTCTGCGCCGGCGTTCTTCTCATCGTGGGCGCGGCCGATGCGGCGCTCCACGATCTCCTCGCGCAGAACCCGTTCGGCGCGCCGCGTTCGCCACAAGCCACCCAGCCCGAGGCCAGCGGCCTGATCGGCTGGCTGCTGGCAAAACAGTCGGAATTTTACCGCCAGATGTCGGCGACCATCCGCGCCGCGAAGTCCGATGGCTCCGCGGTGTGGACGCTGCTCTTCATCTCGTTCGCCTATGGCATCTTCCACGCGGCTGGCCCCGGCCACGGCAAGGCGGTGATCGCCTCCTATCTCGTCGCCAATCGCGAGACCGCCCGGCGCGGCATCGTGCTGTCGTTTGCCTCCGCGCTGATGCAGTCGCTGGTGGCGATCCTGATCGTCGGCATCTCGGCCTGGGTGCTGAATGCGACCGCCAAGACCATGTGCAAGGCGGAGGGCGCGATCGAGATCGCGAGCTACGCCCTGATCGCGCTGTTCGGCCTGCGGCTGGTCTGGGTCAAGGGCCGCACCTTCATCCGTGCGCTGCAGGCGGTTCAGCCGGTGCCCGCGATCGCGGGCGTGCCGCATGACCATCATGACCACGACCACCACCACCACCACGATGCGCACGATGATCATGGTCACGACCACGCCCAGGCCCATCATCACCACCAGCATGACCACGTTCATGACGAGCATTGCGGCCATTCCCACGGTCCCACGCCGAGCGAGCTCGCCGGCCCCGGTGGCTGGGGACGCGGCTTTGCCGCGATCCTGACCGTCGGCATTCGCCCCTGTTCGGGCGCGATCCTGGTGCTGGTGTTCGCGCTGGCCCAGGGCCTGTTCTGGGCCGGCATTGCCGCGACCGTGCTGATGGGGCTCGGCACCGCGATCACGGTCGCGGCCATCGCCGTGATCGCCGTCTCCGCCAAGGACATCGCCGGCCGCCTGAGCGCCGGGCGCGACGGCGGCGGCGCACTTTTCATGCGCGGCATCGAATTCGCCGCCGCCGGCCTCGTGCTGCTGTTCGGCGCCGGCCTGTTGTTGGGCTACGTCGCGGCCGAACGGACGACGTGTTTTTGAGTTTTTTCCCTCTCCCCCTGTGGGAGAGGGTGGCTCGCCGCGTCGCGGCGAGACGGGTGAGGGGTTGCCTCCGCGAGCGATCCTCTTGCAGCTGCGTCGCGGATAGAACCCCTCATCCGGCGCTTCGCGCCACCTTCTCCCACAAGGGGAGAAGGAATGAAAAGAGTCACACCGGCAGAAACTGCTTCAACGCTGGCATGAAGAAGATCCCGAGATTGATCGCGAAGCCGATGCTCCAGAGGATGGAGCGCAGCGTCGGGCGGTTGCCGAGATAGGTCAGCACATAGGCGATCCGTACGATCAGGAACAGCACCGCGACCTCGTCGATCAGGCGCTGCGGCGAATCCCTGTATTCGGCGAGCAGCACCGCAAAGGCGAAGAACGGAAAGGTCTCGATGCCGTTCTGATGCGCGCCGAGCGCGCGCTGCGCGATGGCGTCCTCGAAGAAGGCTGGATCGCGCGGCCGCGAATTGTCGAAGCCGCGAAATCTGATCCATTTGATCGAGACGATCGTTAAGAGATAGAGCAGCAGCGCCCCGAAAACGCACCATTCCGCCAGCGTCATGGTTCTCCCCCTGTGTACTGACCCTAGCGAAACCGCCCCAATCTTGACAAGTTCGGAACAACGCGCGACGCAACGGATCATGATGACAATCGCCCCCAGCCAGACCGCGATGCCGGCCACGCAGCCCGCCCCCTCGCGCGTCGGCGTGCTCCTGGTCAATCTCGGCACGCCCGATACCGCCGACGCGCGCGGCGTGCGGGTCTATCTGAAGGAGTTCCTCTCGGACGCCCGTGTCATCGAGGATCAGGGCTTGATCTGGAAGGTGGTGCTGAACGGCATCATCCTGCGCACCCGCCCCCGCGCCAAGGCGCGCGACTATCTGAAGATATGGAACACCGAGAAGAACGAGTCGCCGCTCAAGACCATCACGCGCTCGCAGAGCGACAGGCTCGCGGCCATGCTTTCGGACCGCGACCAGGTCACGGTGGAGTGGGCAATGCGCTATGGTAATCCTTCGATCAAGTCGGGCATCGATGCCCTGATTGCGAAGGGATGTGATCGCATCCTTGCCGTACCGCTCTATCCGCAATATTCGGCAGCGACATCCGCCACCGTCTGCGACGAGGTGTTTCGCGTACTCTCCCGGTTGCGCGCGCAGCCGACGCTGCGGGTGACGCCGCCTTATTACGAGGACGAAGCCTATATCGACGCGCTCGCCACCTCGATCGAGACGCATCTGGCGAGCCTGCCCTTCGAGCCGGAGCTGATCGTCGCCTCCTTCCATGGTATGCCGAAGGCCTATGTCGACAAGGGCGATCCCTATCAGAGCCAATGCGTCGCGACCACCGAGGCGCTGCGACGCCGGCTCGGCATGGACGAGACAAAGCTGCTGCTGACCTTCCAGTCGCGGTTCGGATTCGACGAGTGGCTGCAACCCTACACCGACAAGACCATGGAGCGTCTGGCGAAAGAGGGCGTGCGCCGCATCGCGGTGATCACCCCGGGTTTTTCCGCCGACTGCCTGGAGACGCTGGAGGAGATCGCGCAGGAGAATGCCGAGATCTTCGAGCACAATGGCGGCGAGCAGTTTTCCGCGATCCCCTGCCTCAACGACAGCGCCCCCGGCATGGATGTGATCCGAACGCTGGTGCTGCGCGAGCTCCAGGGCTGGATATAGTGAGCCTGGATCTGATGGGACCCCCATGAATCGCCGCGAATGCCTGGCGCTTCTTGGGGTGACCGCTGCGCTGCCGGCCTCGGTGCTGGCGCAAACGAATGCGACGCGCCGGCTCGGCGTGCTCTCGGTTACGGCGGCCGACGATGCGATCGGGCAGACGCGTAGCGCGGTCCTGGTCCAGGCGCTTGCCGACCATGGCTGGAAGGAGCGCGACGACCTCAAGATCGATTGGCGCAACGGCGGCGGCGACCGCGCACGGATCGCGCAATTCGCCGACGAACTCGTGGCGCTCAAGCCCGACATCCTGCTTGCGGTCGGCACGCCCTCCGTGGAGGAGCTGCGCCGGCGCACGACGACGGTCCCGATCGTTTTCGCCGTCGTCACCGATCCTGTCAGCCAGGGCTTTGTCCAGAATCTCGCCCATCCCGGCGGCAATGTCACCGGCTTCACCGATTACGACGGCCCGCTGGCCGGCAAATGGCTGGAGATGCTGACGCAGGTCACGCCAAGACCGTCCCGTGTGTTCGTGGTCTACAATCCCGCCACCGCGCCGTTCGCGCCCCTGATGCTGCGTACGATCGAGGACGCCGGCCGCGCGCTCGATGTGACGGTGGAGCCCGCGCCGGTCCATGACACGGCCTCGATCGCCGCCCTGGCCTCGCGAAAGGACGGCGGCCTGCTGGTGCTGCCGGACTTCTTCACCATGTCCAACCGCGCGCTTCTGCTGGCGGCGATCAATGACGCGCGCGTGCCGGCGGTGTTCTGGAGCCGCACCTTCGTGGACGAGGGTGGCTTGATGTCCTACAGCACCGACAGCGCCGAGCAGCTCCGCCGCGCCGCCTCCTATATCGATCGCATCCTGAAGGGGGCGCGGGCGGCCGACCTGCCGGTCCAAAATCCAACCACGTTCGAGCTGGCGATCAACTTGAAGACGGCCAGGGCGCTCGGCGTCACGCTTTCGCCAAGCCTGCTCGCAACCGCGAACGAAGTCATCGAGTAGGATTTGGCTGCGACCGTCGGCATGGCCGGATTCGTTAACGTCGTCGCTAGGTCTGCGCCAGCACGCTTTCAAGAGCGCCTCGCAAATACATAATCGCGACCATTCCCTCTCCCGGCGTCTTGTGTAGAATCCTGCCGATGCCGAAATCATCTACGACCGCTGAAGACTGAATCCTTTACTGAACCCTTTACTGAACCCTTGGGGTCGCGATCCCGACCAATGACAGCGCGGAAAAGGGCCTTTTCCCGACAATCTTTTCCGCCTTGGAGGAAATATGAGCGGTTTCGACATTTTCGCAATTGTGCTGGTTTTGCTGGTCATCGTCACGCTGGTTGCCGGCGTGAAAACGGTACCGCAGGGCTATGACTGGACCATCGAGCGGTTCGGCAAATACACCCAGACGCTGAGCCCCGGGCTCAATCTGATCGTGCCCTATTTCGATCGCGTCGGGCGCAAGATCAACATGATGGAGCAGGTGATCGACATCCCCGAGCAGGAGGTGATCACCAAGGACAACGCCACCGTGACAGTCGACGGCGTCGCCTTCTTTCAGGTGTTCGACGCCGCCAAGGCGAGCTACGAGGTCTCAAACCTGACCCAGGCCGTCACCGTGCTGACCATGACCAACATCCGTTCGGTGATGGGTTCGATGGATCTCGACCAGGTGTTGTCGCATCGCGACGAAATCAACGAGCGCCTGCTGCGTGTGGTCGATGCCGCCGTCTCGCCCTGGGGCCTCAAGGTCAATCGTATCGAGATCAAGGACATCGTGCCGCCGGCGGACCTCGTCGAAGCTATGGGCCGACAGATGAAGGCCGAGCGCGTCAAACGCGCCGACATCCTTCAGGCTGAAGGTGCACGCCAGTCCGAGATCCTGCGCGCCGAGGGTGCCAAGCAGGGCCAGATCCTCCAGGCGGAAGGTCGCCGCGAGGCCGCCTTCCGCGACGCCGAAGCGCGCGAGCGTTCGGCGGAAGCCGAGGCCAAGGCAACGCAGATGGTCAGTGAAGCCATCGCCAAGGGCGACGTCGCGGCGCTGAACTATTTTATCGCCGACAAGTATATTAAGGCGTTCGGCCAGTTCGCGGACTCACCGAACCAGAAGATCATCATGCTGCCGATCGAAGCCACCAGCATGCTCGGCTCGCTCGCCGGCATCGGCGAGATCGCCAAGGCGACGTTCGGCGAGAGTGCGGCATCCGCCGCTGCCGCCGCTCGTCGCGGTTCGGTGCCGACGACCGGCAGCACGCCGCCGGCGGTGCCGCCGCGGCAGGGGTAAAGCGCATGCCCCGGAAAAGTGGACACCGGTTTTCCCTCGCGACAAACGCGGAACGCGTTTGCGCGGAGGGCATGCGCCATTTCAAAGAGGTCGTGTCATGACCGACATGTTCGTATCGCTCGGCACCTGGAATTGGCTGATCTTCGGCTTCATCCTGATGGCGCTGGAGGTGCTGGCGCCGGGCGTTTTCCTGTTCTGGCTCGGGCTCGCCGCGCTGCTGGTCGGACTGATCTCGTTCGGAGTAGCGATATCCTGGCAGATCCAGCTCGTGATGTTCGCGATCTTCGCCGCCGCCGCCGTGCCGGTCTGGCGCCGGCTCGCCCGGCCGAAGCCGGATGCAGTTGCCGCCAGCCCCTTCCTCAACAAGCGCGCGGATGCGCTGCTCGGCCGCGAGTTCACGCTGGAGAAGCCGATCGTCGACGGCAACGGCACCATGCGCATTGGCGACACCGTCTGGCGCGTCGCAGGTCCTGATACGCCGGCGGGCACGCGTGTGAAAGTGGTGCAGGTCGACGGTGCGAATCTGACGGTGGCGGCGGCGTAGCTATTTTCCCTCCCCCCTTGTGGGGGAGGGTGGCTCGCCGCGGAGCGGCGAGACGGGTGAGGGGTATCTCGCCTCCAACGCTGAGCTGAGTTTGCGGAGACAAACCCCTCATCCGGCGCTTCGCGCCACCTTCTCCCACAAGGGGAGAAGGAAGATTGGAGTGCGGAGCTACGACTAACGCTACCTCTTCCACCGCTCCGCAAACCTATGCAGCGGCATGAACGTCTCGCACAATTCCCGCCCCAGCGCCGTCAGCCCGTAACCGCCAGCTTCGCCCAGCTCCACGAACCCGGCCTCGCGCAAATCGTCCAGCCGCGCCTGCAGCACGGTCGGCGAGGCCTCGTCGCAGGCCGCTCGCAATGCGCGCGAGGTGAGGGGGGCGTCGCGCAGCTCCCACAGGATTCGCAAGGCCCAGCGTCGTCCCAGGAGGTCGAGCAGCACCATGACCGGCCGCGCGGTGCGCGAGCCCCGGACGCCGCGCGATCTCGAAGTGGTCTGTTTCGCCATCGTCGTCCTCTTGCGCAGCGCTACAAATAATGTAGCTTTATGCTACATTAAATGTAGCAAGAAAGACGGCTAATGTCCCAAGCCACGCCGCGTATTGCCCCGCTCACCCCGCCTTATCCCCTGGAGATCCAGGCGCAGTTCGACCGCATCATGCGCGGTGCGCCGCCGCTGCTGCTGTTCCGGGTTATGGCGGGCCACACCCGCGCCTGGGACAAGTTTCGCGCCGGCGGTCTGCTCGATCCCGGCCCGCTCTCGTTGCGCCAGCGCGAGATCGTGATCGACCGCACCTGCGGGCTGAACAAATGTGAATATGAATGGGGCGTGCACGTCGCGGTCTTTGCCGGGCCAGCGAAACTCACCGAGGAGGAAGTGCACGCCACCGTGCGAGGCAATGCGAGGTCGCCGTGCTGGTCCCCGGCCGAGCAGGCGCTGATTGCCGCCGTCGACGCGCTGCATCACCGCGCGACCTTTGACGACGCCGAGTTCGCCGCGCTATCGGCGCATTACGATGAGACGCAGATCCTGGAGATCATGCTGCTGTGCGGCTTCTATCGCACGGTGTCGTATCTGGCGAACGGGCTGCGGCTGCCGCTGGAAGAGACGGCGGCGCGGTTTCCGGCGCTGCCCTAACCACCGTCATTGCGAGGAGCTCTTGCGACGAAGCAATCCAGGCTGTTTCCGCGGAGGCAGTCTGGATTGCTTCGCTGCGCTCGCAGTGACGAGTGGAGAGAGCCCTCTACGCCACGCCCGCCCGCAGCAGATCGTGCAGGTGCACGATGCCCACCACCTTGTCCGCCTCGGTCACGACCAGCGTCGTGATCTTGCGGGTGTTGAGCACCTCGATCATCTCGGTGGCCAGCATCGAGGGCGGCACGGTCTTCGGCTGCCTGGTCATGATGTCGTCGACCGACGCCGCCAGCAGGTCCGGCCGCATCTGGCGGCGCAAATCGCCGTCGGTGATGATGCCGACGGCCTCGACCGCATCGTTGACGATGCAGACGCAGCCGAGACCCTTGGCCGACATCTCCATCACCGCGTCCGACATCTTGGTGCCGAGCGGCTTGACCGGGATCTCCACACCGGTGCGCATGTAGTCGCGGACGAATTTCAGCATCGCCCCTAACTTGCCGCCGGGGTGGAAATGCGCGAACTCCAGCGCGGTGAAGCCGCGGCCTTCGAGCAGCGCGATCGCGATGGCATCGCCGATCGCGGCCTGCATCAGGGTCGAGGTGGTCGGCGCCAGATTGTGCGGGCAGGCCTCGCGCGCCTTCGGCAGCTCGATCACGATGTCGGCGGCTTGTCCCAGCGAGGACGCCGCGTTCGACGTCACCGCGATCATGGGAATGGCGAACCGGGCCGAATAGTTCACCAGCGTCTTCATCTCCGGCTGCTCGCCGGACCAGGACAGCGCCATGATGACATCGTCGGGCGTGATCATGCCGAGGTCGCCATGACCGGCTTCGGCGGCGTGGACGAAGAAGGCGGGCGTGCCGGTCGAGGCCAGCGTTGCCGCGATCTTGCGGCCCATATGGCCCGACTTACCGAGCCCGGTGACGATGACGCGGCCCTTTGCGTTGCGGATCAGATCGACCGCCTTGGCGAAGCTCGCGCCGAGCGGGCCGCGCAGGGCGGCGGCGAGCGCGTTGATACCGCCGCTTTCCGTTTCCAGGGTGCGGAGTGCGGATTCGACACTGTCGGGAATGGGGCCGGATGATTGGGTCATCAGCGGTTTCGAACTCGGCATGTTCTGGTCCAGGGAGGAGAGGCGTTTGCCCGTTGGCGTCTGCTTAGCACGCCAGGGCCTTCGAGGCGACGAGGGCTCCCCAGCCCTCAACCGGTCGTTAACCATAATTGTTTTAACTCCATTAACGATGGTTCCCTCCGATCGGCGGGGATAATCGCGAAAGTGTTTGATTTCGTTGGAGTTCTTCCATCGTGGGGTCGTCTCCAGGCACGAGCCGGAGCAAACGCGCGCATTTCCTGCGCGCGGCTTTGCCGTGCTTTGCGCTGACGGTCCTTGGAAGCGCCCCCGGGGCCGCCCAGAGCCTCACCCCCGACCTGTTCAGTCCTAACCGCGGTGGCTTCGCCTCGCCCGACACGCTGCCGACGCGCCGCACCGCGGGCGTGCCGCAGGCACCGTCGGATGCGCTGCCGACGTTGCCCGATCCCAATGCCGATTTGCGCAAGCGCCAGCAGGCGCCGGCGCGCCCAGGCCAGACCCCGAACAACCAAAATCCGACCAACCAGGTCCCGATCTACGGCCTGCCCGCAGCCAATGGCGCCAGCGCCTCCGGCTACGATTCGCTCAACCGTAAGCGACAGCAGCCCAAGCTCCATCCCGGACAGCCGAAGCCGAAGCGTCCGGTCGGACCCGGCTCGCCGGTGCCGCCGGCAACGCCGGAGCGAACGCTCGGTCCGCCACGCATCGCGCCGCCGCCGTCCGAGACCGCGCACAAGACACCGGTCCCGCCGGCACTGGCCGGCAACGTGCCCGGCCAGCCGCTGCGCCGCCGCCTCAAGCTCGACGAGGATGCGTTCGGCGCGGTCGGCGACTATGCCGGCAGCTTCCTGATCAAGGGGGGGCTCGAACTCTCCACCGGCTACGACACCAACCCGGCGCGTTTGAACAAGCCGGTCGGCTCGCCGGCCTATGTCGTTGCGCCCGACCTGCTCGTGGCGTCCGATTGGGAGCGCCACGCGCTGGTCGCGGATCTGCGCGGCTCGTTCTCGGGCTACACCAACAACATGCCGGCGACGATCGACGGCTTTGCCTCGCCCTCGCCGGTCGAGGTCGACCGCCCCGACTTCAACGGCCACATCGACGGCCGCATCGACGTCAATCGCGATCTCAAGCTGACCACGCAGCTGCGCCTGCGGCTCGCCACCGATAATCCCGGCAGCCCGAACGTGCAGGCCGGCCTGCAGAAATATCCTGTTTACGCGACCTATGGCACGACCGTCGGCTTCGACCAGACCTTCAACCGCTTCCAAGTCGCGGCCGGCGCCACCGCGGATCGCACCGCCTACACCAACTCAAAACTCACCGACGGCTCGACCTTCAGCAACGATGACCGCGACTTTAACCAGTATGGCGGCGTGGGGCGCTTCTCCTACGAGCTGAAGCCGGGCCTGAAGCCGTTCGTCGAGATCCAGGGCGACACCCGCGTCCACGACCAGGCCGCCGACCGCAATGGCTTCTTCCGCGATTCGAACGGCGGCTACGCCAAGGTCGGCACGTCCTTCGAGTTCTCGCGCATCCTCACCGGCGAGGTCTCGGTCGGCTATTCCGCGCGCAACTATGTCGATCCGCGCCTCAGCCAGCTCGCGGGCTTCCTGACCTCGGGCTCGCTGATCTGGAATGCAAGCGGCCTGACCACGGTGAAGTTCGCCACCGACACGCAGATCGCCGAGACCACCATCCCCGGCTCCTCCGGCGTGCTGGTGCACACCTACGGGGTCGAAGTCGATCACGACTTCCGCCGCTGGCTTACGGCAGTGGGCAAGTTCACCTACGGCACCTACGACTACCAGGGCCAGAATCGCAACGACAAGACCTACTCGTTCGAAAGCAATCTGATCTACAAGCTCAACCGCAACATCTGGATCAAGGGCACGCTCCGCCACGACATCCTGGATTCGAACCAGGCGGGCTCAAGCTCGCAGGGGACGGTGGTGATGGTGGGCGTGAGGTTGCAGAATTAGCGGGCACCTGACCGTAGGCTCCTAATGAAGCCAAACCTGTCGTCCTGGCGAAAGCCAGGACCCATTACCCCAGGAGTGATTTGGCGAAGACTGATCGCTCGGGATTAGCGCCGTCTACCATCGAGAGATTCCGCGGTATGGGTCCTGGCTTTCGCCAGGACGACAGCGGACTGTTTGTCTGCCTTAAGCGGTGGCAGCTCGCCCAACTCAGCGCGGCAGATCCGTCTTCCCCATCAGGAACGTATCGATCGACCGGGCGCACAGCCGGCCCTCGCGGATAGCCCACACCACCAGCGACTGCCCGCGGCGCATGTCGCCGGCGGTGAACACGTTCGGGCGCGAGGTCTGGTAGTCGAGCGTGTTGGCCTTGACGTTGCCGCGGGGGTCGAGCTCGACCGAGAGCATCTTGAGCAGGCCCTCGTGCACGGGGTGGACGAAGCCCATCGCGAGCAGGACGAGGTCGGCGTCGAGCTCGAACTCGGTGCCGGCGATCGGCTTGAACTTGTCGTCGACGCGCACGCAATGCAGCTTCTTGACTTGGCCGTTCTCGCCGGTGAACTTTTGCGTCAGCACGGCGAATTCGCGGACCGCGCCTTCGGCCTGGCTGGAGGACGTCCGCATCTTCAGCGGCCAGTTCGGCCAGGTCAGGCCCTTGTTCTCGTGCTCCGGCGGGGCGGGCATGATCTCGAGCTGGGTCACGGAGAGCGCGCCCTGGCGCAACGAGGTGCCGATGCAGTCGGATCCGGTGTCGCCGCCGCCGATGACGACGACATGCTTGCCACCGGCCAAAATCTCCTGGACGCCGCCCAGCGGCTCTTCGGACACGCGGCGGTTCTGCTGCGGCAGGAAGTCCATCGCGTAGTGGATGCCGGCAAGGTCGCGGCCGGGGATCGGCAGGTCGCGCGGGGCTTCGGCGCCGCCGGTCAGCGCCACGGCGTCATACTCGTTGAGCATCTCGCGCGGATCGACATTGCCGTCGACGCCGACATGGCTGTTATAGTGGAACGTGACGCCTTCGCCTTCCATCTGCGTGACGCGGCGGTCGATGACGTTCTTTTCCATCTTGAAGTCGGGGATGCCGTAGCGCAGCAGGCCGCCGGCCTTGGCGAACTTCTCGAACAGATGCACGTCGTGGCCGGCGCGCGCGAGCTGCTGCGCGCAGGCCATGCCGGCCGGACCCGAGCCGATCACCGCGACCTTCTTGCCGGTCTTCACGGCCGCGACTTCCGGCTTCAGCCAGCCATTGTCCCAGGCGCGGTCGACGATCGCGCATTCGATGGTCTTGATGGTGACGGGGTTGTCATCGATGTTGAGCGTGCAGGAGGCTTCACACGGCGCCGGGCAGATGCGCCCCGTGAACTCCGGGAAATTGTTGGTCGAGTGCAGATTGCGTGAGGCTTCTTCCCAGTTGCCCTGATAGACGAGGTCGTTCCAGTCCGGGATCTGGTTGTTGACCGGGCAGCCGGGCGTGCCGGGCGAGACCGAGCCGGTGCCGTGGCAATAGGGAATGCCGCAGTTCATGCAGCGCGCGGCCTGGTCGCGCGTTTCCTTTTCGGAGAGAGGAACGACGAACTCGTGGAAATGCTTCACGCGCTCGGCGACCGGGGTGTACTTGCGGTCGTGCCGTTCGATTTCGAGAAAACCCGTGATCTTGCCCATTAAACCCGAAGTCCCTGCCGCTTAAATTCGTTGTGTTTCTCTCTCGTCGTCATTGCGAGGAGCGTGAGCTTCGAAGCAATCCAGTCCGCATCAGAGGAGAAAGTCTGGATTGCTTCGCTACGCTCGCAATGACGGGGTGTGATGCTCAAGCCCCGATCGCGATTTTCGGCTCGGCGTCCGCGTTGGCGGCCATCTCGCGCAGCGCGCGCCGGTATTCGACCGGCATCACCTTGCGGAATTTGGGCAGCCAGTCCTTCCAGTTGGCCAGGATGTCGGCGGCGCGCCTGGAGCCGGTCGCCTTGGCATGGCGCGTGATCAGGACGTGCAATCGCTCGACGTCGGAGGCGAGCAGGTCCTTGAACACGTCGACCCGGCCGTGCGCCTCGAGGTCACCGGAGTGGTGATAGGTGCCGGCGTTGATCAGCTCTTCCGACAGCACGGGCTCGAGCTCGACCATCGCCATGTTGCACAGCCTGTCGAAGTCGCCGGTCTCGTCCAGCACATAGGCGATGCCGCCGGACATGCCGGCCGCGAAGTTGCGCCCGGTCTTGCCTAGCACGACCACGATGCCGCCGGTCATGTATTCGCAGCAATGGTCGCCCGCGCCCTCGACCACCGCCACGGCGCCGGAATTGCGCACGGCAAAACGCTCGCCGGCGATGCCGCGGAAGTAGCACTCGCCTTGAATGGCGCCGTACATCACGGTGTTGCCGACGATGATGCTCTCTTCCGGCACGATGCCGCTGTTGGCCGGCGGCTTGACGATGATCTTGCCGCCCGAGAGGCCCTTGCCGACATAGTCGTTGGCTTCGCCTTCGAGCTCGAAGGTGACGCCTTGCGCCAGCCACGCGCCGAAGGCCTGGCCGGCGGTGCCCTTGAGGCTGACATGGATGGTCTCATGGGGAAGGCCGGCATGGCCGTAGATCTTGGCGACCGCACCCGACAGCATCGCGCCCGCGGAGCGGTTGGTGCTGTTGATCTTGGCCTCGATCTTCACCGGCGCACCGCGGTCGAGCGCAGGCGTCGCCTGCTCGATCAGCGTGCGATCGAGCACCGCTTCCAGATGATGGTTTTGGCGCTCGGAGTGATAGATCTTCTGGCCCTTCTCTTCCTTCTGTTTGACGAAGAGCTTGGAGAAGTCGAGGCCCTTGGCCTTCCAGTGCGCGACCAGCTTGGTCTGGTCGAGCAGCTGCACCTGGCCGATCATCTCGTTGAAGCTGCGGAAGCCGAGCGAGGCCATGATCTCGCGGACCTCCTCGGCGACGAAGAAGAAGTAGTTGATCACATGCTCGGGCTGGCCGGTGAAGCGCTTGCGCAGGACGGGGTCCTGGGTCGCGACGCCGACCGGGCAGGTGTTGAGATGGCACTTGCGCATCATGATGCAGCCGGCCGCGATCAAGGGCGCGGTGGCGAAGCCAAACTCGTCGGCGCCGAGCAGCGCGCCGATCACGACGTCACGGCCGGTGCGGAAGCCGCCGTCGACCTGGACCACGATGCGGCTGCGCAGCCGCTCGCGCACCAGCGTCTGGTGGGTTTCGGCGAGGCCGATCTCCCAGGGGCTGCCGGCGTGCTTGATCGAGGTTAGCGGCGAAGCGCCGGTGCCGCCCTCGAAGCCCGCGATGGTGACATGGTCGGCGCGCGCCTTGGCGACGCCCGCCGCCACCGTGCCGACGCCGATCTCCGAGACGAGCTTGACCGAGACCGCGCCGTCCGGGTTGACGTTCTTGAGGTCGTAGATGAGCTGCGCCAGATCCTCGATCGAGTAGATGTCGTGGTGCGGCGGCGGCGAGATCAGGCCGACGCCAGGCGTCGAATGCCGGACCTTGGCGATGGTCGCGTCGACCTTGTGGCCGGGCAATTGGCCGCCTTCGCCGGGCTTGGCGCCCTGCGCCATCTTGATCTGCATCATGTCGGAGTTGACGAGATACTCCGTGGTGACGCCGAAGCGGCCCGAGGCGACCTGCTTGATTGCCGAGCGCATGCTGTCGCCGTTCGGCAGCGGCTTGAAACGGTCGGCTTCCTCGCCGCCTTCGCCGGTGTTCGACTTGCCGCCGATCCGGTTCATGGCGATCGCGAGCGTGGTGTGCGCCTCGCGCGAGATCGAGCCGAAGCTCATCGCGCCGGTGGCGAAACGCTTGACGATGTCCTTGGCCGGCTCGACCTGGTCGAGCGGTATCGGCCTGCGCTTCTCTTCGTCCGCGTTCTTGATCCGGAACAGGCCGCGTAGCGTCAGGAGACGCTCCGACTGCTCGTTGAGGATCTTCGCGAAGGCGCGGTAGCGTTCCAGCGAATTGCCGCGCGCGGCGTGCTGCAGCAGCCCCACCGACTCGGCGGTCCATGCATGGTCCTCGCCGCGGCTGCGATAGGCATATTCGCCGCCGACATCGAGCGAAGTCTTGTAAACGAGCGCATCGCCGAACGCGTCGGCATGACGGCGCACCGCCTCTTCGGCAATCTCGCCAAGACCGACGCCCTCGACCCGGGTATGCGTGCCGGCGAAGAATTTTCCGACGAATTCCGCCTTGAGGCCGATGGCGTCGAAGATCTGCGCGCCGCAATAGGACTGGTAGGTCGAGATGCCCATCTTGGACATCACCTTGAGCAGGCCCTTGCCGATCGACTTGATGTAGCGCTTGACGATCTCGTAGTCGTCGAGCGAGCCGGGCAGGCGGTCCTTCATCGCGATGATGGTTTCGAACGCCAGATACGGATTGATCGCTTCCGCGCCGTAGCCGGCGAGACAGGCGAAGTGATGCACTTCGCGCGGCTCGCCGGATTCGACGACGAGGCCGACCGAGGTGCGCAAGCCGGTGCGGATCAAATGATGATGCACGGCGGCGCAGGCCAGCAGCGACGGGATCGGAACCCGGTCGGTGCCGACCATGCGGTCGGACAGGATGATGATGTTGACGCCCTCGCGCACTGCGCTCTCGGCGCGTGCGCAGAGCTCGTCCAGCACCTGGTCCATGCCGGCCGCGCCGAGGCCGGCGTGGAAGGTGGTGTCCAGCGTGCGCGACTTGAAGTGCGACTCGGCGACCTCGGAGATCGAGCGGATCTTTTCGAGGTCCGCGTCGGTCAGAATCGGCTGGCGCGCTTCGAGGCGCTTGGTGGTGGCAAGGCCTTGCAGGTCGAACAGGTTCGGCCGCGGTCCGATGATGGAGACGAGGCTCATCACCAGCTCCTCGCGGATCGGATCGATCGGCGGATTGGTGACCTGCGCAAAGTTCTGCTTGAAGTAGGTGAACAGCGGCTTGGCCTTGGCTGACAGCGCCGAGATCGGCGTGTCGTTGCCCATCGAACCTGCGGCTTCCTCGCCGGTGGAGGCCATCGGCGTCATCAGGATGGTGATGTCTTCCTGGCTGTAGCCAAACGCCTGCTGGCGATCGAGCAGCGACAGGTTGGAGCGCACGCCGGTGGTCGGCACCTTCGGCAGCTCTTCCAGCACGATCTGGGTCCGTTCCAGCCACTCGGTGTAGGGATGGCTCCTGGCGAGCTCGGCTTTGATCTCGTCGTCGGGGATGAGGCGGCCCTGTTCGAGGTCGACCAGCAGCATCTTGCCGGGCTGCAAGCGCCACTTGGTGATGATCTGGTCCTCGGGAATCGTCAGCACGCCCATCTCGGACGCCATCACGATGCGGTCGTCCTTGGTGACGAGATAGCGCGCCGGCCGAAGGCCGTTGCGGTCCAGCGTGGCACCGATCTGGCGGCCGTCGGTGAAGGCGATCGCGGCGGGGCCGTCCCACGGCTCCATCAAGGCTGCATGATATTCGTAGAAGGCGCGGCGCTTCTCATCCATCAAGGGATTGCCGGCCCACGCCTCCGGAATCATCATCATGACGGCGTGCGGCAGCGAGTAGCCGCCCTGCACCAGGAATTCGAGCGCGTTGTCGAAGCAGGCGGTGTCCGACTGGCCTTCGTAGGAGATCGGCCAGAGCCGGTTGATGTCCTTGCCGTACAGCTCGGAGCTCACCGAGGCCTGGCGCGCCGCCATCCAGTTGACGTTGCCGCGCAGCGTGTTGATCTCGCCGTTATGCGCGATCATGCGGTAGGGATGCGCCAGCGACCACGCCGGGAAGGTGTTGGTCGAGAAACGCTGGTGAACGAGCGCGAGCGCGCTCTCGAAGTCCTTCTCGTGCAAATCGGGATAGTACTTGCCGAGCTGGTCGGCGAGGAACATGCCCTTGTAGATCACGGTGCGGCAGGACATCGAGCACGGATAATAGCCGGCGAGGCCGCGGTCGCGACGCTGATAGATCGCTTGCGAGATCGACTTGCGCAGGATGTAAAGCCGGCGCTCGAAATCGTCCTCGGTCTTGGCGGTGCCGTTGCGGCCGATGAACACCTGCATGCAGGCGGGCTCGGTCGGCTTCACGGTGACGCCGAGCGAGGAATTGTCGGTCGGCACGTCGCGCCAGCCGAGCAGCGTCAGGCCCTCTTCCTTGATCTGGTCGGCGATGATGCTCTTGATGACGTTGCGCCAGGCGGTGTCGCGCGGCATGAACAACGCGCCGATGGCGTATTCGCCGGGATTGGGCAGTGCGAAGCCGAGCTCCTTCGCCTTGCGGCTGAAGAAAGCATGCGGGATCTGCACCAGAATGCCGGCGCCGTCACCGGCGCGCGGGTCGGCGCCGACGGCGCCGCGGTGCTCGAGGTTGCAGAGGATGCTGAGCGCGTCCGCGACGATCTCGTGGGACTTCTGGCCCTTGATGTTGGCGATGAAGCCGACGCCGCAGGAATCTTTTTCCAGGCTCGGATCGTAGAGACCTACGGCCGGCGGCCGTGAATTGTGTTCCTGAATCGGATCGGTCGTTTTCGAGGCGACCGTCGCCGACAGTTGTTCTGCCACGATGTTTCCGCGCTCGACTTGCGACCCGTTCATGTTCTCGTCCTCTCCATGCGGCAAGCTGCCTCACCGCCATCTTCGGCGCACCTTGGGCGTCCCGCGGCACCCGCTTCTGGGTCACCGCTCGTCCGCTTGCGAGCCGCATTTTCTTAAATTCAGGCCAAGGCGTTCTTCGTCCCCGAGAACGGCTTTGCCTGTTGCCTTCTTGGCGCTCGAAAGCACCGACTTTCGTTGCAATCCCTATGCCGGAACCGCAAGCAAAATTGAGACAGTCTTCCTGTCCTAACCGTCACCTTGCCAAATTTTTGTCTATCACACAAGCGCGCGCAAGTCCCGATTCCCCATAGATCAATCAATCGCTTTCCAAAAGTTGCGCGGCCCCGCTTTTGAAGCAAACGCGCCCTGATCCGGCCCCGCCGACGCCGGAATCCCCAATGAAGCTTCGGATCAACCCTTCGGAAGCCGCGCCACGCCGCAAGAAGCGAAAGAGCGCGATCCATCCGGGGGCCTGACAGGAGCGTCTCGATCATGAAGTTTTTCACAGGATGGATGGCTGCCGCCGCGCTGGCGCTGGCCGCGACCGCCGCTCAAGCGCAAGTTCCAGCGCGAGGGGCGATGATCGCAGTCTCGGATTTCGACGGACCCTATGCGCCACCGGAGGCCGCGCCGCCGCCGCCGCGCTACGGCTATGGCTACGAAGAGCGTGGGCCGGCTCCGGTGCTGCTGCCATCGACCGAGGTCTACGCGGTGCTGCGCGAGAACGGCTTCTCTCCACTGGGCATCCCGCGCCTGCGCGGCGGTGTCTACACCATCGCGGTGATCGACCGCCGCGGCGAAGACGGCCGGCTCGTGATCGATGCCCGCGACGGAAGGATCTTGCGCTTCATGCCGGCTGCCGACGCCTACGGCATGGCACCGGGCTACGAGCAGCCTGCGGTTGCACCTTACCGCCCGCAAAGTGCGCTGCCGCCGCCGACCATGGTCCGCAGTGGCCCGCCCCGCCCACCGGCCCCGATTCCACATGTCGCCAGCCGCACCGTCCCGCTACCTAAGGCTGCCCCGCCACGCGAGGCGCCGGTCGCCGCCAAGCCAGCCGAACCCGCGGCGGCGCAGGCAGCGCAGGCTCAACCTACCACGCAGACCGTGGCGGCCGTGCCTGCAAAGCCCGCCGAGGCCGCGCCGCAAGTCATTGCTCCAACCGTCGGTCTGGCCAAACCTGCTCCAACGATCCTGCCGACGCAGGACATGCCTGCAGCGCAGGGGCTGGATTGAGCCTGGGCGTTTGATGCGATGACCCGCATCACACCCACGATGTCGTCCTGGCCTAGTGCGCAATTGCGCACGGGGGCCAGGACCCATACCGCGAGGTCTATCGAGCGATTGAGGTGCGAGTACCGGACGACGAGTCTTCGCCAAACTCCTCCCTGTGGTAATGGGTCTTGGCCTTCGCCAGGACGACGTTGGAGAGAGAGTTAGCCCCAAACAAAAGGCGCCTGAGCATCCGGGCGCCTTTTGCATCACTGCAACCGCCGCTCAGCTCCGCCCATACCCCGCCGCTTCCAGGATCAAATTCGACACCTCCTTCGGATGCGACACCAGCGAGAGGTGGCCGGCATCGAGCTCGATCGTGGTGGCGTTCATGCGCTTGGCGAGGAAGCGTTCGAGATCGGGATTGATGGTGTAGTCGTTCTTCGACACCGCGTACCAGCTCGGCTTCGAATGCCATGCCGCTTCGGTGGTGCGACCGGCGAAGATCGAGGCGGCGGTCGGCCATTGCACGGCGTAGAGCTCCTTGGCCTGCTCCGGCTTCACGCCATTGGCAAAGTACTTCAGGAAGGCGTCTTCCGAGAGTTTTGTGTAGCCGTCGCGCTCGACGACGCCGGCGCGTGCCGGTCCCGCCGGAAACTGCTTCGACAGTGCGACGAAATCCTCGTTGGCATCGGGCGCACGTGCGGCGACATAGACGAGGCCGCTGACCTTCGGGTCGGTGCCGACTTGGCTGATCACGGTGCCGCCCCAGGAATGCGCGACCAGCACGGTCGGCCCCTCTTGTTCGGCCAGCACGCGTTTGGTGGCCTCGACGGAGTCCGCGAGCGACGACAGCGGATTTTGCACGGCAGTTACGTTGAGACCGGCGGCCTGCAGGATCGGGATCACCTCCGACCAGCTCGAGCCGTCGGCCCAGGCGCCGTGCACCAGCACGACGTTCTTGGCCTTCACGGTCTGCGGCGTCTGCGCGTGAGCAAGGGTGAGCGGAGCCGCCAGCAGGCTCGCGGCGACGAAAAAGCTGCGCCAGAAAGTCATGATTGTTCTCCGTCTTGTTTTGGGTTCGATAGCCAAAGGACGACGCGCGGGCCGACGGCGTTACGCCAATTCACCGCTCTGTGATGCGGTGCAACAGTCCAGCACGGCCGTTCAGCAATCGGTGACGTCCCGGCGATGGCCGAGACCATCCTCTGGCAAGGTATGGCAGATCCGTCGTTCGGTATTTCTTCCGCGCACGATTGATCGATCTCGCGGCAGGATTCCCCGGCTCTCGCCGGGACGAGGAGAGCCCAACAAAAAAACGCCCCGGGGCACCGGGGCGTTTTCGTAACCTGGAAGCGGCCGACGTGATTTACGCGGCTACCGAGTTCTCGATCACCTGTGCGCCTTGCGCGCCGGTGTTGATCGCGATCTGGCGGGGCTTCTTCGCTTCGGGAATCTCGCGGACGAGATCGACGTGAAGCAGCCCGTTCTCGAGCGAGGCGTTCTTCACCTGCACGAAATCGGCAAGCTGGAACGCGCGCTCGAAAGCACGCGCGGCGATGCCGCGGTACAGCACTTCGGCCTTCGAGTTCTCGTTGGCGACTTTCTCGCCCTTGATCGTCAGCGTGTTTTCCTTCGCGACGATGGAGAGCTCATCCTTGGCAAAGCCCGAGACCGCAACGGTGATGCGATAGTCGTTCTCGCCGGTGCGCTCGATGTTGTAGGGGGGATAACCGGGGCTGCCGTCCGAACCGGCCTGGTCGAGCAGGTTGAAGAGGCGGTCGAAGCCGACGGTGGAACGGTAGAAGGGGGTCAGGTCGTACGTACGCATGGTCAAGTCCTCCATTGAGCGACTGTTTGAGTAACCCGCCCGCCAATCGGGCCGGGCTTTCGTCTGTGTGCAGCCTGATGTTCCGGTTCCGAAACACTGGTAGCGGCCTGCACCAAGGTGATATGGGTTGACGAGAACGGCGTTCAAGAGGGCGGATACTTGGCCTTTTCGGCGCTCCCGCCCCCTGATTTGCAGCACTTCGTGCCCAAGCCCTCCCCATCATGACGCTGGTCTCGATACCATCCAATCCCGTTCCCGAAGACGTCGTCAGCGGCACCATCAAGACCCCCGATGGCGTCGAGCTGCGCTTTGCGCGCTGGGCGCCGCCGGCGAACCGCAAGGGCACCGTCTGCGTCTTCACCGGACGCAGCGAGCAGATCGAGAAATATTTCGAGACCGTGCGCGATTTGCGCGACCGCGGCTTTGCGGTGGCGATGATCGACTGGCGCGGGCAGGGCCACTCCTCGCGCCGCCTGCGCGATCCCCGCAAGGGCTATGTCCGCGACTTCGCGGATTTCGAGATCGACGTCGAGACCTTCGTGCAGCAGGTGGTGCTGCCGGATTGCCCGCCGCCCTTCTTCGCGCTCGCCCACTCCATGGGCGGCACGGTGATGCTGCGGGTGGCGCATGCGGGCAAGCGCTGGTTCGACCGCATGGTGCTGTCGGCGCCGATGATCGACCTGCCCGGCCGCGCCACCTCGTTTCCGGCGCGGGCTCTGCTGAAGACGATGCGCGTGTTGGGGATGGGCGGCCGCTATGTCCCCGGCGGCAGCGACCAGATCACCGGTCTCAATCCCTTCATCAACAATCCGCTGACCAGCGATCCCGTGCGCTATGCGCGCAATGCCGCGATCCTGGAGGAGGATCCGACCCTCGGGCTCGCGTCACCGACGGTCGCCTGGGCCGATACCGCCTTCCGCGCGATGAACACCTTCAGGGGCAAGAACTACCCGTCCGAGATCCGTCAGCCGATCCTGATGCTGGCGGCCTCCAGCGACACCGTGGTCTCGATCGCGGCGATCGAGGAGTTCGCCTATCATTTGCGCGCCGGCTCCCATCTCGTGATCGCCGGCGCCAAGCACGAGATTCTCCAGGAGCAGGACCGCTACCGCTCCCAATTCTGGGCAGCCTTCGACGCCTTCGTGCCGGGCACGCCGCTGTTCAAGTGAGGGGTTGAAGTGAATGGCTGCCGCGCGCGAGGTGCGCTCCCTCGCCCCGTTCTTAGGGGGAGAGGGTTGGGGTGAGGGGCCTCTCTCGGCACGCAAGATCGTCGAGAACCTGTACCCCCTCACCCGGATTGCATCTTCGATGCAATCCGACCTCTCCCCGCAAGCGGGGCGAGGTAAGGCTCACTACAGCGTTTTCAGATACTCGATCAGATCGTAGCGCTCGTTGTCGTCCTTGAACACGCGGCCGATGACGCCGGGACGTTTTTCCTCGCCCGGCTTGCGCTCGAAGGAATGGCCGAGCACGCTATTGCCCTGGATCGGATCCTTCTCCGACCCCGCCGAGAACTCGGTTTCACCCGTCTTGCATTTCTCGTCGGCGGTGACCGCAAAGCCGACGGTCACGGGATCGTAGTCGCGGCGGCCCATGCAGAATTTTTGCGGGCGCTCGCTTGCGGGCTTCAGCAGCCAGTAGAGAGACGGCACCGAACCGTTGTGCAGATAGGGCGCCGTGGCCCAGATCCCGTTCAGCGGCCGTGCCCGATAGCGCGCTCCCCCCACCGGATTGAGGCAGTTCTTGCGTGCGAGATTCCACAATTTCGCCCGCTCGGCATCCGGAGTCTTCTCGTCATCCATCCATTTGCGGGCGACGAGGTCCACCACCGTCATCAGCCCGAGCGCATACACCATCTCGGTCGGCGAGCTTGCGGTCGAGACGTCGCATTGCCACCATTTCTGGAGGTCGGCCGTATTCACCTTCAGGAAGCCAGGCAAATCGACGATCCTGTTGCTGAGCACGAGCGACTGTTCGGGATCCGTCTTGATCTCGTCGAGGGGGATCGTCACCGCGTTCAGCACCTTGCTGTCGCCGCTCGGCTCCCAATGTCCCGAAGACCAGAAAGCCGGAGTGTCGATCGCCGGCAAATGGCATCCGGAACACATTTCGGCGTAGATCTTGCGGCCATTGTCCACCTTCTTCTGATCGAGCCTCCAATTGTCGCCAAGGATCTGAGAGGGCCATTTCGGCGCCAGCAGGCCGCCGAACTTCGGACCGGTGGAGGGATCCGCCGTCTTGAACGGATCGGGGCCCCTGAGCATGTCCTCGATCCAGCCGAGCGTGTTGATATGAACCGAGGACCGCCACAGCCTGTCTTCCGGGTAGGCGTCGGACAGGTTGAGCAGCGCCGTTACGCCGAGGGCTTCGCCGGCGTTGCGGATCAGCGGCTGCTCGATCGAGGCGTCGTACTGGGCGAACTTGAACCAGGGCACGGTCCAGATCGGGGGATAGCTGACCGGGGCGTCCTGGGCGTGCAGGTTCTTCTCGAAACCCTTAAGCCCGCTCAGCGCGAGATCCTGCGAAAAAACCTGATTGCCGATGCGATTGAGAGCGTCGAGGCGACCGAACCCTTCCTCGGTGTCACTCTGCTGCCGGCCGTTCCAGGTCTTCTTGCCTTCAATCGTCTTTTGCTGGGTTTTCGCCCAGTCGATCAGGAAGTTGCCGATCGCGCTGAGCTTCTGCTTGAGCGCGGCGCGGTCAGCCTTGCTGGCATCGGGGCCGAGCACGCGATCGGCAAAGCGCTGGAAGCGGAACGGCACGTAAAGCGTGTAGGCGATCGACAGGCCGGTGGAGAGCTCGAGCTTCTTCAAGTCGGTCATGGCCGGGCCGCCGTCGAAACGCACGTCCACGCCCTGGTAGTGGATCTGGCCGGTATGGCAGGCGGCGCAGGTCAGCCCGATCTTGTCCTCTTCGCGACGGCCGGTCGCGGGATCGCTGACCCCGGTCATCCGTGCAAAGCCGACCGGCAGGCCGTCGACGTTGTCCGCCGGCGTCCATCTGGTCGACCAGTCCGGCACCTGCGTCGTCTCGTAGACATTGGCGTAGCCGAAGCGGCGCAGGGACGTCGCGTCGGTCTGGATCGACTGCGGGCTCGGAATGAACCCGAAGCGCTCGAGATAGGCGCTGTCCGTCATCATGCCCGGCCGCGACAACAGATGCAGGCGCGGCTGCTCCAGGGCCATGAACCATTCGTAAGGCACCGGGAAGGTCGCGGTGCCCTGGCTGGCATGGTGAAACCAGTGCCTGTCCTTCAGCGACCAGTTCTGTTCGAGCCAAAAGGCCGCCTTCGTCTCGGGGATCGTGGGCAACGGCGGCGGCAGGAGATTCACGAGGATTCCCTTTTGCGGCAGCATCGCGCGCACCTGGTCGGGGAATTCGGCGAGCGCAACGAGCAAGGCGAGACCGAGGGCGACCAGCAGGGCCGCAACCTTGAGCGCGCCCCGCACCACGCGCTGGCAGGTCGACAGCACCGGCTGCGCTACGAGCCGCTGGTTGATGCGAGCAGGGAATTGCCGCTCGTTGAACAGAGTGCGCACGTCGGCCACGCTGAGATAGCGGTCCTCACCCGCGCCCTTGCCCGCGATCTTCAGGAGGATCGGCCACTCGAACTTCATCAGCAGGGGGTAGTACCAGCGTGCGGCGCTGCCGGCCCGCTTGAGATTGTCGCGCATGAAGACGCCGATTTCCGAGGCGTTGAGACCCGGCTCAGAGCCGCCGCCGTTCGGATCCTGGTAGGTCCGGCCGAAGCTCGCAAACCGCGCAAGCTCGTCCTCATCGACCTTGCCGTCGACGCCGAGGACGCGCGAGCCGGCACCGCGCTTGTCGAGAGGGCCGCCACGCAACGCGTCGAGCTGCGCGCCCGAAAATATGCTCTTCAGGATGTGACCCAGACCGTTCGCGATGAGCGCGACGCCGCGGACCTGGATGCGGGCCGAGACCTTCTTCAGCCCAGTCTCGCCGCTCGCATTCGCGATCGTTTGCGACAGCGTGCCGAGCGGCACGGTTCCGCCGTCGACAAACCCCTCGCCGACGAGGCCGCGGAGGAATGGACAGGGATTGTTCGGCGAGACCTGGATCGAAGGGTCGAAGGGGGGCTTCGGAGCGGAGTCATGCATGGCCCAAAATCCTGAAAACGGCGAATCGTGAAATACAGACGCGGCGATAGAGCGCGGAAAGTCCTGACAAACCGACAACACGTTATACTACTTCATACTACTTCAGCGTGTAGCGGAGTGTGGCTGAATTCACTGTCGTGTCAATAAAGGCGGAGGGGACATTGCCGCGTGGCCGCGGCTGGCCCTCAGGATTCGGCGATGCGTTTGACGTCGCTCGAGACCAGGGTCAGTTTGCCGAGCGGCACGCCCGCATTCAAGAGTCCGGCGCGGTAGTGGGCGAGGTCCTCGGGCCGCTTCCAGTGGAAATTGCGCAAATGGCGGTCGACATTGAGTGTCGGGTAGTTAGCCATCAGCACGCGGGTCGCCTCGACCGCCTCGTCGCCCCGCCCCAATTGCGCCAGCGCCGCGGCGCGGATTGCCAGCGCCTGCAAATGGTTCGGGTTGATGTAGAGCTGTTCTCGAGCCCATGACAGGGTCGCGTCATATTGGCCCAGCAGATAATGGCTGAACGCGTTCAGTGCGGCCCATTGATAGCGCGGATCGCTGTTGTCGCGCTGTGCGGCCATCGAGAACAGCTCGATCGCCTCGCGGTGCTCGCCGATGGCGAAATGGCAGATGCCGAGCACGCCGCGCGCGCCGTTGTCGTAGGGGTTGAGCGCGACGGCGCGCTTGGCGGCGTCCATTGCTGCCTCGTAATGGCCCTCCAGCGCGTGGGTCCAGGACAGGATCGAGAACGCAAATGACGAGCGCGGATCGAGCCGGACGCTGGTTTCGGCAAGCTTCATCGCTTCGGCCCACATCTCGCGCGTGCCCTTGACCCAGCCGAAGTGGATGCTCTGGATCTGGATCGTGGCGAGATAGGCGTGTGCAATCGACAGCTTGGGCTCGAGCCTGATGGCCTCCCGGAACAGGTCGACGGCGATGGCAAGGTCTTCCTTGGTCTGCCGATAATAGTGCGACAGCCCCTTGAGGAAGCGGTCCCAGGCCGTGACATCGGTCGAGAGCCGCGCCGGCGCCGAGGCCTCGGCCCGGACGATCTCGGTGGCGATGGCGGCGGACAGGTTGGTGGTGATCTCGTCCTGCATCGCGAAGAGATCGCCGATGTCGCGGTCGTAGCGGCCAGTCCAGAGCTGCTCGCCGGTCTCCGGCGCGATCAGCTCGGCTGTGACGCGGATCTTGGCTCCGGCGCGCCGCACCGAACCTTGGATCAGATAGCTGGCGTCGATCTCCCGCGCGATCAGGCGGGTGCTGACGTTGTTGCCCTTGAACACGAAGGTCGAGTTGCGACTCAGCACGCGATAGAAGGATTGTAGCGACAGCGCGTGAATTAAATCTTCGGTCAGGCCGTCGGAAAAATACTCGTCCTGGGCGTCGCTGAGATTGGCGAAAGGCAGCACGCCGACGATCGCGGTGCGGTACTGCTGCGAGAGGGCGGATGCCTCCCTCAACGCGGGCGCAAGCGCCGGTGCACCCTCATGCGTCCAGGTCCAGACCCCGATCGGATCCTTGATGTTCTTGAAGCGGTGGTTGCCAGCATCGACCAGCGGCACGGTGAGATGCTTGCTGGCCTCCTTGTAGGCCTTGGCCGAGATCGCAAAGCCGCCGGGGCTCGCCACGGCTTCGAGGCGGACGGCAATGTTGACATCGTCACCGAAGACCTCGTCCTCGTCGGCGATAACGTCACCCATGTGGATCCCGAGGCGGAACTGCATGGCGCGATCGGCGGGCAGATGGTGATTGCGCTCCGCCATCAGCGTCTGCATCGCGATGGCAGCCTCGGTGGCGCCGACGATCGAGGGGAATTCCAGCAGGAAGCCGTCGCCGGTGTTTTTGACGACGCGGCCGCCGTGATTGAGGATGATGGGGTGGATCGCGCTGCGATGGGCCTTGAAGGCGGCATGGGTGCCGGCCTCATCGGTGCCCATCATGCGCGAATAGCCGGCGACATCGGCGCAGACAATGGCAGCCAGACGTCTTTCCATATCCCGGAGCTCCAAGAGACTTGCAAGAGACTTGGAAGAGATCGAGGACCGGCCACGGCGTGGCAGTCGCCTCGAATCCCGCGTTCAAAGAACCCGTTCCTTATAGAGCAGATGAGGCCGAGCGAAAGTACGAACCGCATTGCAAATTCGAGGTAAATCCTCGGCAATCCCGGCAGTGGACGAGGACGAGCGAACCCACTAAGCCGGCCTCTTGGGCCATGGTTGGGCGACGGAGGCACGTCACACATGCTGGGCATTCACGAAATCTGGCTCTTCGTCCTGTCAGGCGTGCTGCTCAACATCACGCCGGGGCCTGATACGGTCTATGTGATCGGCCGCAGCATGCAGCTGGGCTGGCGAGGTGGCGCCGCGGCCGCGCTGGGCATCAGTTGCGGCTGCTTTTTCCACGTCGCGGGCGCCGCGATCGGCCTTTCGGCTCTGCTGATGGCCTCGTCGACCGCATTCTCGATCCTGAAGCTGGTCGGAGCGGCCTATCTCGTCGTGACCGGGCTTCAGATGCTGTGGTCGCCCCCTGTGCTGGCCTCGGCCATCGACGAGCCGGTGCAGAGCTCGCTGCGGCGGGTTTTCCTCCAGGGCGTCTTCACCAACGCGCTCAATCCCAAGGTCGCGCTGTTCTTCCTGGCCTTCCTGCCGCAATTCGTCGCAGCCGACTCGGCGCACAAGCCGCTCGCCTTCCTGACGCTTGGCCTGATTTTCATCTGCACGGGAACGCTATGGTGCCTGGTGCTGGCGGCGTTCGCGGCAAAGGCCGCCCACCGCTTGCGGAGCTCCGAAGGCGCGGTCGCCTGGGTCAACCGTGCCCTCGGCGGCCTCTTCATCTATCTCGGCATCCGCGTCGCCATGCTGGAGGCGCGGTAACTTCTTTTACGCGAATTCCTTCAGCAGCGCGCTGCCGGCGAGATAGAGGCCGAGCAGGATCATCGCGATCAGGAACCAGCGGCGAAACGCTTCCGCCGGCATTCGCGCCCGCACCGTTTGGCCGATATACATGCCGGCAAACGCGCACGCCATGCCGACCGCACCCGGCACTGCGTTGGCCGGCGTCAGCAATCCGCCCGCAGTGAGATTGAAGGCGAGCGCCAGTGTCGCTGTCGTGAAGAACACGCCGAGCGCCTGCACCAGCTCGTCCTTCTCCATGCCGATCGCCTGCATGAACGGCATCGAGGGGATCACCTGCACGCCGGTTGAGGCCGAGATCACGCCGGTGACCACGCCGACCACGCCGCCGACCCATTTCTCGTTCTTTGGCGCAACGTGAAACTGGAATTTGTTCAGCCCGATGATCGCGTAGATCACCAGGAGTGCGCCGAGCACGATCGTGCCGTAGCGCGCATGCGGACCGGTGAGCGCGCCGGCATTGAGCCAGCACCCGATCACGGTGCCGATCATCAGCGGCCACAGCCGCCTCAGGATGTCGCGCAAATGGGGACCGACGAAAGTCTGCCAGATGTTGGTGACGATGGCGGGCACGATCACGATGGCGATCGCGCGGCTGGGCGCCATGCTCACGGCGAGCAGTCCCATGGACACCGTCGGCAGGCCGAGCCCGACGACGCCCTTGACGAATCCGGCGATGAGGAAGACGGCGGCGATGAGAATGAGGAGCGGGTCGATCATATCTGCACATTGACCGATGCCGCGCGCCGGCACAATCTGTAGCTTACGGAGCAAGCCTTCGTCTGGAGCGAAGGCTGAAGGGACCCGGGATGCGCTTCGACCTCGTCGACCTCCAGCTGTTCATCGCGGTCGCCGACCAGCGCAGCATCACCCGTGGTGCGGAGCGGTCGCATCTGGCGCTAGCCTCAGCCAGCGCGCGCATCAAGGGGCTGGAGGATGCGCTCGGCGTCGCGCTGCTCAAGCGCGGGCGCCGCGGCGTCGAACTGACCTCGGCCGGCGAGAGCCTGCTCGATCACGCCCGTCTCGTCATCCACCAGATCGACGCCATGCGCGGCGATCTCGCCGGCTTTGCCAGCGGCGTGCGCGCGAGCGTGCATTTCCTCGCGAATACTTCCGGCCTCTCGGAGCATCTGCCGAAGGCGCTTGCCGGCTTCCTGCGCGAGCACCGCGACGTCGCCATCGACATCGAGGAGCGCGAGAGCACCGACATCGCGGCCGCGATCACTGCGGGCGCGGCCGATCTCGGCTTCGCCGCCGAGCACGCGCTGCCCGATCATATCGAGAGATTCGCCTTCAGCGCGGATCGCCTGACGCTGGTGACGTCCAGGCGCGGCCCGTTCGCCGGCCGCCGCGCGATCGATTTCCAGGAGGCGGGCGCTTGTGACTTCGTCGGGCTGACCAGCGCCACCGCGCTTCAGGTGCATATTTCGAAGCACGCCGCCCGGCTCGGCATGCGGCCGCATTACCGCGCGCGCCTGCGCGACTTCGACGCGATCTGCCAGATGGTCGCCGCCGATGTGGGCGTCGCGCTGGTGCCCGAAGCCGCGGCCCGCCGCTGCGCAAAACTGATGCCGCTCGCCATGGTCCGCCTGCGCGACACCTGGGCCAACCGCAAACTCGTGATCTGCGCGCGAAGCTTCAAGACGCTGCCGCGCCCGGCCAAGATGCTGGTGGAGCATCTGCGGGCGGCGGCAGTGTGAGCTCTGCGCTACTTCGCGGTCTCCACGCCAGCGTCCTTGATCACCTTCGCCCATTTCTTCATCTCGTCTGCGATGAATGTGCGAAAATGCTCCGGATCATCGCCGACTAGGGTTGCGCCCTGGGCGGCGAGCTTTTCCTTCACCGCGGGATCCGCCATCGCCTTTGTCGCCAGGCCATGCAGCGCGGCGACGATCTCCTTCGGCGTGCCCTTCGGTGCCACCATGCCGTACCAGTTCTCGATGCGCAGATCGGCAAAGGCGGCTTCCGCGGTGGTTGGCACATCAGGCGCCGTCGGCGAACGCTCGGCGGAGCCAACTGCGATCGGTCGCAGGGCGCCCGCCTTGACCTGCGGCAGCAGCACGGGGAGATCCAGGAACGTCATCTGCACCTGCTGGCCCAGCAGATCGTTCACGGCCGGCGCCGCGCCGCGATAGGGCACGTGCACGATGTCGATCTTCGCCGTCAGCTTGAACAGTTCACCGGCGAGATGCGGCAGGCTGCCGGGGCCGGAGGAGGCGAAGTTGAGTTTTCCCGGCTGCGCCTTGGCGAGCGCGATCAATTCCGCGATGTCCTTTGCGGGGACGTTGGTGGCGACAACCAGCATTTCCGGCACGGTCGCGACCAGAGTCACCGGCGTGAGGTCGTTGAGCGTATCGTAGGCGACCCTTTCCATGCTCGGGCTGATCGCCAGCGCGCCGGCGCTGGAGATCGCGATGGTGTAGCCGTCAGGTGCAGCCTTGGAGACGGCGTCAGTGCCAAGCACGCCGCCCTGGCCGCCGCGATTGTCGATCAGCACCGGCTGTCCTGACAGCTCCGACATGCGCTGGCCGATCACCCGCGCGATAATGTCGTTGGGGCCTCCGGCCGGAAACGGCACGATCAGCTTGATCGGCTTGGCCGGGAAATTCTGGGCGGAGGCGAGCGTCGGAAACAGAAGCAGGAATGCGAGGAGGAGCCTACGCCGGGTTTTCATGCAGGCTCCTTTGAGGCGCTTATCCGTTGAGCAGTTTCAGTGCTTCTTCGTGAACCCTGGCGTCGCCGGCCGCGACGATGCGGCCGCCGCCCTGCGCCGGCTTGCCTTCCCAGGTGGTGACGACGCCGCCGGCGCCGGTCACGATCGGGATCAGGGCTGCGATGTCGTAAGGCTTCAGCTCGGTCTCGACCACGAGATCGACGTGACCCGCCGCCAGCATGCAATAGGAGTAGCAGTCGCCGCCATAGCGCGACAGCCGCGCGCCCTTCTCGATGCGGCCGAAGATGGCGCGGTCGCGCTCGTTCATCAGCAGCGGGCTGGTGGTGTAGGTCGTCGCCTCCGACAGCGAAGCACAGCGCCGGACCTGGAGCCGGCGCTCGCCGGAGGGGCCATTATAATGAGCCGAGCCGCTGTCGCCGGAAAAGCGTTCGCCGATGAAGGGCTGGTGCATCATGCCGTAGACCGGCGTCCCCTTGTGCAGGAGCGCGATCAGCGTGCCCCAGATCGGAAAGCCGCCGATGAAGGATTTGGTGCCGTCGATGGGGTCGAGCACCCAGACGTAATCCGAATCCTCGCGCTCGTTGCCGAATTCCTCGCCGACGATGCCGTGCTGGGGAAAGTTGGCCTTGATCAGACGCCGCATCACCGCCTCCGCAGCGCGGTCGGCCTCGGTCACGGGGTCGAATTCCCTGGTCTTGCTCTTGTCCTCGATCGACAGCGAGGTGCGGAAGAACGGCAGGATGGTTTCGCCGGAGGCGGTGGCGAGCCGTCCGATGAAGGCGGAGAAATCGATCACCGTCACGGCGTTTCCTCAAAAAGCGAAAGTCGGGTGAAGCTCACTCCTGCCTAGCTCAAATCGGAAGGATCGTGCAGCGCTGTCTTGCTTTTGCACCCTGGTATTTTGGATGCGGGAAGCGTTCGCCTCGTCAAAGTCACGCGCTGGGCAAATATCGATCATTGAGTTGAAACCTTAGTTCCGGGTCTGCCTCGTTGGTATGCAAATGACTATCAACCCATTGAATTTCCTTATCAAAGGAACTGAATCTGGGTTTCTCTGGAAGCAACCGAGCTATGTCCTCATTGCATGGGAAATCGCTCGAAAGCCCTTGCACTTTGTGCGTCGCGGCCGCATATTGTTGCGGTGCGGTAGCGCTTCTCGCGTTACTGCTGCCCTCCTTGGGCGTTTCCTCCCTAGACTTGGGCCGCTTCTTCATTAGAAGCGGCCCTTTTTTCTTTCAGCCTCTTATTTCTTTAAGCCTTGGCTTTCATTTCAATGCGCGCCGCGAAACGCGTTAGCGCTGATCGCACCCAACACAGTCATTCGCAGAAAACGTCGCGCTTATTCCGCAGCGGCCTGGAACGGGCCGAGATCGCCGAACGGGACCGTGGTTGCCAGCACGTCGGCGAGCACGCCGAAGTCCGACGCCACTTGCGCAAAGCGCGGGCTGCGCTCGCGCCGCCGCTCGTCCATGTAGATTGCGCGGTTGAGCTCGAGCTGCACGGCGTGGAGGCCGCTGGCCGGGTTACCGTAATGCTCGGTGATGAAGCCGCCGGCATAGGGCTTGTTACGGCCAATCGAATAGCCGAGCCCGGTCATGGTCTCCTCGACCCGGTCGGGCAATAGCGGCGTGCAGCTCGTGCCGTAGCGGTCGCCGATCACGATGTCGGGCCGGCGCGGCTCGTCGCGGGAGACGCCGACCGAGGGCATCGAATGGCAGTCGACCAGCACGACGGTGCCGAACATCTGGTGCACCTTGTTGATCAGCCGGCGCAGCGCGCGATGATAGGGCTTGTACAGCGTCTCGATCCGCCCTAGCGCGTCGTCGACCAGGATGCGCTCGCGATAGATCTCCTGGCCGTCGCCGACCACGCGCGGAATGGTGCCAAGCCCGCCGGCGACCCGCATCGAGCGAGTGTTGGCAAAGCTCGGCAGGCGCCCGGTGAACATCCGGGGGTCGAGCTCGTAGGGCTCACGATTGACGTCGACATAGGAGCGCGGAAAGTTGACCCGCACGGTCGGAAAGCCGCGCTCGCTGAGATGGCCGATCAGCTCGTCCATGAAGGAATCTTCGGAACGCCGCAGCGTCGGCAGGTCGATCCTGGAGGCGCTGAGAAATTCGTCCGGATAGGTCGAGCCGGAATGGGGCGAGTTGAAGATAACCGGCGCGCGCCATTGCGCGGGCTCAACGATCTCGAAGGCTGGCGACTTGTCGCCGTCAAACCGGGTCATCTTCTCAGGCTTCGTCCCTTGGTGTCAGGCTTCGTCCTTGGTAATCAGGCTTCGCCCTTGGCGCCGCACGATCCAACAAGCCCGCACCGGCCTCAACGCATTGATTCGGCCGATCGAGCGGCTCTTATGTGTCGTCATTGTCCGGAATCGCAACCATCCTGCCAAGCGAAAAGATGAGATCTACGCTGGAACATGTCTTAACCCTGCGGGCAGCGAGGTGGGGACCGGCAGGTACGGCTCGATTGCTTCGAACTGCTTTCAGGTTCACAAGGGGTCGGCAAGCACAACCGGCTCAGGGCAAAGATTTTCACCCCAAATTTACCCTCCGTCGGGCTTAGTGACCTCTGCTGATATCCTCTGGGGATTCGACATTTCCGCCATGCCAAAGATCCTGCTCGCCGAAGACGACAACGACATGCGCCGATTCCTGGTCAAGGCGCTGGAAAACGCCGGTTTTCAGGTCTCGTCCCACGATAACGGCATGGCCGCCTATCAGCGGCTGCGGGAAGAGCCGTTCGAGATGCTGCTCACCGACATCGTGATGCCGGAGATGGACGGCATCGAGCTCGCCCGCCGGGCCTCGGAACTCGACCCCGACATCAAGATCATGTTCATCACCGGCTTCGCCGCGGTCGCCCTGAACTCCGATTCGGACGCTCCCAAGAACGCCAAGGTGCTGTCCAAGCCCGTGCATTTGCGCGAATTGGTCAGCGAAGTGAACAAGATGCTGGCGGCCTAAATCGGCCCCCTTCCGTCCTTGCACCGGCTCCCCTGAGCCGTTATAGGGACCCGACCCGATCTAGACGACATCTAGGGCGCGTAGCTCAGCGGGAGAGCACTACCTTGACATGGTAGGGGTCACAGGTTCGATCCCTGTCGCGCCCACCATCCTTCGCTCGCGAAGCGAGAGAAGGATGTCGCGCCGACGCCCCAACGGGCGCAGGCGGACTTTTTGCAGCGAGCCCCGGCTCGGCAAGCCGCAATCTTCGCTCACGAAACGAGTGAAGGATGCCACGCCGAAGCCCAAAGGGCGCAGGCGGGCTGCCGCCGCGAGCTACGGCTGGGCAAGCCACCAATCTCATTGCGGCGAACCGTGTCCGGCGTAGCTCGAAGAGCGTAGACGGACTGGAGCGGCAGCATCCTTCGCCGACACACCGCCGCTCAATCCCCCTATTTCAGCTCCGTATTCGCGACCGGAAGGATGGAGGCAACGTGCCAGCCGTCCGGATCCTGAACGTAGGTCTGGCTGATCAGAAACGTATTTTGTTGTGGCGGCTTGCCCGGAAGGCCGCGCGTGAAAACGATAGGGACGAGGATCTGCATGACCTCGTTCGAGATCACGGCGACGTGGAATTTCGACATGTCGGGTTCGAGGTGCCAGGTGCCTTCGTAATACGCCTTGAAGCGTTCGGCGACCGCATCGCGCCCTCTGGTCTCGATGCCTCTCGCAAACAACAGCGCGCTCGGCGAAGTCCAGAGCATGGCTTTCACATCGTCCGCGTTATGCGCATTCTGCGCGGCAATGAACTTGTCGAAGATGGTTCGCGCCTCAGCATCATTTGCGGCAGCCAGCGCAGATCCCGCCGGCCAGAACGTTGCGGCGAAAAACAGCGCTGCAGTCATCGCGGCAAGATGGGAGCGTCGCGCAATCGGTCGTGGCCCGGCGCCGGCAAAAGACTTCCTCGGACGGATCATGTTCACCTCTCGTCGTTTGCCGGTTGGCATTTTGAATGCTGGTTGTCATACCATTGATCGCTTCGCTGATTTTTCAGGATCGCGCGATCAGAGCTCACAGCTGCATCACAGATGCGTTGGTCCGGCCACGGTCGGATTCCGTGGGAAGTAGCGCAAACTCTCGCCGCCGGCATCAAGTTGAGTTATCGTCTGGCGGTGTCACTAGCCCGGGTGGGCATCCGGGCCACGATGCCGCCTGGCGTAATCCGGGCGGACCACGGTGAAGGAACTCCGCACCATGCGAGCGAGCTGTCTTGCCGTGGCGATATTGTCGCTAATTGCGTCGCAGGCTGACGCCGCCATCATCGACTGGCAGGCCGAGCTCCAGCGCTGCCGCGCGCTGCGCGAAAACGTGGCGCCACTGCTGCAGGCCGGCCAAGGAATATCCGCGGTCGGCCGCTCCAACAGATCCGTGCGTCGCTGCATATGGATCCAGCGCATGGCGGTACGCAGAAAAATCCCCGGCGCAGAGACGTGGTAGCGCGGGGGCCTCTCAGGGGGGCGCCTTCTTCGGCTCGCGCCGCAGGTCCTTCAATCCGGTCGGATAGAGGCTCGGTGCTGGCTGCCGAACGCGATGCCCGGCGCAGCCTTGATCCGTGACTCTCCGCCTGCCATTGTCCGATCCTTGACCGCGGCGGCGAACCTGGCATTCGGCGAAACTGTATCGCTTAGCGGGATGTGGAAAGAAGGCAGGTGGCCGAATGAGTAGCGTGAACAAGCCCGGCGGCAACTACCTGCCGGTGATCATCCATAGTGGAATTGCGTATGTCAGTGGTCAGCTGCCGCGTCGCGGCGAAGACCTGCTGTACTCAGGCAAAGTCGGCGCAGGTGTCGATGTCGCCGCCGCACAGGAAGCTGCTGCGCTCTGCGCTGATCTCTGCCTTTCGGCCATCAATCACGCAACAGGCGGAGAGGACAACATCGTCCAGGTCTTGCAGCTCGTTGGATACATCGCCTCGGCGCCTGGATTTACGCAGCAATCGCAAGTCATGAACGGCGCCTCCGACCGGCTGATCGAGCGCCTGGGTGATCGCGGTCGTCATACGCGTACATCTGTTGGCGTCGCCGAGTTGCCGCGGGGCGCACCGGTCGAGCTGAGTATGATTGCGGCTGTTCGGTCGTAGATGGCATGTTCGCTCGGTGATCGTCAGGTTCCGAAGTCCGCGATGTGATGCGCCGCGACGAACGCGGCCTATCCGACCAGATACTTCTTCACCGCGGCCTCGTCCCACGCAATGCCGTTGCCGGGCTCCTCGCTTGGCAGGGCAAAGCCGTCCTTGATCTGCAAACGGGTCGCCAGCACCGCATCGGCCCAATCGACATACTCCAGCCAGTGCGCGGTGGGCGTCACGCAGAGCAGATGCGCGCTGACTTCCGAGAACAGATGCGTCGACATCTCGATCCCGGCGGCATGCGCCAGTGCGGCGGCGCGCAGCCAGCCGGTGACGCCGCCGATGCGCTGCACGTCGGGCATCAAATAGTCGCAGGCTTCCGCCGACAGCGCGGATTGCATCGCGAACGCGCTGTCGAAATTCTCGCCGATCTGGACCGGGGTGCGCAGTGCATCCGCGATGCGGGCGCAGCCGGAATAATCGTCGTGACGGATCGGCTCCTCGATCCAGGTGAGCCCCTCGTCGTCGAGCATCTCGCCGCGGCGGATGGCCTCGCTGACCGTCAGCGCCTGATTGTAGTCGCACATCAAGGTCACGTCGTCGCCGACGGCCTTGCGCACCGCGCGCACCACCTTCAGGTCTTCCCGCGCATCGGGACGGCCGACGCGGATCTTTGCGGCCTGGAAGCCCTCGGCCAGCAGCTTGTGGGCTTCCTCCACCGCGGCGCCCGCCGGCATGATGCCGAGTCCCTTCGAATTGTAGGCCCTGACAGGTTTCGGCGCACCGCCGAGCAGCCGCGCCAGCGGCAGGCCGCGTGCGCGCGCCAACGCGTCCCATGCCGCCATGTCGATGCCGGATTGCGCCAGCCGCTGCAGGCCGGCCAAACCCAAGAGCGTGAAGCGCTGGGTCAGCTTGCGCTCGATCTCGAACGGCAGCAGCTCGTCGCCCGCGAGCAGCTCTGACATTTCCGCGACCATCGCCGTCAATGGCTTCAAGGCCGAGGGTGTGATCGAGAACAGATAGGCGTGCCCCCGCACGCCCAGGTCGGTCTCGCAGTCGATCAGCACCAGCGGCGCCTTTGCGACCGCCCCGGTCGAGGTTTTGAGCGGGAGGTTCATCGGCACAATGACGGGGCGCGCATTGAAGCGCTTGATGCGGATGGTCTCGGCCATTTGATGGATCTCCCGGTGGAGTGAATGCAGATTAATGCCGATCTTAAACATTCGCCATGAAACGAAAAGCCGCTTGGCGCGACCACCATAAAATGGGGTTGCGCGGGAGCGCGTTTATTGGCTCTGTTCCGTATCCCCCGAGTTCGAGACAAGAACGCTCATCACGGAGCCAAAGAGTGAAGCAAGAGATCTCCGAAGAACAGCGCAAGAGTGGCATCCTGACCGGTGCCGCGGTCGCCTTCCTCCTGCTCGCTTTGCCGCTCGCGGTGTGGCTGGACCTTACCGAACTCAGCAAGACCGCGCTGCGCCGGCAGGCGATCGACCTGAATTCGGTGATCACGAGCGTGCGCAGTTATTACGCGACCAACGTGGTCGGGCGCATCATCGCCAATCCGAACGGCACGACCAGGGTGGTTCACAACTACGAATCCGTCCCCGGCGGGGTCCCGATCCCGGCCACGCTGTCGCTGGAGCTCGGGCGGGTGATCGGAGCGCAGCAGGAAAACATCACCTACCGTTTCGTCTCGGACTTCCCGTTCCAGAATCGCGCCCCGCACCAGCTCGACAAGTTCGAGAAGGATGCGCTCGAATCGCTTCGCAACGATCCCGAGCAGAAGATCGTCGAGACCGAGACCTCGCTGTTCAACGACAAGGTCCGCCTGATCGCTCCGGTGACGATGGGCCCGGCCTGCGTCAGTTGCCACAACAGCCACCCCGAAAGTCCGAAGAAGGATTGGAAGGTGGGTGACGTCAGGGGCATCCAGGAGGTGATCATCGCCCAGCCGATCGCCGCCAACATCTTCTCGTTCAAATTCCTCTTGGCCTATTTCCTGATCGCGGCCGGCAGCGGCTTGTCGTTTCTCTCGCTGCAGCGCCGTCAGGCGAGCCGCATCAAGGGCATGAACAAGGAGCTCGAATCCGCCAACGACTTCCTCGCCTCACTCTCGATGAAGATCTCGCGTTACATTCCGCCGCAGGTCTACCGAAGCATCTTCTCCGGCCAGAAGGACGTCACCATCCACACCGAACGCAAGAAGCTCACCATCTTCTTCTCGGACATCCAGAACTTCACCGCGACGGCGGAGCGGCTCCAGCCGGAGTTGCTGACCCAGCTTCTCAACGAATATTTCACCGAGATGTCGACGGTCGCCCACGAATTTGGCGGCACCATCGACAAGTTCATCGGCGATGCCATGCTGATCTTCTTCGGCGACCCCGAGACCAAGGGCGACCGCGCTGACGCCCAGGCCTGCCTCCGGATGGCCTGGCGCATGCAGCACCGTCTCACCGAGCTCAATGCGAAATGGCGCGCCTCCGGCATCGAGCTGCCGTTCAAGGCGCGCATGGGCATCAATTCCGGCTATTGCAATGTCGGTAATTTCGGCAGCAGCGACCGCATGGACTACACCATCATCGGTGCGGAGGCGAACCTCGCCGCTCGCCTGCAATCGATCGCCGAGCCCGGCGGCATCGTGCTGAGCTATGAAACCTTCGCGCTGGTCAGCGACATCGTCCGCGCCCACGCGCTGCCCGCGATCACGATGAAGGGCATCAGCCGCGAAGTGATTCCGTACTCCGTGGATGCGCTGAACGACGCTTCAGTGGAGACAAGCGGCATCATCACCGAGCGCGCACCGGGGCTGGAGCTCTATCTCGATCCGGCCGTGGTGAAATCCGGCGACGCAGCGCGGGTGCGCTCGCTGCTGGAGAACGCGCTGGCCTCACTGAAGCCGGCGTGAGGGGAGCGGACAGACTTGCGGAGCTGCTTGTGTGATCGAGAGAGTCCCCGTGTGGCCCCCTCTCCCTAACCCTCCCGCACGAGGGGGGAGGGCGGGGGAGAGGGGTAAGCCCAGCAAAAGGTGGGCGTCAGTCACCTCACCGCGCCGCGCCTTCCGTGAAGGCGGTCTCGATCACGTCGCCGAAGGGTTGCCAGGAACGCCCGTCGAACTGGACCAGCCGCATCTGCCTGATCGGCAGGTAGCTGCTTGGCGAGGTGTTCATCCTGATGTTCGGCAGGGCGACTGAGGGCTGATAATTCCTTAGCGAAGCAGCCTGACGCATGATGTTCTCGCGCGATAAATCGTCGCCGCATTGCTTCAGCACTTGCGTCAGCGCCTCTGCCGCGGCGTAGCCAAAGAGTGCAGCGCTGCTGTTGGTGCTTTCGTCGTGATGGTACTTGTCCATGAAAGTGAACCAGTCCTTCATGGCAGGATCGTCCTTCCATGCGGGATCGCTCGGGTCCTTCAGAAAGGCCGCCGAGATCACGCCGGAGGAATTCTCCAGGCCTGCGGGCGCCATCGCGTTGGCGATCGAGGCGGAGGCGTCGTTGACGATGAAGACCGGGCGCCATTTCATTGATGCGGCCAGCTTGATCACCTTGGACGCCGTCGACGGCACGCCGAGAAAGACGAAGATATCGGCGCCTGCGCGCTTGAGGATCGAGACGTGTCCGTCAAGATGCTCATCGGCAATGTCGAAGGCGATGTCGACGAGGACGAGACGGTTCAGATCGCCAAGACCTTCCTCCATGCCCTTGAGAAGCGCACGCCCGAACTGGTCGTTCTGCCAGAGCACCACGATCTTCTTCCTGGGATAATAGGCCTGGAGATAGTTGGCGTAGATGCGCCCCTCCGACCGGAACGATGGCTGCCAGCCCATGGTCCAGGGAAACGCCTTGGCCTGGCTCAGCTCCTCGTCGCCGGAGGCGACGAACAATTGTGGGATCTTCTTCGCGTTCAGATACCAGCGCGTGGCGAGATTACCGGGCGTGCCGAATGATCCGAACATCAAATGCACGTCGTCCGTCTCGACCAGATTGCGCGTCAGCTCCAGCGCGGTCGTCGGATCGGAATTGTCGTCGCGGGTGATGAAGCGGATCTTGCGGCCATTGATGCCGCCGCGCGCGTTGACCATGTCGAAATAGGCCGCTTCCGCCTGGCCAATAGCGCCGAACTCCGAGAGCGGTCCCGAATACGGCATAACATTGCCGATGCGGATTTCGTTGTCGGCGGTCGGTTGATCGGCGCGTTGCTCGGACATCGCGCCGAGCGACGCGAACGCGATCATCGAGGCGAATAGCATCCTGCCGGTGACGCGCATGCTCAACACCTTGTCGTTGGCCCCCAACGAGGTCGGCTCAGTCCGCAGCAAGGCGAGTTGATCTACGTCAAGCGTTTGTCATTCGTGTGTCTTGGCAGCTCGTTTCGAAGTTGCTCGTCGCGCCGGGCCAAATGGCAGCCGTACTGACGGAGGGGCGGCTACGGCAGCCCGCGCGCCTCGAGCTGATGCACCAGCAGCAGCGTCGGCTCGGCGAGGCTGTCGCCGGAGCCGTCCAGGCCGAAGGCGCTTGCGATGCCGTCGCGGCTGCGCAGCAGCGCGCTGCGCGGACAATGGCCGGCGCCGCAGAGCGTCTTCTTCAGGATTTCGCCCTGAGCCGTGATGCCGGCGGAATCATCCGCAGCCCAGGCCAGCACGATCGGGACGTCGACATTGAGGATGCCAGGGAAGACCGAGCGCTTGTTGTACTGGCTGGCGTCGCTGCCGAGATAGGCCTTCTCGCTGTCGCTCGCGTCCTTGCCGGCGCGGTAGACCCCGGACACCAGCACGACCGCCGCGACATCGGCGCGGTCGGTCTGGAGTTCGGGATGGGCCAGCAGGGTGGCGACATGGAAGGCGCCGGCGCCGTAGCCGACCGCGACGATCTCGCGGGCATCGCCGTTGAACAGGTCGATATTGCCGTGGACCCAGGACAGCGCCGCCGCCACGTCGGTCGCACCCGCCGGCCACGTCGCCGAGGGCGCCAGCCGGTAGTTGACGCGCACGCCGATCATGTCGTTGCGCGCGGCAAAGCACATGGCCTGGTCCTGGATCTGGCGCGCCAACTCCGGCGCGGCGCGGTCGCCGGTGAAGGTGTCGCCGGTCACGAACAGCAGCACCGGCCGCGGCGTATCCGCCTTGGTCGTGGCGGTGGCGACATCAAGCACATTGGCTTCGCTCTCGCCGTAGCGCAGGCCGCGCGAGAAGGTGACCTGCTCGCACAGCCGCGCCGTGCCGCCCGCGGTGGTGTCGTTGTCGGTGAGGCCGACCCGGACGAGATCGGACGGCGCGGCCGACCGCATCGGCAGGGGACCGTGTGCCGAGGCTGCCGTGATGCCCAGGATCAGAAAAAATGCGAGAAAATTCTTCATGTCGGTGTCGGCCCTGCGTGCCCGATATGGGCTCGCGCGTTTGGCCCGTCTTTTCAATTCGCCTTATTAGTTAGTTGGCCTTGAGGCGATTTCACGGCACCGACGGTTCTCTCGGCGCGTCTCCGCGCGTGGTTCAATTCCCCGGCTGGAAGGTGCACTCCGCTCCACTGCCGTCCTTCCGGCGGATGGCGTTGGGGTCGATCGTGCAGCTCAGCTTGGTCAGGCTCTCGAAATTCGATCCCGCGGCGCCGTCGGGCGGAATGCCGGCCAGGGCTTCGGTGGCGAAGATCTCGCCGGCCGTGGAGCCGTTCACCGTCCTGGTCTTCTTGCCGAAGGTGACCTCGCAGTTCCGCACGGTGATGTCGACATTGCCGGCGCGACAGACGATTCGATCGGCGGTGACCACGATCGGTTTCTTGTAGGGAATGTCGCTGTTAGCGGCGAACAGCATCGCCATCGCCTTCTTCTCGGCGCCGGACAGGACCGACGACAGCGGCGCGATCACCCCCGCGAGCGCCAGCGCCGTCGAGCCCGAGACTTTTGCGGGCGTCGCGTCGGAGGCAGCGGCGACGCCGGAGGCGGTTGCGACGATGAGGGTGGAGGCGAGGATCAATCGACCGGGCTTCATCTTGCCTCCCTGGACCTGCCATCGCGACTTCCCTTCCGCGCGGCGCGTGGAACCAGTTTAGCATGTAAACGCGAATTGGAAGGCAAGTTCGCCGGGCCTTGCGCCTTTGCGCGCTGCGGCTGTTTTGCCCCGAGGTGTCAAACGGTTACGCCGCGGGGCCAAGCCTCACGCCGACACGGCCGTTCTACTGTGCATGGGGTTGTTTTCGCGTTTTTTTGTTTGGCCGGCCGGTCAGGCCTGCTTCATCGTCCGGAAGGTGATGGAATAGCGGCGCGCCTCGACCGGCGGGATGCTGTGCTCCCATTGCGACCGCGCCTCGCCGTCTATCATGTAAAGCGAGCGCGGCCGGGCTTCGAGCGTATGGCGCTCCCATTTGTCGCCGCTACGGCGGCGGAAGCGGAATTTGCAGGACGAGCCCAGCGACAGGCCGAGGATTTTGTCGAAGTGCGGCTTGTCGCGGTGCCAGCCGATGCCGACGCCGGCCTCGTATTCGGTGCAGAGCACCTGCCGCACGCTGCCGCCGGCGAGACCCGCCCATGCCTCGACCTGCCGCGCGACGGGGAGGACCCAGTCGGGGATCGGCTCGGCCTCGGCCAGCCGCTGCAATGTGTAGTCATAGCGATAGCCGAAGGACGCCACCCGACGGTTGCCCTCGAAGGCGCCGAATTGGAAGCGCTGGAGCGGCAATGCTGCGATGCGGCTGATGAGCGCCTGCTCGGCGGCGGCCTGGACGAAGTCATCGGCGTAGCGAAGGCCGGCAGGCCCTGCGTGCGGATCGGCGAACAAACCAAGCTGCGTCATTCCTCGCATTTCCGTGATGGAACCTAATGGTGGCTGATGCGACTTACATATGACGCGGAAAGTAACGTGCGAGGCTGTCATGGCAGAGAAGCATACCGCCGATCCGGCAGAGATCATGCGGGCGACCGGTCATCCTGAGCTGGAATACGCCGCCGGCTGGACCATCGCCGGTCTGGTCACCATCGGCACCATCGTCGCCGCGTGGGTGTTCGCGATCTAGCCCATTGGAAACTGGAGCTCGAACGCCGCGCCCTGATCGGTCGGCTTGAGCCTGATCGAGCCGCCATGGCTCGCCATCACCGCGCGCGCGATCGCGAGCCCCATCCCGGTGCCGCCCTGGTCGCGGCGGGTGGTGAAGAACGCGTCGAAGATCCTGTCGCGGTTCGGCACCGAGATCGGCTCCCCGTCATTGCTCACAGTCAGAAGCAGAGTCGTGCGCTCGTCGACCGCCTCCAGCTTGATGGCCCCAGCCTTGTGCCGCATCGCATTGTCCGCGAGATGCGACAGCACGATCAGCACCTTCTCAGCCGACATGCCGATCATCCGGTCGAGGCTGCCGCTGGCCTCGATTGAGCTCGTCGGAAAGCGGCTCCTGAGGTCGGCAACCACGGGCGCCAATTCCGTGCGCTCGTTTTGCGGCAGGCTTTCGGCACGCGCGAGTTCGCGCAGCCGCTGCGCCATCGCTTCCAGCCGCTTTGTGTCGGACAGGATGTTGGCGATGAACGTCTCCTGCTCGGCCGGCGTCAGGCTGCCCGCTTTGCCCTGAACCGAATCCTGCAACAGCTCGGCGGCGCCCTTGATCGAGGTCAGCGGCGATTTCAGTTCGTGGGTGAGGTGGGCCGAGAAGGTTGCGATATAGTCCGAGCGCCGCGCCAGCTGTTCGGCCATGCCGAGGAAGCTGTGCGAGAGCTGCGCGAACTCGCGCGTACCGTAGTGTCGGAGCGGCCTGAACGCCTCACGGTCGCCGCGGCCTATTCTGGTAGCGCGATCGATCAGCTCGCGCATCGGCAGCGTGATGGTGCGCGAGAATACGAGGCCGATCGCGATCGTGCCGAGAACCACGGCAAGCGCCGCCAGCACGAACTTGGCCCGCTCCTGATACAGATGATCGAAGATGTTGCTCGGCGTCCGCGTCGTGTAGATCACCCCCGCGACGCGGTTGTTGACGATGACAGGCATTGCCGAAAACACGTGGACGCCGAGGCCGCGGCTGAAGGAGTAGATCGACGGCGGCGGCTTGTCGGGCACGCGGTTGCGCAAGGTGGCGCGGTATTGCCCGTGCAGCGCGTCCGCGACCTCCTCGATATGGGCGAGCGACTGCCCGACCTCCTGCCGCCCGGCGATCACCACGCCTTGGGGATCGAGGATGCGAAAGCCTGCCAGCGTCACCTTCTGGGTCTCGCGGATGATCGGCGTCAGTCTAGCGCCGATCTCGACATAGACGGGCTGCGGCGGCTGTGGAGCGGCTTGCGCCTCGGGCCGCCGCCGCAGCAGGTCGTTGGCGGTGAGGTCAAGCGCGGGACGGATCGGGGTGACCTGGTCGCCCGGATCAGGCAGCACGTTCGGTGGCACCTCGGCGCCGAGCGTCAGGCCGCTGTCGAGGCGCGCCGTGACCTCCTGCGCGTAGATCGTCGCGAGCACGCGGCTCTGCGCGATCAGCTCGGCCTGGGTCTGGCGGATCAGCTGGTTGTCGTAGAGACGGAAGAAGAACAGGCCGACCAGCGGCAGCACGCCGACGGTCGCCAGCACCGTGAAGATCACGAGGGTAAGCGACGGCCGCCATTTGTCTGGCGCCGCGCTCATGCGTCCTTCTCGCAGCGGCCTAGCTTGAAGCCGACGCCGTGGATGGTCTCGATGACATTGTCGCAGGCCAGCGCCGCGAGCTTGGCGCGGATGTTGCGAATGTGGCTGTCGATGGTGCGGTCGGAGACCTGGATGTTGAGCTGATAGGCCGCCCGCATCAGCTGTTCGCGATTGAACACCGAGGTCGGCCGGGTCAGGAACGCGCGCAAGATGCCGAACTCGATCGCGGTCAGCTTCAGCGGCGTGCCGGCGAACGACGCGACATGCTGCTCGGGATCGACCAGGAGGCCGCCTTGTGTGAGTGTCGACGGACCCGCCTTGGCCTCGCCATTGCGCGGGCCGAGACGGCGCAGGATGACGTTGACCCGCGCCACCAGCTCGCGCGGGCTGAACGGTTTCGTCACGTAGTCGTCGCCGCCGATCTCGAGGCCAAGGATGCGGTCGATCTCCTCGTCCCGGGCCGACAGGAACAGGATCGGCACGTCGGAGCCTTTGCGCACCTCGCGGCAGACGTCGAGGCCGTCGAACTCGGGCATGCCGATGTCGAGCACGATCAGATCGGGCCTGTCGGCGGCAAAGCGGCTCAGCGCCTCCTTGCCGTCGCGCGCCTCGATCACGTCCATGCCGGCTTTCTTCAAGGCAACGCGGATGACCTCGCGGATATGGCCTTCGTCGTCGACGATGAGAATGCGATGCGCCAAGAATCTCTCCGCTCAGCCTGCCGGCTGATTGCCGGGCTGGCTTTTGGCCCCAGCATCGAGCCGGCGCTGCAGCCGCCAGCTCCGAAAGCTCCAGGCCCGCCAGACCATGTTCAGCCGCTGAGCTTCTACAAGCCGATCGCGGCGCCGCGCAAGGCAGTCGTCGCCCTTGCGATGGGCTATTACCTTGTCGAGCGCGGGCAGCGCCTGCGGTCCGAGCGTGAGGAGATAGTCGGTATCGATCATCATGCCCTTGCCCGACACTTCACTGCTGTGCGCCAGATTGTAGTCGGAAATGAACGCGTCGAAGTTCACCAGCGAGACAGTATAGAGCACGATCGTTAACGCGATCAGATTAGCGCCGACAAGCCACCGGTTGGTGTGGTCGAGCGCGATGCGGGCCACGATCAGGATCAGCCCGAGTGCCACCAGCCCCATCCAGATGAAGGCCGCGATGCGCCAGTAGGTCAGCATGTAGATGTCGACGTAAAGTTCGAGGCGAAGGATGGAGGAGGCGACGAGCAGGACGTTCTGTCCCACCCAGAGATACACCAGCGGCCGGATGATCTTCGATTTCTCCGCCGGACCGCCCGGGCGCATCGCCACCAGCACGAAGGCGGCGGCGAGTAGTGCGGTCGCGATCAGCGGATAGGCGCCGCGATGGGCATAGGCCGCATAGGTCAAATTGGTCGGCAGCGCGACATGGCCCCAGAGATAGATGCCATCGAGAATGGACTGTGCCGCGAACAGCAGGTTGAACAGAATCAGCGAGCGCAGGATGGTGGAGGAGCCTAGGAACTCAGCTGAGACTTGCGACTGCAGCGGCGGCGGCACGGGGATATCGGCGATGGTCGTGGTGACAATCTTTCTGCGCCGCCAGCGCACATGGATGAACGGCCAGACCAGCGACAGCATCATGGTCCAGAACAGCACGCGCGGGATGCTGACATAGTCGAGGATGAGCTTTGGATTGAGCAGGAACACCCACTGCTCGATCAGCGGATTGGCTGCGGCGAACAGTGCGATGAAGACGGTGCTCAGCACAGCAGGCATCAACCAGAGTGCGATGCCCCGGGTGAACCCCGACATGTTGAAGATCTGCAGCGCGTCGAGGAAGAACCTGAAGGGCCCGAGCAGGAAGAGGTTGCGCAGCGCGCGGGCACGTTCAGTCAGCCCGGTCGTTTCCGGATTGGTCGCGAGCAGAAGCGCAATCGCCAGCGACGCAAGGAGGATCAGGAAGGACAGCGTGTTGACCTCCTCGACGGCCGGGACGAGGCCGGCGACGAGAATGCTCCCGCCGATCATGGCGCGCCGCAGATCCAGGGCCGCATGATTGAACAGCATCGACACGCAAGCCATCGCGATCACAAACAGCGTCAGCGACAGCCCGATCCGCGGACCATAGAACAGCCAGTCGGCGAGCGCGGCGAGAATCAGCGCGAGGCCGACCTTGGCCGGAATCGAGGAATGCCTGATCGGCTGGATTTCCGCCGCGATCGTCGTAGCCAGGCTCGTCATGTCCAGAAGACCTTTCGTGATGGGTGGCATCACGAAGTCTGAACGTCGTTTGTGCAGAAGGCGGGATCGTCGTCTGCACGGTTTCAGGAGTCTTTTGCAGATTTCGTGCAGGCGCGGTTTTGGTCCTCGCGTGGCGCAAATCGCTTTGATAGGTGCGATGTGTTCATCACATTGGGCGTGACGCATCATGCAATCCCTCAACCGCATCGGCCTCATTCTGCTCTGGCTTGCCGCGCCTCTCGTCGCGTTCGCGGCCGCGAATAAGAACGACCCCTATCTGCTCGTGCTGCGCGGCGTTGGAAACATCGCACTTGTCGTCACAAGCATCGTGATCGTCATCGTGCTGCTGCGCCGCGGGCGCTGGCATAGCATCGCCGGCAAGCTGCTCGTCATGCTCTGGTGCGTTCCGCCGCTCCTGATGTCGGCGGCGCACCAGAAATTCGAACTGCGCAAGCACGATGTTCTTGCCGCCAGTGCGGCCGAGGCACGTCAGCTCGGGTCTCACTTCATGGTCGGCTATACCTCCTTCCCGGAGGTCGCGCGCCTCGCCGAGCAAGGCTTGATCGGCGGCATCTACGTCACCCGGCACAACATCCGTGGCCGGCCCGTCGAGACGTTGCGCACCGAGATCGCGACGCTCCAGGACAAGCGGCGAGCCGCCGGCCTGCCGCAGCTGGTCATCGCCGCGGATCAGGAGGGTGGCATCGTCGGACATCTTGCGCCGCCGTTGACGAAGCTGCCGGCACTGGCGACGCTTGCCGGGCTTGCCCCCGATGACCAGCAGGCCAAAGCGGCAGAGTTCGGCCGTATCCACGGACGTGAACTCGCCGGGCTCGGTGTCAACCTCAATCTCGCGCCGGTGCTCGATCTCAAGCCGCCGGGCCGGCGCAATCGCCTCGACTTCCACACCCTGATCGGTCAGCGCGCGATTGCGACCGATCCCGCCGTCGTCGGCGCGATCGCGAGCGCCTATGTGCGCGGGCTGGAAGAATCCGGCGTCGGCGCCACGCTCAAGCATTTTCCCGGTATCGGGCGCGTGCGCACCGACACGCATCATTTCAGCGCCAATCTGGATGCGCCGGTGAAGGAGTTGGAGGCAACCGACTGGCTCCCGTTCCGCGAGGTGCTGTCGCATTCGCGCAGCGCGCTCATGGTTGGCCATGTCACGCTCACGGCCGTCGATCCCGATCGCGCCGCCTCGCATTCAAAGCGCGTCGTCGAGGGGATCATTCGCGACAAATGGGGCTACCAGGGCGTCGTCATGACCGACGATCTCGTGATGGGCGCCATCTACCAGCACGACGTCTGCCGGGCCGTGGTCGAGGCCATCAACGCGGGCGTGGATCTGCTGCTGGTCGCCTATGACGGCGCGCAATTCTACCGGATTTTCGCTTGCGCCCTGGATGGATCGCGGCACGGCAAGCTCGACACAGCGATGCTGCGCGCGAGCGAGGCGCGGCTGGAGCGGAGCTTTCCGACCGCGCAGGCGCGCGCCGCCTCACGCACTGTGACCGTCGCCCGCCAAAATTAGCCCTTCGCGAACTGCCGGTAGTCGGGCTCGCGATGAAACCAGAACTCGTAACCGGTGATGGCCTTCTGCATGGCGACATCGTGGATCGGCTGGTTGAGCGGGATGACGGGAACATCGCGCATGCAGAGCGCGATGAAATCCTTAGCGGCCTTGTCGTACTCGGCGGCATCCGTGGTGAACCGTGCCTTGTCGATCAGCGCGTCCATTTCCTTGTTCTGGTAGGAGGAGATGTTGAAGATCGAGTTGTTGCCGTGGAAATTCCAGTAGAAGTAATATTCGGGATAATCGAGCCAGCCGCTGAAACGATTGAGCGCGAGCGGCAGCTCCTTCTTGTTCAGCGTGGTGCGCCAGTTCGCGCCGGGGATCTTCTCGATCGCCGCCTTGATTCCGATCTTGGCGAGGCTCTCCTGGATCAGGATCGCAGTCGGCTCGCCGACCGTGGCGGTGCCGGTATCGAGTGACAGCGTCGTCTCTAGCCCTGACTCGAAGCCCGCCTCCTTCATCAACGCCTTGGCCTTGTCGAGATCGGTGACGTAGGGAAACGGTTGCGGCCACACTGGCTTTGAGACGTCCGCCGCTCCGCCATACATGGGCACGGCGCGTCCGAAGAACGCGCTGTTCTGGATTTGCTCATAAGGCATCGCCCAGGCGACGGCTTGGCGCAGCTTCACATTGTCGAACGGCGGCTTTGCCGCGTTGAGCGCGACCGACCAGAGCGCATTCGGGATCGGCACGCCCGAGACCTTGACCTTGCCCTCCCGAATGATCTGCTCGAAGTCACGCGGCGCAAAGCCGCTGGAAATATCCGCATCGCCTCGTTCCAGCATGGCGCGACGAGTGCCGGCGGAGGGGACGTCGCGCGCGATCACGCGCTTGAGCTTCGGGAGAGGTCCGCTCTTCCAATCGTCAAAGCGCGCCAGCACGGTCTCGCTGCCCGGCTTCCAGCTCTCGATCCTGTAAGCGCCGCCGCCGGCCTCATTGTTCCTGAGCCACGCCAGCGCCCAGGGGTCTTCCGCCGTCGCGTTCTTTTTCGCGAGCTCCGAGTTGATGATGAAGGGCACGACGACCGCGACGTTGAACAGCAGCATCTTGTCCTTGCGCACATAGTCGATGCGGAAGGTGTGGTCATCGACCACGACGAACTGCTCGGGCTTTTCCAGCGATCCCGCCGACATCTGGAAGGTCGGAAAGCCGCCGACCTTCACCGCGCGGTCGAACGACCATTTGACGTCTTTCGCCGTGACCGGCATACCGTCGTGGAATTTCGCGTCCTTCCGCAATTTGAAGGTGCAGGACATGCCGTCGGCGGCAACCTCCCAGCTCTCGGCGAGTTCAGGCGCAAGCTTCTCGCGGTCATAAGACAGCGTGCCGTCGGGGAGCGTCTTGGAGGCGTAGCTCAGCAGGCGATCGTAGCAATTCCAGGACAGCCCGTTCACGGTCTGGTTAGAGCCGACGCCCTGCATGTCGAGCGAATTCGGGCCCAGCTCCTGCACCACCAGCAGCGTCTCGGCCCGACCCTGCGCCCGGGCAAAGCGCGGAGGGAGGGCGGTCATTCCGGCGAGGCCTAGGCCGCCGAGCATCACGTTACGGCGGTTCATATCGAAAGATGATGCGCTCATCGCGGCCTCACTCCTCGGTGATTTGCACCGTAAAGAGGCAAGGCGCATGCCATCGGCGCGCTTCAAGGTGTCGCAAGCGGTACCCGGCGGCCTATCTCAGCACCTCGGCCAGGAAGTCGACCAGCGCGCGGACCTTGGTCGAGGGCCGCGGACCGGCCGGAAACACGGCGTACAGCTCGACCGGTGCGAGCTTGTAGCTCTTCAGCAGCGGCACCAGTGCACCGGATGCGATCTCGGGGCCGGCCATCACCGGCGACATCATCGCGATGCCGAGCCCGGCCAGCACGCTCGCAAACATTCCGGCGCCTGAGTCGGTGCTGATGCGGCCGCGCACATCGACCGACGTCTCCGCGCCATTGCGGTTGAACGACCAGGTGGTGCGGCCGAACAGGCCGGGACCGAAGATGCAGTCATGCGAGGCGAGATCGGTGGGCGTCTTAGGAGTGCCGCGTTCGGCAAGATAGGACGGCGCGGCGACGAGGAAACGCGGCAGCGTCGCAAGCTTGCGTGCACCAAAACCGGAGTCGTTGAGCGGGCCGAGGCGGATGGCGACGTCGGTGCCTTCCACGACGAGGTCTTGCCTCTCATCGGCGACCGACAGCTCGACGCGCAGCAAGGGGTGGGCACGAAGGAATTTCGGGAGGCGCGGGATGATGTTCCTTGTGCCGTACACGACTGGCATCGTGACCCGCAATGTCCCGCGCAGGGAGTCCACGCCGCGCGCGGCATCCTCGGCGTCCTCGATATCGGCCAACACTTCACGGGCGCGCGTGAGGAACAGCGCACCGGCGTCCGTCACCGTGATGCGGCGCGTGGTCCGCAACAACAGCTTGACGCCGAGCCGCGCCTCCAGCTCGCCGATGATGCGCGACACCGAGGGCTGCGACAGACCGAGTTCGCGGGCTGCTTTCGAAAAGCTGCCGCTCTCCGCCGCCCGGACGAAGACAGTCAGCTCCTGCAACCTGTCACTCATTTGTTTTTCAAATAAATGTTGTCCATATCGGCCATATACCCCTTAATTTTCAAATGAGCCAGATGTTGCGGGCCAACAGCAATCGATGGAGATCTCCATGGCCCTGCAAGACAAACTCGATGCGTTCAAAGCCGACTTCGAAAGCGGCCGGTTTCCGGTCAAGCCCCCCAGGGAGGCGCTCGACACCATGCATCGCGCCACCGCCGAACTGATCGCAAGCGGCCAGGCGCAGCGTGCCAGGAAGGCCGGCGATGTCGCGCCGGAATTCACGCTCACCGACCCCGACGGCAAGCCGGTGTCCTCGCGCGACCTGCTCGCGAAGGGGCCGCTGGTCGTGTCGTTCTATCGCGGTGTCTGGTGCCCGTACTGCAATCTCGAGCTCCAGGCGCTCCAGGAGGCGCTGCCCGAGATTGCCGCGCGCGGAGCCAGCCTCGTTGCGATCTCGCCTCAGACCGCGCCGAACAGCCGCAAGTCGGAGCGTGACAACAACCTATCGTTCCCGATCCTGAGCGACGTCAGGAGCGAGGTCGCCGATGCCTTCGGCATCCGCTTCGCGCTCTCGGGCGAGCTGGTTGCGCTCTACAAGACGTTCAAGAACGACCTGCCAACGTTCAACGACGATCCATCGTGGGTCCTGCCGATGCCCGCTCGCCACGTCATCGGCCGCGACGGCATCATCGCCTATGCGGAGGTGAACCCGGACTACACGCATCGTCCCGATCCGTCCGAGCTGCTGCCGGTGCTGGACCGGCTGCGGACCGGCAAGGCGGCCTGAGCGCTACGGCGTCACCGCTCCGCGGCTCACGGCCCGCGGGGCAGTCAGCTCTTTCCAGGTGGAATTGGCGACATGCACCGGCGAGAACGCCGGGCGCTCGACATAATGGCCGTCGCCGGCCTCGGCGCGCAGATCGCCCTCCTTCCAGACGATTCGGCCGCGCGACAGCGTCGCCGCCGCTCCGCCGGTGCAGGAAAAGCCCTCGAACACGTTGTAATCGATCCGGCTCATCTGTCGCTTCGCGCTGATGGTCCTGCTCGCCTTGGGATCCCAAATCACGACATCCGCATCCGAGCCGACGGCGACCGCGCCCTTGCGCGGATAGATGTTGAGGATGCGGGCGATGTTCGCAGAGGTCACTGCGACGAATTCTTCCTTCGTCAGCCGCCCCGTGGTGACGCCCGCGGTCCACAGCAGCGCGAGGCGATCTTCGAGGCCGCCGGTGCCGTTCGGGATCTTTCTGAAGTCGCCGAGCCCGAATCGCTTCTGGTCGGTGGTGAAGGCGCAGTGGTCGGTCGCGACCACCTGCAGCGAGCCGGCTTGCAGACCGGCCCAAAGACTATCCTGATGCGACCTGTCGCGGAACGGCGGCGACATCACGCGCTGCGCGGAATGATCCCAATCCTTGTTCTGATATTCACCGGCGTCCAGCAGCAAGTGCTGGATCAGCGGCTCGCCATAGACGCGTTTGCCCGCCGCACGTGCGCGCGCGATCGCCTCATGCGCTTCGCGGCAGCTCGTGTGCACGATGTAGACCGGCGTCCCCGTCATGTCGGCGATCATGATGGCGCGGTTGGTGGCTTCGCCCTCGACCTCTGGTGGCCGTGAATAAGCGTGTCCCTCGGGCCCGGTGACACCGCGCGCGATCAGCGCCTCCTGCATCAGGGCGACGACGTCGCCGTTCTCCGCATGCACGACCGGCATGGCGCCGAGATGGGCGCAACGGGCGAACGAGTTATAGAGCTCGTCGTCGTTCACCATCAGTGCGCCCTTGTAGGCCATAAAGTGCTTGAAGGTGTTGATGCCGTAGGTTTTGACCACGGTCTCCATCTCGTCATGGATCTGCTTCGACCAGGATGTTACGGCCATGTGGAAGCCGTAGTCGGAGGCCGCCTTCTCGGATTTGTGTCGCCACTCCTGATAGGCCGCGAGCATCGACTGGCCGGGATCGGGCAGACAGAAATCCACCACCATGGTGGTGCCGCCGGCCAGCGCCGCCTTGGTCCCCGATTCGAAATCATCGGCGGTGACAGTGCCCATGAACGGCATTTCGAGATGGGTGTGCGGATCGATGCCGCCCGGGATGACGTAGGCGCCGCCGGCATCGATGATCTCGCACCCCGTCGGCGCATCGAGCGATTGCCCGACCGCGACGACGGTCGCGCCGTCGATCAGCACGTCAGCGCGGCGCGAATGATCATGATTGACGACGGTGCCGCCGCGGATGAGGAGGGGCATGGGAGGCTCCCGAGAGAGGCGTGAACCTCGCGAAGCTAGGCGCGCTGCATGCGCCGCGACAGGTGAAATTTTAGTCAGGCGTGGCCGGCAGTTGAGCTGTGCTGTCCCGGCCTCTACACCGCCCGCGCGATCAGTCCGTCAATCATCGCGCGCACCAGGCCCGCGATTTCCTTCCGGAGCGCCGGCAGCGGTACCGCGACCAGCTTCTGCTCCAGTCCCAGCGCCACCATCCCATGCACCGCCGAGAACAGGCTGCGCGCCGTGATCCCGAGCTCCTCCCGACTGCGTTGTGGAAACAGCGCGGCCAGCGGCTCGTAGACGTGGCGAAACAGCTGCAGCTGGTCGTCGATGGACCAGTCGGGGAGGGGCTTGTCGGCTTCCATGCGGTGCTCGAACAGCGCGCGCCACAGTTCGAGATTTTCCGCGGCGAAATCGCAATAGGCGAGGGCGATGCGGACCAGAGTCTCCGGTGGCGACGGCTCGCCCGCGCTTTCCGCCACGCTCAGGGCTTGGTCAAGCCGACGCAAGGTGCGCGAGCCCACACGCAAAATCAGCTCGTCCACATCGGCGACGAGATTGTAGACCGCCCCGTTGGCGCAGCCGATCTCGCGGGCGAGATCGCGGGTTTTTAGGCCTGCCAACCCCCTGTCGGCGATCATTCGTTCCGCCGCCAAGATCAGGTCGGATCGAAGTTTCTCTCGGCGTGCCAATGCCTTAGTCATCTGCAATCAAATTTCTGAGCGTTGCTCAAATATTTCTTGAACCAAGTTCAAGTTTCTTGCTACAAACCAACCGTGAGCAACGCTCATAACAGGGAGCCAACAATGTTCAAGACCGTAGTGACACTTTTCCGCGGCAGCGTGGCCGCCGCGGGGGAAGAACTGGAAGACCGGACGGCCCTTCTGATCCTCGATCAACAGATGCGCGACGCGGCCGCCGCCGTCGAGCGCGGCAAACGGACCCTGGCGCTGGCGATCGCACAGGACCAGCAGGAAGGTCGCAAGCTCGAGGCGACCGTCGCCCGCATCGCCGATCTCGAGACGCGCGCGGTTGCTGCGCTCGATGGCGGCCGTGAGGATCTCGCCAAGGACACCGCCGAGGCCATCGCGGGCCTGGAGGCCGATCGCGATGCGGCGCTGACGGCACGCGCATTGTTCGCAACCGAGATCGTCAGGCTGAAGCGGCACGTCGCGAGCGCGCAGGCCCGCATCACCGAGCTCGACCGTGGCCGCCGCGTGGCCCGTGCCTCGGAAGCGGTGCGCTCGCTTCGCCGCAGCGGCATCGAGGCGGCGCGCCCCTACGAATCCACGCTGCCGGAGGCGGAGAGCACTTTGAGGCGTCTTCGTGAGCGGCAGATGGAAGCCCAGGCCGCCGACGACGTGCTGGTCGAGCTCGATGCGGCCACCGGTCCGCTCGCCACCGCCGAAAAACTCGCCGAGCAGGGTTTTGGCCCCCGGCTCAAGACGACCGCGGACGACGTGCTGGCGCGGTTGAAGTCCAAGCGCACGCCGACTGTCTGATCCCAATCCCCATCATCATTCGAACCAACAGGAGACCATCATGAACCAGAACGGCCAGCTCCACAGCGGCGCCTGGGTGACCTTCACTTACGTGTCTTTCGCAGCCTCCGCCTTCCTCGTCGCCATCGGCATCTTCTTCCTGCCGATCGATTTCTGGATGAAGGGCTATCTCACGATGGGCGTCGTGATGCTGATCCAGGCCTGCGTCACCCTGACCAAGACCATCCGCGACAATCACGAAAGCAGCCGGATGGTGAACCGCATCGAGGATGCCAAGGCGGAACGTCTGCTGATGGAAGTCTCCAAGGCTGCTTGACGGGCATAGACAATCCGCAAGGAAGCAGCGGAGCCATGCGCTCCGCGGCTTCGGCGCCGGAACGCATTTCGCCATACCTCATATCGCGCCTGCGAAATGCAACAGAGCCATGACGATCGCGCGGGCGTGCGCTCTTGCGCAACCGCACGGGCAGGGGCAGTCTTCACAGGCGGCGCACAAGAACGCCGCCAATAAGATGTGCTTACAAGATCTCGGCGAGGAACCTCATGGCAGCGACGCGGATCGACTGCGACATCCACCCGGCGGTTGGTGGCACGCGCACGACGCTACTGCCCTATCTCAGCGATCACTGGAAAGAGCAGGTGGTGAGCCGTGCCATCGACGGGCTCGATCTCACCTCCTATCCACCGAGCATGCCGCTGGCGGGTCGTACCGACTGGCGTCCGGCGAACGGCGCAAAGCCTGGTTCCGATCTTGCGATGGTACAGAAGGGCGCATTCGAGCAGTTGGGTGCCAGCCACGCGATTCTCAACGTGCTCTACGGCGCTCAGGCCGTGTTCGATCCCTACATGGCGGCCGACTTCTGCAAAGCGATCAACGACTGGATCGCGACTGAGTGGCTGTCGCGCGATCCGCGCTTGCGTGCCTCGATCGTGGTGCCGATGCAGGACCCAGATCTGGCGGTCGAGGAGATCGAGCGCCGCGCCGGCGATCACCGCTTCGTCTCGATCCTCGTGCTGGCACAGGGCGAGACGCTCTTGGGACGGCGGCATTTCTGGCCGGTCTATCGGCTCGCGGAGAAATACAAGCTGCCGCTCGCGATCCACGCCGGCACGCAATATCGGCAGGCGCCGAGCTCGGCCGGCTGGCCGTCGCACCGCTACGAATATTACTTCGTCGAGGCGCAGGCATTTCAGGCGCAGATCTTGAGCCTGATCTATGAGGGCGTGTTCGGCAAGTTTCCGAACCTCAAGGTCGTGCTGATGGAATCCGGCGTGAGCTGGCTGCCGGCGTTCATGTGGCGCGCCAACAAGACCTGGCGCGGGGTGCGCGTCGAGGTGCCCTGGGTCGAGCGCGAGCCTGCCGCGATCATTCGCGAGAATTTCCGCGTCACCATGCAGCCGTTCGATGCGCCGGGCGACGCCAGAAGCGTCGAGGAGATCATCGACCAGATCGGCTCGGAAAAGATGTTCCTGTTCGCGTCCGACTATCCGCACTGGCAGTTCGACGGCGACGATCCGATCCCGCCGAACCTGCCGAACAGCATCATCTCGAAAATGTGCGTCGACAACCCGCTGGAGACGTTTCCGCGGCTGTCGCTCGCCAACTGACATTGGAGGTTCGCATGAGTGAGGTCATCGACCGCCCGCTGCGGGAAGACGAGAAGCCCGCTGCTTCGCGGCTGCGCATCGTCGATTGCGATGTCCATCCGAGCCTGCATTCGCCCGACGACCTCAACGAGTTCTTGCCAAAGCGCTGGCAGCAGCATCTGAAGGAATATGGCAGCCATTTGCGCACGCCCTATCTGTTCACCACGCCCTATCCGCGCTCCTCACCGCTGATCGCGCGCCGCGATGCCTGGCCGCCGACCGGCGGACCTCCCGGCTCGGATCTCGCCTTCATGCAGAAGCAGCATCTCGATCCGCTCGACGTCGAGTTCGGGATTTTGCAGGTGCTCGATCTCTTCATCTTCTCGCAGCAGAACCTCGAATTCGGTGCGGCGATCCAGCGCGCCATCAACGACTGGCAACTGGCGTTCTGGTCACATCGTGACCCGCGCCTGAAGGCTTCGATCCTGGTCGGCCAGGACGGCGTCGATCTCGCCATTGCCGAGATCGAACGCTGCGCGAAAATCGGCGAGTACGTCCAAATCAACGTCTCGCCGCGCGCCAACGAGCCGCTCGGCCGCCGCCGCTATTGGCCGATCTACGAGCGTGCCCAAGAACTAGGTCTGCCGCTCGGCATCCATGTCGGCGGCTATGGCGGGCATGCGCCGACCGGTGGCGGCTGGCCGTCCTATTATGTCGAGGAGCACCAGTCCAACGCGCACACGATTGCGGCGCAGCTTGCCAGCCTCGTGATCGAGGGCGTGCCGCAGCGCTTTCCAAAATTGAAGTTCGTCTTCATCGAGGGCGGCTTCGGCTGGATCCCATCCGCGGTGTGGCGGATGGACCAGCATTTCGAGCGCTTCCGCAGCGAGGTGCCGCATCTCAAGCGCAAGCCGTCGGAATACGTCCGCGAGCACTTCTGGTTCACGACGCAACCGATCGACGAACCTGACGAGGCCCGGCACCTGCGGTCGCTGATCGAATGGGTCGGCATCGATCGTCTCTTGTTCTCGTCGGACTATCCGCACTGGGATTTCGACGATCCGCGGTTCGCCTTCAAGACGCCGCTGACAGAAGCCGAGCGAAGGAAGATCTTCAGCACCAATGCCCGCGCCGTCTACAAGTTCTGAGAAGGTCCGCACGGTATGGCCCGTCACATCGTCGCGTCCACCTCAGAGATCCCACCCGGTGGCAACAAGGTCGTCGATGTCGATGGCCGCGACATTGTCGTGTTCCACGTCAATGACGAGTTCTTCGCTTTGCTGAACCGCTGCCCGCACGAAGGCGCGCCGCTGGAGAAAGCGGCCTGTGTGGCGCGACTGACCTCGCCCGAGCCTGGCATCTATCAACGCTCGCGCGTCGGCGAGATGCTGCGTTGTCCCTGGCATGGCTGGGAGTTCGACATGCGCAACGGCCAATCCTGGTTCGACCCGAAGCGCGTCAAGATCAGGTCATATCCGGTCGCGGTGGAGCGCGGCGAGGAACTCCAGAAAGGTCCGTATGTTGCCGAGACCTTTCCGGTGCATGTCGAGGACAGCTACGTGATTGTCGAGATCTGAGCAGCCGTTTCGGATTGTGATTTCGCCGCAGGTGGGATAAGCCTCGCCCGCATTTATGGCGGAGACGAGCTTTGTCGAAACAATCCCTGCGTGAGGAGGCCGAGCGCCTGATCCGCGAATCGATGGAAAAGAAAACCGTCGTCGTCAAGCAGGGTGATACCCGCATCGAGGCCGTCTGCGGTAAATGCGGCGCCCCGAACCGGGTGCAGGCGCCAAAGGGCCAGACCCGCATCAAGTTCGCCTGCAAGAATTGCGGGCACCAGCAAGAGACGCTGTAGGTTTCTTCACCCTCTCCCCCTGTGGGAGAGGGTGGCTCGCCGCATAGCGGCGAGACGGGTGAGGGGTTTCTCTCCGCGAGAGACACTGCTCCTGAAATTGCGGATGCAACCCCTCATCCGGCGCTTCGCGCCACCTTCTCCCACAAGGGGCGAAGGAAAAATGCCTAATCCCCCTTCACAAACTTCGCGAATGCATCCGCATGGTCCGGATGCCAGCGTGACAGCGGCGGGCGGTTCTCCACGATGTCGCCGGCGGCCCACAGCATGCGCTTTTCGTCGAGCGCACGCGGGACGTCGTTGTCCGGGCACAGGATGTAGAAATCGCCGGCCTCCAGCCGCGCCAGCATGAAATCCACGGTCTGCTCGGCCGTCCAGGCGCCGGCCGGCTTCTCCGTCCGGCCCTTCGCGGTAAGGTTCGTGAAGACGAAACCGGGGATCAGCAGATGCGCGGTGATACGGCAATCCCTGGTGTTGCGCAGCTCGTGCTGGAGCGCTTCCGTAAAAGCTTTCACGCCGGCCTTGGAGACGTTGTAGGCGGGATCGCCGGGCGGGGTGGTGATGCCCTGCTTCGACCCGGTGTTGATGATGAGCCCCGCCCTGCCGCGCTCCATCATGTTGGGCACGAAGATGCGCGAGCCATTGATGATGCCCCACATGTTGACGCCGATAATGCGCTGCCAGTTGTCGGGTTCGCCGAACAGCGTGCTGCCGGGCTGGATGCCCGCGTTGTTCATGAGGATGTCGGTGCCACCGAAGCGCTCGCGCACGGCGCGCTCCAGTTCCGTCACGCTCTCGGCCTTGCTGACGTCAATCGCGAAGGTCATCACGTGTGTGGCGGACGTCAGGGATGAGAGTCTTGTTGCGGCATCCGCCAGTCCCGCCTGATCCACATCGGCGATACACACCTTCATGCCGTCGCGCGCGAACGCTGCGGCGGCGGCGAATCCGATGCCGGACGCACCGCCGGTGATCACGGCAACATTGTCTTTGACGATGGCGGGGTGGGGCATGGATCGTCTCCGGGGAGGGGCTCGGTCGTGCCATAACATGGCACTCGCGCGACCCTGCACAAGTCGGCATGGGAGGTCTTCGTTCCGCGCCGACTTTACGCCTCTCCTTTACGCCTGTCCGGCATCGCAGTATTCTATCGACCAACGATCCCGCCCAGATCGAACCAATCAATCATTTGACAGGGAGTTCAGCCATGGCTGTGTCGCAGGCTATTCCGATCACGCGCCATCCATTCGCCAACGGGTCCTACAAGCAGATGCTGATCGACGGGAAGTGGGTCGATGCGGCCTCCGGCAAGCGCTTCGAGACCCACAACCCCGCAACCGGCGAACTGCTCGCAACCGTGGCCGAGGGCGACAAGGAAGACATCGACCGTGCGGCCGCTGCCGCCCGCCGCGCCTTCGAAGGTCCCTGGAGCAAGGTCAAGCCGTTCGAGCGGCAGAACCTTCTCCTGAAGCTTGCCGACCTCGTCGAGAAGAATTTCGACGAATTGTCGCAGCTCGACACGCTCGACATGGGCGCGCCGCTCAGCCGTACCCGCGCCTACCGCCTGCGCGCCGTCGGCATGCTGCGCTATTATGCCGGCCAGACCACCGCGATCCACGGCGAGACCATCGAGAACTCGCTGCCCGGTGAAATCTTTTCCTACACGCTGAAGGAGCCGATCGGCGTCGTCGGCGCCATCATTCCCTGGAACGGTCCGCTGACTGCGACGATCTGGAAGATCGGTCCGGCGATCGCGACCGGCTGCACCGTCGTGCTCAAGCCCGCCGAAGAGGCGCCACTGACCTCGCTGCGCATCGCCGAGCTGGCGATGGAAGCGGGCGTTCCGCCCGGGGTCATCAACGTCGTGCCCGGCTATGGCGAGACTGCGGGCGCGGCGCTTGCCGCGCATCACGACGTTGACAAGGTTGCCTTCACCGGCTCGCATGTCACGGGCCAGTCGATCATCCGAGCCTCGGCCGGCAACCTCAAGCGCGTCTCGCTCGAGCTCGGCGGCAAGTCGCCGGACATCGTGTTCGCCGACGCCGATCTCGATGCGGCCGTGCCGGGCGCCGCAATGGCGGTGTTTGCCAATTCGGGGCAAATCTGCAGCGCCGGCACCCGGCTGTTCGTCGAGCAGTCGATCTACGAGGAGTTCGTCGGCCGCGTTGCCGAGTTCGGCAAGAAGCTGCAGGTCGGCAACGGCCTCGATCCCAACACCCAGATCGGACCGCTGGTGTCGGAGCAGCAGCTCGAGCGCGTCACGAGCTATCTCGATATCGGCCAGAAGGAAGGCGCGCGGGCGCTCGCCGGCGGCGGCCGCGTCACCGAGGGCGCGCTTGCAAAAGGCTTCTTCGTCTCGCCGACAGTGTTCGCGGGCGTTCAGGACAACATGCGGATCGCGCAGGAGGAGATTTTTGGTCCGGTCATCTCCGCGATCGCGTTCAAGGATATGGACGAGCTGGTCAAGCGCGCCAACGCCACCACGTTCGGTCTCGGTTCAGGGCTGTGGACGCGCGACGTCAGCAAGGCGCATGCGGTCGCGAAGAGCCTGCGTGCCGGCTCTGTGTGGGTGAACTGCTACCAGGCGATGGACCCGGCCGTCCCCTTCGGCGGCTACAAGATGAGCGGCTACGGCCGCGAATCCGGCAAGCAGCACGTCGAGGAATATCTCAACGTGAAGGCCGTCTGGATCAAGACGGCGTAACACTGGTCTTTCCCGCGTTCCGCGGGAGGGAATATCTGGTTTTGCAGGGGCGGCGCCTTTCCCGGTGGCCGCCCCCTCGCTATATGATGCGCATCCTTCCTTAGCCATTCTGGGGCCGGCATGAAATTCGAGGCGTTGTTTCAACCGTTGCAGATCGGTCCGTACAAGCTGGCGCACCGCGTCGCGATGGCGCCGTTGACGCGCATGCGGGCCGAACGCGAGAGCTTTTCGCCGCGGCCGCTCAATGCCGAATATTACGGTCAGCGCGCCACCCAAGGCGGCCTGCTCATTGCCGAGGCCTCGCCCGTGCTCTCGCATGGTCGCGGTAATCCGGCGACGCCCGGCATCTATTCGGAAACGCAGATCGCGGGCTGGCGCAAGGTGGTCGACGCCGTGCACGCCAAGGGGGGCATCATCTTTCTCCAGCTCTGGCATGTCGGCCGCGTCTCGCATTCTTCCTTCCACGGCGGGGAGCTACCGGTCTCGGCCTCGGCGATTCCGATCAGGGCCGAGGGCATGAAGGCAATGACCGCCGACGGCAAGATCTCCGACTATGAGACGCCGCGCGCGCTGGAGACGGACGAGGTCATGGGCATCGTCGAGGCCTTCAGGCAGGGCGCGAAGAACGCGCTGGCCGCCGGCTTCGACGGCGTCGAGATCCACGGCGCCAACGGCTATCTGCTTGAGCAATTCCTGCAATCACGCAGCAACCAGCGCACCGATCAATATGGCGGTTCGATCGAAAACCGCGCGCGGCTTCTGCTCGAAGTGACCGAGGCCGCGATCGACGTCTGGGGCGCGGGCCGCGTCGGCGTGCGGCTGTCGCCCCACGGCATCGCCAATGATTCCGGCGAGCCCGATCCAATGCCGCTCTACACGCACGTGGTCAAGGCGCTCGACGAGCTCGGCCTTGCTTATTTGCATTTCATCGAACCGCGCTCCAGCGGTTCGGGCCGCGCCGAGGTCAACTGGCAGAACGTGCCGTCGGCAATGCTGCTGTTCCGCCCGCTCTACAGCGGCGTGCTGATGACGGCAGGCGGGTTTACGGGCGAGACGGCGAACGCCGCGATCGCAGAGGGACACGCCGACCTCATCGCCTTCGGCCGCATCTTCATCTCCAACCCCGATCTGCCGCGCCGCCTGCAGCACGACTACCCTCTCACGCCGTATAACCGTGCGACGTTCTACGGCGGCGCGGAGAAGGGTTATACGGACTATCCGGTGTATGACGAGCTGACGTCGGTCTGACACTGCTGTAGCCCGGATGAGCGAAGCGATATCCGGGGTCTTCACCTAAGCTCTGGTCTTCCCGGACGTCGCTTCGCTCATCCGGGCTGCGGAGTTATTGTGTTGCCCCGACGGACACCACGAATTCCGTCATTGCGAGCGATGAGGGAAGCACCCATGGCCAAAGCCGCAGCCGCCGCAGGAGTTGCCACCGGCCAATGCCTCTGCGGCAAGGTCACCTTCGAGATCGACGTCCCCGCACGCTGGGCCTGGCACGATCACTCCGCCGCCAGCCGTCGCGCCCACGGCGCCGCCTATGCAACCTATGTCGGAAGCTGGAAGAAGCGGTTTCGCATCACCGCAGGCAAGACGGCGCTGACGCGCTACGAGGACAAGGCAACGAAGACCTCGCGCAGCTTCTGTGCGCATTGCGGCACGCCGATCGCATATGAGCGCCCGCGCGGGCCGCACATGGTCAACATCCCCCGTGCGCTGTTTAGGGAACGCACCGGCCGCCAGCCGCTCTATCACATCGCGATCGAAGAGCTGCAGGAATGGACCTATACCGGCGAGCCGCTGGTACCGTTGAAGGGCTTTCCCGGTGTGGTCTGGCAGCGCTCGAAAAAGAAGAAGCGGACGAGCGGCGAGGACCCGTTCGAGCTGGGGCGCGAGGAGATGTAGCGTGCTGCGCCCACGCAACGCAGCCATGACCGCGCTTCCTTGCGCGCCTCCCGCGATTTCGGCCATCATGCTTCCTGCCTTGCGGCAACGTCCGCCTCTGGAGGAAACATGAAGAACAAGATCACCGGCCGCTCCGCCTTTCTCGCGCTGCTCAAGGACGAGGGCATCACGCATCTGTTCGGCAATCCCGGCACCACCGAGCTGCCGATCATGCATGCGCTGAAGGACCATCCTGATCTCACCTATGTGATGGCGATGCAGGAGAGCCTGGTGGTGGCGATCGCGGATGGCTATAGCCGCGCCTCCGGAAAGCTCGTCGCCTGCAACGTCCATGTCGCGCCTGGCCTCGGCAACGCGATGGGCTCGCTCTACAACGCCCAGTTCACGGGCACGCCGATGATCCTGACCGCGGGCCAGCAGGAGCAGGGCCACGGCCTGATGGAGCCGGTGCTCTACGGCCCGCTGGTGCGCATGGCGGAGCCGCTGGTGAAATGGGCGGTCGAGGTGACGCGGCTCGAGGATCTGCCGCGCATCGTGCGCCGCGCCGCAAAAGTCGCGACCACGCCCCCGACCGGGCCGGTGTTCATTTCGTTGCCCGGCGACATTCTCAACAGCGAGGCCGGGATCGATCTCGGCCGCTCCACCCGCATCGACGCCCGCACAAGGCCATCGGATGAGGCACTCAAGGCGTTCGCCGCGCGACTGCTGAGGGCCGAGCGTCCCGTGATCGTCACCATGGACGAGGTGGTGAAGAGCGACGCGCTCAAGGAGGCCGCCGAACTCGCCGAGCTTTTGGGCGCGGCTGCGTACCAATCCTCGACGCCCTATGGCTCGCACTTCCTCTCCGAGAGGCCGAGCTTCGTCGGCACGTTGGCACGGGTTCAGAAAGTCGCGCGCGACATGCTTGCGCCGTACGACCTCTTGATCGCGCTCGGCGGTGATCCGTTGCGGATGTCGGTCTACAGCGAGGTCGATGCGCTGCCGGAGGGCCTTGGCATCGTGCAGATCGGCCTCGGCGATTGGGAGATCGCCAAGAACTACGGCGCCGAGATCGCGCTGAAGGCGGATCTGAAGGAAACGCTGCGCGCGTTGATCCCGGTGCTGAAGGAGATGGGCGGCGCGGTCCTGGCGCAACGTGCGAGGCAACGTCTCGCCGAGCTCGCGCCGAAGAACTGGACCGCGCGGCGCACCGCGCTGGTCGAGCAGATCGGCAAGGCCGCGGACCGCAGCCCCATCGATCCAGACTGGCTGGTGCTGCAAATGGTCGAGGCCATGCCCGCCAACGCCATCCTTGTCGACGAAGGCCTCACCTCGAGCCGCCAGATCACGGCGCTGCGTGCGCACCGCGATCGCTTCGGCTATCACGGCCTTGCCTCCGGCGGCATCGGCTGGGGCCTGCCGGCTTCCGTCGGCGCCAGCATCGCCAATCCCGATCGTCCCGTGGTCTGTTTCTCCGGCGACGGCAGCGCGATGTATTCGATCCAGTCGCTGTGGACGGCGGCGCATCACAAGCTGCCGCTCAATGTGGTCATTGCCAACAATGGCGGCTACCGCATCATCAAGCAGCGTCTGCTCGCCTTCCATGGCGACGACAATTACGTCGGCATGGATTTTGTCGATCCGCCGGTGGATTTCACAGGCGTGGCGAAGGCGCTGGGATGCGAGGCGATCAAGGTTAGCGACCCCCGCGAGCTGAAGGCGACGCTGGCGTCGGCATTTGGCCGGCCCGGAACCAAGCTGATTGAGGTGATGGTGGACGGGAAGGTGTAGCCCTGCTGTCGTCCCGGCGAAGGCCGGGACCCAACCGCGTGATCTATCGGTCACGCGTGCTACTAGTCCCCAGCGACCAATCTTCGCCAAACCATTCCCTGGGGTTATGGGTCCCGGCCTTCGCCGGGATGTGACACCGAGGGTGTGGCGCGATCTTCCGCCTACCCCTTCCTCCCCACCCTGAATCCCGCCGCCGGATGCGGCGCACCCAGCCGCGCACGCCCGTCACCGAACAGCTTCTCCCGCAGCGTGCCCTGCGCGTACTTCGCCTTGTATCGGCCACGCCGCGTCAGCTCCGGCACCAGCATGTCGGCGATGTCCTCGAAATCGCCGGGTGAGATCGCGAAGGCGACGTTGAGGCCGTCGACATCGGTCGCCTCGAACCAGGCCTCGATCTTGTCCGCGACCATCTCCGGCGTGCCGACCACGACGGGACCGGCGCCGCCGACGCCGACATGCTCGATGACGTCGCGCACGGTCCAGACGCGGTCGGGATCTGCGCGGGTGACGTTATCGAGTGCGCTGCGGCCGGCGTCGTTCTGGACATGACGCACCTGCTGATCGAGCTCGTAACCGGAGAAGTCGATTCCGGTCCATCCCGACATCAGCGCCAGCGCGCCCTCCGGGCTGATATGGCGGCGATAGTCGGCATATTTTTCGTTCGCCTCGGCCTCCGTCCGCCCGAGGATGATCGTCATCATCGAGAACATCAGGATTTCCGCCGGATTGCGGCCGAAAGCGGCGGCCTCCTGACGGATCGCCGACACCCGCGGCGCGATCACTTTTGCCGAGGGTCCCGACATGAACACGCATTCGGCATGCCGTGCCGCGAACTGCCGTCCGCGCGGTGAGGTGCCGCCCTGATACAGCACGGGCGTCCGCTGCGGCGACGGTTCGCTCAGGTGGATGGTGTTGTTGATGCGGTAGTTCGCGCCCTGGTGGTTGACGCGATGGACCTTTGTGGGGTCGGTGAAGATGCCGCGCGTGCGGTCGCGCAGCACGGCGTCGTCCTCCCAGCTCCCTTCCCAGAGTTTGTAGACGACCTCCATATATTCGTCCGCGATCTCGTAGCGGTCGTCGTGCCCGATCTGCTTGTCCTTGCCGGCGCCGCGCGCGGCGCTGTCGAGATAGCCGGTGACGACGTTCCAGCCGATTCGTCCCTCGGTGAGATGATCGAGCGTCGACATCCGCCGCGCGAACGGATAGGGCGGCTCGAAGGAGAGGTTGCTGGTGACGCCGAAGCCGAGATTCTGCGTCACCGCGGCCATTGCCGACAGCAGCAGCAGCGGATCGTTCGAGGGCGACTGGGCTGCATTGCGCAAGGCTGCGTCAGGACTGTTGCCGTAGACGTCATAGACGCCGAGCACGTCGGCCAGGAACAATCCGTCGAAACGGCCGCGCTCCAGTGTTTTGGCAAGATCGATCCAGTAGGGCAGGCGGTTATATTCGGCAGTGCGGTCGCGCGGATGGGTCCACAAGCCCGGTGATTGGTGCGCGACGCAATTCATCGCAAATGCATTGAGCCTGATCTGCTTGGCCATGATGGTCCCCCGGCGCCCTGTACCGGGCGCTCTTCGAATGATAGAGCTGCGCCCGAACTTGGCGAAGTTCTTGCATATAGCGCGACCTTGGCAAGGCCAAAATCCGCGGCGCTGCCGCGCTTGGCAAGCCAATCTCAAGAGAGCAAGAACGAAATCCCAAGACTATCGAAGTCCCCGCCACTTTCGGAGGCCTGCCCGCATCGGGTATGGTCCTTCGTCTCGCAACCTAAAAAAGAAAATAATGACCAGAGCCGATGCCATCGCCCGCGCCCGTGACGATTTCAAATCCGGCGCGTTCCTCGCCGAGCTCGACCGCCGCGTCGCCTACCGGACCGAGAGCCAGAATCCGAACCGGAGCGTCGAGCTGCGCGCCTATCTGGAACAGGAGATGGTGCCCGCTTTCGCCGCGCTCGATTTCCAAAGCCGGATGATCGAATCTCCTAGCGGCAAGGCGCCGTTCCTGTTCGCCGAACACCACGAGAGCGAGACTGCGCCGACCGTGCTGATCTACGGTCATGGCGACGTCGTCGACGGCATGGAAGGCGAGTGGCGCGACGGCCGCGATCCCTGGCGCACCACGGTTTCGGGCACGCGTCTTTACGGTCGCGGCACGGCCGACAACAAGGGCCAGCACAGCATCAACATGGCCGCGCTCCGCGCGGTGCGTGAGGCCCGCGGCGGCAAGCTCGGCTTCAACGCCAAGTTCATCGTCGAGATGGGCGAGGAGATCGGTTCGCCGGATCTCGGCAAGGTCTGCGACCTCAATCGCGATGCGCTCAAGTCCGATCTGTTCATGGCCTCCGACGGGCCGCGCCTGTCCGCCGATCGTCCGACCCTGTTCCTCGGCTGCCGCGGCGGCATCCGCATTCATCTCGATGTGACCCTTCGCGACGGCGGCCATCACTCCGGAAATTGGGGCGGCGTGCTCGCCAACCCCGCGACCATTCTGGTCAACGCGATCTCGACGCTGGTTGACGGCCACGGCCGCCTTCAGCTGGACGCGCTGAAGCCGCCGCGCCTCACCAACCAGATCCGCAGCTATCTTGCGGACGTGAAGGTGGTGCCGACCGAGGACGAGCCGGCCTTGGCCGAGGACTGGGGCGAGGAGGGTCTTTCGGCGGCCGAGCGGCTCTATGCCTGGAACACGCTCGAAGTGCTGGCGATGTCGTCGGGCAATATCGAGAAGCCGGCCAACGCCATTCCCGGCCACGCCAATGCCGTGCTGCAACTGCGTTTCGTGGTCGGCACCAGGATCGATGTGCTGATCGAGGCGATCCGCGCGCATCTGGCGCAGAAGGGCTTTCCGATGGTCGAGGTGCGGGCGGCGCAGAGCTTTGCCGCCTCGCGCACGGATTTTGACAGCCCCTGGATCACATGGGCGGCGGATTCGGTGCGCCAGACCACCGGCAAAGTGCCGGCGGTGCTGCCCAATTTCGGCGGCTCGTTGCCCAACGACGTGTTCTCCGAGATCCTGGGCCTGCCGACGATCTGGGTGCCGCACTCCTATCCCGGCTGCTCCCAGCATGCGCCCAATGAGCACATCCTGCTGCCATTGACCGAAGAGGCCTTGACGGTGATGGCCGGCCTGTTCTGGGATCTCGGGGAATTGCCAGGACCGCTAACAAGCCCGCTAACGCGCCCGCCGGCCTGAGCCGTTAACCGGAGCCGCGATCCAGCCAAAAGTCACATTCTATTCCAACCCAATTTGTGCTTGCATCCCGCCGGCATCATCCTGAAAGGGGACCCAAAAGTGAAACATTTCCGTAGCATCGGCCTCGCGCTCGCCGCGACCTTCGCTGTCAGCCAGGCCGGGGCCGAGGAGCTGACCGGCACGCTGAAGAACATCAAGGACACCGGCGCCATCACGCTCGGCTTCCGCGACTCCTCGATCCCGTTCTCCTATCTCGACGACAACCAGAAGCCCATCGGGTTCGCGATGGACATCTGCTACAAGATCGTCGACGCCGTGAAGAAGGAGCTGAAGCTCGACAAGCTCGAGGTCAAGCTCAACCCGGTGACCTCGGCGACGCGTATTCCGCTGATGGCGAACGGCACCATCGACCTCGAATGCGGCTCAACCACCAACAATGCCGAGCGCCAGAAGCAGGTCGCCTTCACCAATACCCATTACCTGACTGCCAGCCGCTACGTCTTCAAGAAGTCGAGCGGCCTGAAGTCGATCGACGATCTCAAGGGCAAGACCGTGGTCTCGACCGCCGGCACCACCAACATCAAGCAGCTCACCGAAGCCAATGTTGCGAAAAGCCTCGGCGCCAACATCATCCCGGCCAAGGACCACGCCGAATCCTTCCTGATGGTCGAGACCGACCGCGCCGTCGCCTTCGTGATGGACGACATCCTGCTCGCGAGCCTCGTTGCCGGCTCGAAGTCGCCCGACGACTACGTCATCTCCAAAGACGCGTTCTCCAAGCCTGAGCCCTACGGCATCATGCTGCGCAAGGACGACGCGGCGTTCAAGAAGGTGGTCGATGCGGCGACCGCAGCGCTCTATACTTCCGGGGAAGGCCAGAAGATCTACGAGAAGTGGTTCACCCAGAAGATCCCGCCGAAGGGTCTGAACCTCAACACCCCGATCTCGGCCGAGCTGAAGAACGAGTTCGCCAAGCCGACCGACTCGCCGAACCCGGACGATTATAAGTAAGCTATAACCGCGATCTTTCGATCCGGATCGTGTCCGGCCATCTTGACTCCAAGGTGGCCGGACATTTGCATAGGCGCCAGGACATCCATGACTGGCGCGTTCGCGCGGGGGACACGTGAACTACCACTGGAACTGGGGAATTTTCTTCGAGCCCAACCCGATGGGGACCGGCACCTATCTCGACATGCTGTTGTCGGGCCTGGTGCTGACCCTCAAGACGGGTGCGCTCGCATGGATCATCGCGCTGATCATGGGCTCGATCGTCGGCGTGATGCGCACGCTGCCATCGAAGGGGGCGTACTGGTTCGGCTTTGCCTATGTCGAATTCTTCCGCAACATGCCGCTGCTGGTGCAGCTCTTCCTGTGGTTCTTCGTGCTGCCGGAACTGCTGCCGAAATCTGCCGGCCTCTGGCTGAAGCAGCTGCCGAATGCGCCGTTCTGGACGGCGGCGATAGGCATCGGGTTCTTCATGTCGGCGCGCGTCGCCGTGCAGTTGCAGGCCGGCATCGGATCGCTCCCGCGCGGGCAGAAGATGGCGGCGACGGCGCTCGGCCTGACGACCTTGCAGGCTTATCGCTACATCTTGCTGCCGATGGCTTTTCGCATCATCCTGCCGCCGCTGACGTCCGAGTTTCTCAACACCATCAAGAACACGGCTGTGGCCATCACCATCGGTTTGCTTGAGCTGACCGGACAGGCGCGCTCCATGCAGGAATTCTCGTTCCAGGTGTTCGAGGCCTTCACCGCCGCGACCCTTCTCTATCTCCTCGTCAACGCCGTCGTCGTGACCGCAATGCGCTTCCTCGAGCGCTACGTCGCGATCCCCGGCTACATCACGGGGAAATAGCACCATGTTCAGCAATTTCGATTTCGACGTCATCCGCCGCGCGCTGCCTTATCTGTTCTACGAGGGCATGACGTTCACGCTGATGCTCACGGGACTTGCGGCGCTCGGCGGCCTGATCTTCGGCACGGCTATCGCGCTGATGCGGCTATCAGGCTTCAAGATCCTGGGCCGCATCGCCGGGGTCTATGTCGACTTCATGCGCTCGCTGCCGCTGGTGCTGGTGATCTTCTGGTTCTACTTCCTGGTGCCCTATATCGGGCAGTGGGTGACCGGCGCGTCGCGCCCGATCAGTGTCGGCGCGTTCGCGTCCTCGCTCATCACCTTCATCATGTTCGAGGCCGCGTACTTCTCCGAGATCATGCGTGCCGGCATCCAGTCGATCTCGCGCGGCCAGCCGGCCGCTGCCAACGCGCTTGGCCTGACTTACGCCCAGACCATGCGCTACGTGGTGCTACCGCAGGCCTTCCGTAACATGCTGCCGGTGCTGATCACGCAGACCATCGTGCTGTTCCAGGACACCTCCCTGGTCTACGTGCTGTCGATCACCGATTTCCTCGGTGCGGCCAGCAAGGTCGCGCAGCGCGACGGCCGTCTGGTCGAAATGTATCTGTTCGCAGCGATCGTCTACTTCACCATTTCCTGTGTTGCGTCCTTCGGCGTTCGCCGCCTGCAGGCGCGCATCGCCATCATTCGATAGAGTCTGTCATGATCGAGATCAGCCACGTCGACAAATGGTACAGCCCGAGCTTCCAGGTGCTGACCGACTGCACCACCAGCGTCACCAAGGGCGAGGTGGTCGTGGTCTGCGGCCCGTCGGGATCAGGCAAGTCGACGCTGATCAAGTGCGTCAACGCGCTGGAGCCATTCCAGAAAGGCGACATCAGTGTCGATGGCACCAAGGTCAACGATCCCAAGACCAATCTGCCCAAGCTGCGCTCGCGGGTTGGCATGGTGTTTCAGCATTTCGAGCTGTTTCCGCATCTGAAGATCATCGACAATCTCTGTCTCGCACAGCAGAAGGTGCTCGACCGGTCGCGCGACAAGGCGATGGCAAAAGGCATGCAGCTGCTGGAGCGCGTCGGCCTGAAGGAGCAGGCGCAAAAGTATCCTGCGAACCTGTCCGGTGGCCAGCAGCAGCGGGTGGCGATCGCTCGCGCGCTTGCAATGGATCCCATTGTCATGCTGTTCGACGAGCCGACCTCGGCGCTCGACCCCGAAATGGTGAGCGAGGTGCTCGACGTCATGGTGGACCTTGCCCATGAGGGCATGACCATGATGGTCGTCACCCACGAGATGGGCTTTGCCCGCAAGGTCGCCAACCGCGTGATCTTCATGGACCGCGGCGAGATCGTCGAGGACGCTCCGAAGGACGATTTCTTCGGCAAGCCCCGCAGCGACCGCGCGCAGAAGTTCTTGTCGAAGATCCTGTCGCACTAATTCTCGCGTTATTCCGGGACGCGCCGAAGGCGGGTTTCAGGGCCTCGCCAAATCCCGTATAACCGCACCAAATCTCTCTTCCCGCCAGGAGACCTGCCTTGGATCCGATCGCCTATGTCAACGGCTCATTCGTCCCGCTCTCGGACGCCAAAATTTCGGTGCTCGATCGCGGCTTCCTGTTTGCCGATGGCATCTACGAGGTCTCGGCCGTGCTCGACGGCAAGCTGGTCGACAATGCCTCGCATTTGACGCGGCTGGAGCGCTCGGTCGGCGAGATCCAGCTGAAGCTGCCCGAGACGGTCGAGCGCATCACCGAGCTCCAGAAGGAGCTGATCGCGCGCAACAAGGTCGAGAACGGCCTCGTCTATCTCCAGGTCACCCGCGGCGCCGACAAGGGCCGCGACTTCGCCTTCCCCAAGGGCGACGTCAAGTCGAGCCTGGTGATGTTCACGTCGGAGAAGGACATCATCAACGCCGCCTCGGCCAAGACCGGAATCAACGTGATCACCGTGCCCGACATCCGCTGGGAGCGGCGCGACATCAAGAGCGTGGCGCTGCTCGCGCAAGTGCTGGCAAAGCAGGCCGCGGCCGAGGCCGGCGCGGGCGAAGCCTGGATGCTGCAAGACGGCTACATCACCGAAGGCGGTTCGTCCTCGGCGTTCATCCTGACCCAGGACGATGTCATCGTGACCCGCAAGAACTCCAACGCGATCCTGCCGGGCTGCACCCGCAAGGCGGTGGTGGCGCTGGCGGAAGAGCGCCAGCTCCGCCTCGAGGAGCGTTCCTTCACGGTCGCCGACGCGCTCGCCGCCAAGGAAGCCTTTGCCACCTCAGCCTCGCTGTTCGTCCAGCCGGTGGTTGCGATCGACGGCAAGAAGGTCGGCGACGGCAAGCCCGGCCCGCTTGCCGCGCGGCTGCGCGAGATCTACGTGGAGTTCGCCAAGGCGACGGCGGTTTAAGCCACCCACCGCCGTCATCGCCCGGCTTGACCGGGCGATCCAGTACTCCGTGACGGAAGTGCTGGACTCGACAGGCCGCGGCGTACTGGATGCCCCGGTCAAGCCGGGGCATGACAGTCGAATGTATTGAGGCGGTTTGGCCTCATGCGTCAGCACCTCACGCCACCGACGCTTTCACCTTCACTGGATGAACCGCACGGAACGCGATCGCAATCCTGTTCCAGGCATTGATGGCGCCGATCAGCATGGTCAGGTTCACCGTCTCCGCATCGGAGAATTGCGCGCGGACCTGCTCGTAGACATCGTCCGGCGCGTGCGTCTCGGCGATCAGCGTCACTGATTCGGTCCAGGCCAGCGCCGCGCGCTCGCGGTCGGTGTAGAGCGGCGATTCGCGCCAGGCGTTGAGCAGATAGATGCGCTGCTCGGTCTCGCCACGCTTGCGGGCGTCCTCGGTGTGCATGTTGATGCAGAAGGCACAGCCGTTGATCTGCGACGCGCGGATCTTGACGAGCTCGATCAGCGATTTCTCCAGGCCGGTCGACTGGATCTGCTCTTCCAGTGCCATCAGTGCCTTCATCGTATCGGGTGCGGCCTGGTAGAAATTCATGCGGGGTTTCATGGTCGTTCTCCTTGCTTGCTGGGTTGATCTCAGTGGGCGCCGCCGGCCGAGGCGTGGCCGGCCTTCTTCAGGAAGAGGGTGGCGATCAGCGCGACGATCAGTGCCACGCCGAGCAGATAGAAAGTGTCGCTGAAGGCGAGGATATAGGCCTGCTTCTGCACGATATGGCCGATCGCAACATAGGCGCGATGCGATGCGTCCGCACGGTCGAGAATGCCGTGATTGACGAAGTATTGGGTGAGCTGTTCCAGCCGCGTCCGCGTCGCCTGCTCGAACAGCGAGACCGACTGCATCAGCACGTTGGAATGATACTGCTCGCGCTTGGTCAACAGGGTCTGCAACAGCGCGATGCCGACGGCGCCGCCGAGATTGCGCATCATGTTGAACAGGCCGGAGGCTGAGCCGGCGTTCTCCGGTTCGATGCCCGAGGTCGCCACCGCAGACAGCGGCGCCATCACCAACGCCTGGCCGATTGCACGAACCACATTGGGCCAGAGCAATTGATCGGCGGCATAGTTGCCGGTCATGGTGATGTTCATGAAGTTGGAGGCCGCGAACAGGACGAAGCCGACGCCGATGATGAGCCGCGCATCGAGCTTCTGCATCAGCCGCGGCACCAGCGGGATCAGCAGGAGCTGCGGCAGGCCGGTCCAGGCCAGCACCATGCCGATCTGCTCGGCATTGTAGCCCTGGATGCGGGCCAGATATTGCGGCAGGATGAACACCGAGCCGTAGAGCGCGATTCCGAGCAGGAAATTCGCGAGCATGCCGAAGCCGAAATTGCGGCGGACCAGCAGACGCAGGTTGAGGAGCGGCTTCTTCACGGTCAGCTCGATGATCAGGAAGGCAGTCAGCGCGACGGCCGCGATGACGGACAGCTTGACGATGAAGGGCGAGCCGAACCAGTCGTCCTTGTTGCCTTCCTCGAGCACGGTCTGCAGCGCCGACAGTCCGATCGCCATGGCGATGATGCCGGCCCAGTCGCCGTCGCGCAGTAGCGCAAGCTTCATGGGCTTTGCATCCAGCGCGTACCAGAGCATGCCGACCATGATCCCGCCCGGGACAATGTTGACGTAGAAGATGTACTGCCAGCCAAAATTCTCGGTGAGATAGCCGCCGATGGTCGGGCCGATCGCGGGCGCGAACGTCGCCGACAGCGCGAACAGCGCAAGGCCCACGGGTTGCTTGGCGCGCGGCAAGAGCGTGATGATCAGCGTGAACGCCATCGGAATCAGCACGCCGCCGGTAAAACCTTGCACTGCCCGCAGCACGATCATCTGCGGCAGGTCCTGCGCCAACGCGCAGGCCGCGGACAGAATCAGGAACAGGACCGCGTTGGTGAGGAGGTAGATGCGGATCGAGAACACCTGCGCCAGCCAGCCCGAGAGCGGGATCACCACGATCTCCGCGATCAGATAAGAGGTCGAGATCCAGCCGCCGTCATCGATGCCGGCGCCGATCGCGCCCTGGATATCGGCGAGCGAGGCATTGACGATCTGGATGTTCAGCACCGCCATGAAGGCGCCAAGCGTCGCGCCGATCACGGCAATCCAGGTCTTGGTCGAGACGGCGGGCGTTGCGGGGGCCGCGACTGGAGCGGGGATATTGGCGGGGGAGGCGGTATTGACGGTCGGTTGGAGCGTGCTCATGGAAGCCTCGTCTCGGTTACGGAGACAGGATGGATCAGGCAGTTCGTTTCGATAATCGACGAAGTTTGGGAAGGATCATCCGGCTGGGCTTGATAGTCCTTCCGGACCTTTCCGGCTTCAACCGCCGTTCGGACGGGCCGCGTTGTCGGCGAGATGCTTCGCCGTCTCGCGCTCGGCCATGACGGCCTGTTTGGTGTCGATAGTCGGCGCCGCGGACATGCCGGGGCGCAGCAGCCCGGTCAAGCTGTGGTCGTCGAGCACGATCTTCACCGGCACCCGTTGCACGATCTTGGTGAAATTGCCGGTGGCGTTGTCGGGCGGCAGCAGCGCGAATTCAAGGCCGCTCGCCGGCGACAGGCTGTCGACATGGCCGCGCAGGGTCTGGTTGCGGAAGCTGTCAACGTGCAGCTCGACCGGCTGGCCGGCACGGACGTGGGTGAGCTGCGTCTCCTTGAAATTCGCCACGACATAGACCGCATCGAGCGGCACCACCGCCATCAATTGCGTGCCGGCTTGCACGAACTGTCCCACGCGCAGTGAGCGGGCGCCGACCGTGCCGTCGACCGGCGCGGTAATCTCGGTGTAGGAGAGATTCAGGGTCGCCTGCTCCGCGACCGCGCGCGCGTGCTCGAGCTGGGCCGTGGCCTGCGCGCGCTGGGTGGTGAGCACGTCGATCTTGCGTTGCGCGGCCACGAGGCCCGACCTGGCATGTTGCAGTTGCGCGTTGCTGGCGCGCAACGCGGCGTCAGTCTGTTGTGCGCGCTGAATCGTGCCTGAGCCCGATTTCATCAGGTCGTCGTAGCGGGCGCGCTCCTCCTGCGCAAATTTCAGATTCGCGTCCGCAGCAGCGACATCGGCCGTGCTCTGCTCGATGATCGGCTGCTGGAGTTCGAGCTGGGCGTCGAGGTTGCGCACCGACGCTTCCGCCGCAGCGACATCGGCGCGGGCCTGGTCGAGCGCCGCCTTGAAGTCGCGGTCGTCGATCTTCGCCAGCAGCTGGCCCGCCTTGACCTTTTCGTTGTCGCGGACCAGCACCTTGGCGATGTAGCCCGAGACTTTTGGCGCGACAATCGTGGAGTCGGCCTTCACATAGGCGTCGTCGGTTGTCTCGAGATAACGGCCGTTGACCCAGTAGTCGTGTCCGTAATGGACAATCGCTGCTGTGCCCGCGAGGACCGCGAGCGCCAACGCCGCCCGCCGGACCATATTCCGGGTCGGACCACGCACCGGCACCGGCGGAGAAGCTTGCAGTATCTCAGTCGCTTGCTGGAAGTTTTCGGTGCGGGGCATCTCGGACATGGCAGTCTCCTGTCGGGTGGCTGAGACTATCGGTCTTCTTCGCTCGATCGATAATCAGCGAAATACGGGAAGGATTATCCGCTGAAAGTGGATAGTCCGGGATTCCCGCCTTCGCGTATGGTCTACCGAGCCGGAGGTGCGACTGCCCCAGAGCGATTGCCGCCTCTGTCGAGGGATTGCGGCTAACCCATCCGCCATCCGGGCGCGAGCTGATCTGACGGATAATCGGACAGAATTCCTTGCGATTATCGACCAAGAGCGGATAATCAGGCGGCATGGACCGATTGACGAGCCTCGAAGTCTTTAGCCGGGTGGTCGAGACCGGCGGCTTCTCTGCAGCAGCCCGCAAGCTCAACATGTCGACCACCATGGTGAGCAATCACGTTCAGGCGCTGGAAGACCGGCTCGGGGTGAGGCTGCTTCAGCGCACCACGCGTAAGGTCAATCTCACCGACATCGGCAAGGCCTACTACGACCGCTGCATCCAGATCCTCGCCGATATCGAACAGGCCGACGATATCGCGAGCGAATTGCAGTCGGTGCCGCGCGGGACGCTGCGGATCCACGTCGCCACGCACATGGTGCCGTTCGTCGCGCCCGTGGTGGCGAAGCTCCTGTCGGCCTATCCAGACCTCAAGATCGATCTGCGCATGGGCGAAGCCGACATCGACCTCATCGAAGAAGGCTACGACGTTGCCCTGCGCATGACCGCGCCGCCGGATTCGAGCCTGATCGTCCGCAGCCTCGCCACCTGGCGCCACGTGCTGTGCTGCTCGCACGACTATCTCGAAAGGCACGGTCGCGTGCAGAAGCTCGATGAGCTCACCGCGCACAATTGCGCCCGTCACTTGAATTATCCGTTCGGCGACGATTGGCGCTTCTTCGATCGCAAGGGCGCGCCCGCATCGGTGCGCATCTCCGGCAGCTTCATCACCAACAGCGGTGAGGCCTTGCGGAAGGTGGCGCTGGAAGGCGCTGCCGTCTGCCTGATGGCCGGCTTTCTCGTTCGGGACGATCTCGAAGCCGGTCGGCTCGTTCGCCTGCTGCCCGAGTACCGGCCGGTCGAGATGTCGATGAACGCCGTCTATCCGCACCGGCATCATCTGTCGGCCAAGGTCAGGACCTTCATCGACATGCTCGTGCATCATAGCGCCGAGCAGCAGAAGCTGATCAATCCGTATTCATGACGGGCGCGGCGGCGGCAATCGCCCGAACACGGCGTCGAGCGCCATGCCGATCGCAAGCAGGCCGCGATCGCTGCCCGCGGGGCCGTCCAATTCAAGCCCGATCGGCAGTTTGCTCCGGGCGCCGAGCGCGATCGGAATCTGGATGCCGGGAATGCCGGCATTGCTGCCGGGATCGGTGTTCTGGATGAACAGGGCGAAATTCTCCAGGCTGCTGGAATCGGGAATGGAGGCAATGGCGACACGCGGCGTGGTCGGGAAGGCGATGGCATCGAGCCGACTGTCGGCGAAGGTCCTGCTGTAGAGCGTCTGAAGCTTGGGGCGTGCGGTATTGATCGCGGCATCATAGACCGGCTTGGCGTCAACCAGCGTGCCATCAGGGGCGGGAAGTTTGCGCGGGATCACCAGGCCATCATAGGTGCCCTTGACGTCGGCGCTGGAGATGTCCTTTGCCAGCGCCTCGATGGAGAGGCCGGTGCCGGTATGCGCGAGATAGGCCACCATGTCGTCATGGGCCTCGTACAGTACGACTGGAAGCTGACCTGGCCATTGAGTTCGGCCAGTTGCGGCATCTCGATCTCAACGATCGTGATGCCCTGCGTCTTCATTTTCGTGAGGGCTGCCTGGAATGCGGCGTCGGTGTCGGCGTCGAGATTGCTCAGCATCGTCTTTACGATGCCGATCCGCACCAGCCTCAGATCGGCCGGCGCGATGGCATCGCCGCCCGTAATGACGCGATCGAGCAGCGCGACATCCGCCATGGTCGCGGCCATGGGACCCGCGGTGTCGCGGGTGTGCGAGAGCGGTGCGATGCCGTCTTGCGGATAGCGGCCGATCGTCGGGCGCAGCGAGGCGCAGCCGTTCAGCGCAGCCGGCACCCGGACCGATCCGCCGGTATCGGTGCCGAGCCCGCCTGCCACGATGCGCGCGCCAATCGCCGCGCCCGTTCCGGAGGAGGAGCCGCCCGCGATCAGGGCGCGGTCATAGGCGTTGCGCACGCCGAACTCCGCGCCGGTCTTGAATGCGGTGTTGTAGCCGGAGATGCCGAAGGCGAGCTCGTGCATGCTGGTCTTGCCGATGATGACCGCGCCTGCGGCCCGCAGTTTTGCCGCAACCGGCGCGTCGGCCGTGGGAACGTAATCCTTCAGGGCCGGCGTGCCCGCGCTACAGGGCAGCCCGGCAACCTCGATGTTGTCCTTGATCACGATGGGCACGCCGCCAAGCAGTTTTGTCCGGTCGCCCGTCGCGTCGAATGCGGCAGCAACCTTCAGGGCGCCGGCCTCGTCCAGGGTGACGAAGGCATTGAGGTCGGCATTGGCTTTGGCGCGGGCAAGAGCTTCCGTCGTCAGTGCTGTGCTCGTCACCTTGCCGGCGCGGAGATCGGCGGCGGCCTGGGTTAGGGTCAACTGATCGAAATCCATGATGCGTCACCCGCTTGCCCGGCTCCATCATGGAGCCCTCGAATTCGGGAGGCTGAAGCCTCGCCGGCATCACGTCAACCGTGGGCGCGCAACTTTGCCTGCGATGCTGTGGTCACATCGGCGAGAAGCCGTTCGACTGCCGGCTTCACGTTCGCGATCGCGGTGTCCTTCACCGGCCCGTAACCGCGGATCTCCATCGGCGCCTTGGCGATCACGACGAGATCGGGCAGGCGCGCCGCATCGAGTTCGCCGAGCATCCGATCGATCACGCCCTCATACCAGGCGATCAGGTCTCGCTCGGTGCGGCGTTCGACGGTGTAGCCGAACGGATCGAATATTGTCCCGCGCAACCCTTTCAGTCGCGCGAGCGCGGCGAGCGGCAGCTGGATCCACTGGCCGAAGGCGCGCTTGCGCGGCCGGCCGCGGGCGTCGCGCTCGGACGGCAGGAAGGGCGGAGCGAGATGGTATTTGACGCTGAAGCCGTCCTCGAACTCGCGCTTGAGTTCGTCGAGGAAGCCGCTCTGCATGTGCAGGCGCGCCACCTCGTACTCGTCCTTGTAGGCCATCAGCCTGAACAGGGTGCGCGCAACTGTCTCGGTCAGCGCCTCGCTGCTCAGCGGAGCCTCAGCGCGTCGGACTTTCTCGATCGCCGAGCGATAGCGCGCCGCATAGGCCTCGTTCTGATAGGCGGTGAGGAAGTCGGCGCGGCGGGTGATGATCTGGTCGAGCGTCTCGGCTTTCGGCGCCTCGTCCACCTTCGGCAAGAAGTCCGGATCGGCGGCCGCGATCCGGCCCCAGGCAAAGGCCTGCTTGTTGCTTTCGACCGCGACGCCGTTGAGCTCGATCGCGCGCAACAGCGCCGACAGCGAGACCGGCAGCAGCCCGTGCTGCCAGGCAAAGCCCAGCATGACGATGTTGGCATAGACGGCATCGCCGAGCAGGCGCTCGGCCAGCGCGTTGGCGTTGATGGTGTCGAGATTGCCGTCGCCTATCACTTGGCCGATCGCGCGCAGGCGAGCGGGTGAGGCGAGATCGGCGTCACGGAAGCGGACGACATCGCCGGTCGGCATCTCCGCGGTGTTGATCGCGGAGCGCGTACCTTTCCGATAGGTGCCGGATGCCTTTGGCGAGGAACTGACGACGAGGTCGCAGCCGATCAGCGCATCGGCCGCGCCCTGGTCGATGCGGACCTGATGCAATGCATCGGGGGATGCAGCCAACCGGATGTAGCTCAGCACCGGCCCGAATTTTTGCGCAAAGCCGGTAAAATCCAGCACCGAGACGCCGTTTCGTTCGAGATGCGCCGCCATGCCGATCAGCGCGCCGACCGTGATCACGCCGGTGCCGCCGACGCCGGTGACGAGCAGATCATATGGACGGTCGAGCGTTGCGGGCGCGGGCAGGGGAAGCGTGGCCGCGTGGCCGACCGGGTCGATCCGGCTCGCGCTCTTCTTCCGGCGCGTCGCGCCCTCAACGGTGACGAAGCTCGGGCAGAACCCGTTGAGGCAGGAGAAGTCCTTGTTGCAGGATGAGAGATTGATCCGACGCTTCCGGCCAAAGGGCGTCTCCTTGGGCTCGACGCTGAGGCAGTTGGATTCGACCGAGCAGTCGCCGCAGCCCTCGCAGACGAGATCGTTGATATAGGCGAAGCGTTTGGGATCGGCCATCTGTCCGCGCTTGCGGCGGCGCCGCTTTTCGGTGGCGCAGGTCTGCTGATAGATCAGCACCGAGACGCCCGAGATTTCGCGCAGCTCGCGCTGCACGGCGTCCATCTCCTCGCGGGGATGGATACTGACGCCGACCGGCAAGTCGCCGGGCGAAAATTGCGCTGGATCGTCCGACACCAAGGCGATGCGCGCAACGCCCTCGGCGCGGACGCTGTGCGCGATGGCGTGGACGCTGATCGGGCCGTCGACGGGTTGGCCGCCGGTCATCGCGACGGCATCGTTGAACAGGATCTTGTAGGTGATGTTGGCTTTGGCCGCGATCGCCTGCCGGATCGCCATCGAACCGGAGTGATAGTAGGTGCCTTCGCCGAGATTCTGGAAGACGTGCTTGCTTCCGGTGAATCGCGACGAGGCGGCCCAGTTCACGCCTTCGCCGCCCATCCGGATCAGCGACGAGGTCTCGCGGTCCATCCAGCTCGCCATGAAATGGCAGCCGATGCCGGCTAGCGCCTTCGATCCCTCGGGCACCTTTGTCGATGTATTGTGCGGGCATCCCGAGCAGAAATAGGGCGTGCGTGTCGCACCGCTGACGTTGATCGTGCGCGCGGCCTCAGGCATCAAGCCGGCTGCGCGCGCGGCGAGATTGAGGGCCGGGAACATCGGATCGAGCCGGCGTGCGAGCACCCCAGCGAGCGCTCGTGGCGACAATTCGCCGATCCAGGAGATCAGCCGCGCGCCGGTTTCGTCGTGCTTTCCGACCATGCGCTCGGGTTTTTCGCCCGGATAATCGTAAAAATATTCCTTGAACTGGCTTTCGATGATGCCGCGCTTCTCCTCGACCACGAGGATCTCGCGCTTGCCCTTCACGAACGCCATCGCGTCATGCAGCGCCAGCGGCCAGACCATGCCGACCTTGTAGATGTCGATGCCGATGCTGCGGCAGGCTGCTTCGTCCAGGCCCATCAGCCGCAAGGCTTCCATCAGATCGAGATGCGCCTTGCCTGTGGTGACGATGCCGTAGGTGGCGCCCGGGATGTCGTAGATGTGACGGTCGATCGGATTGGCCTTTGCGAAGGCGTAGACCGCGTGCTTCTTCGCCTCCAGCCGCTCCTCGATCTGCGGGCCGGGCAGGTCGGGCCAGCGATAGTGCAGGCCGCCGGGCGGCGGCGTGAAGTCCGGCGTGTGGAAGGCGCGCGGCGGGCGCAGCGCGACGGAAGCGCCGGATTCCACGATCTCCGAGATCGCCTTGAAACCGACCCACATGCCGGTGAAGCGGCTCAGCGCGTAGCCATATTCGCCGAATTCGAGATATTCGCTGACGCTTGCGGGGTGGAGCGTCGGCATGAACCAGCTCATGAAGGCGACGTCGGACTGGTGCGGCATCGAGGACGAGACGCAGCCATGGTCGTCGCCGGCGACCACCAGCACGCCGCCATGCGGCGAGGAGCCGTAGGCGTTGCCGTGTTTCAGCGCATCGCCGGAGCGATCGACACCGGGGCCCTTGCCGTACCAGAGCCCGAACACGCCATCGACCGCGCGGTCGGCTTGCGTCTCGACCTGTTGTGAGCCGAGCACCGCAGTCGCGGCAAGATCTTCGTTCACTGCCGGGAGGAATTCGATGTGGTCCCGCTTCAGCCGCTCCCGGATGCGCCACAGTTCGAGGTCGATGCCGCCGAGCGGCGAGCCGCGATAGCCTGAGATGAAGCCCGCCGTGTTCAGCCCCGCGGCACGGTCGCGCCGCACCTGGTCGAGCGCCATGCGGACGACGGCCTGCGTGCCCGTGAGGAAGACGCGGCCCGCTTCGCGATCGTAGCGGTCGGAAAGCTCGTAGGCATCGAGTGACGAAATGGCGTCCATCCGGACCTCCCGCGGCATCCTTGCCGGTTGGGAGAAGGGTAGGCCTGGGCGACTGGTAGGTCTTACCTTTCTTTCCGGACATCACGCCTATTATGGTAGAGTTATCCAAAATAATCTATGCCAGGGTAGATTAATCCAATTTGGCGGTATCCATGATTGAAGACCAGGACGCGCGGATTCTCGCCTTCCTTCAAAAGGATGGCCGCGCCACCAACCAGCAGCTCGCCGACGCCGTTGGCATGTCGACGTCGGCGTGCTGGCGCCGGGTGCGCGCGCTGGAGGAGAGCGGTGCCATCCAAGGCTATGCGGCCCTGGTCGCGCGCGAGCAGGCCGGCTTTGCGATGTCCGCGATCCTCCACGTCTCGCTGGAACGGCACGACGCAAAATTCGTCGACGAGTTCGTCGCGCGGGTAACCACGCGGCGTGAGGTGCTGGAGTGCTTTGCGACCACGGGCGATGCCGATTACCATTTGCGCGTCGTCGTGCAGGACATCGCGGCCTACAACAGATTCCTCGACGACTTCATGTTCCGCATTCCCGGCATTCGCTATGTGAGAAGCAACGTGGTGCTGAAGGAGATCAAGACGGGCGTGGCCTTGCCGTTTTGAGAGGCAGCGCTTCGTCGTCCCGGCGAAGGCCGGGACCCATAAACCACGAATGCCAATTGCCTTGCGAAGCCGTAACGACGCGTAGTAATCAAAACATCCGCTGCGGCGCATGGGTCCCGGCCTTCGCCGGGACGACAATGTTGGTGCAACGTGGGCTACCGCTCCTCCCGCACGAACCTGTTCCGCAGCGTCCCGATGCCGGTGATGTCGATCTCCACGACGTCGCCGTGGGTGATATCAGGCGAGGCTCCGTCCGTGCCCATCCAGATCACATCGCCCGGCCATAGCGTAAAGTATTTGGTCAGCTCGACCAGGAAGGGCACCAGGCCAAAGATCATGTCGTTGGTGTGGAAGCGGTTGGTCTCCTTGCCGTTGACCCGGACGATCGTTTCCATCTTGTCGAGGTCGGCTTCGGTCTCGATCCACGGGCCCATCGGCTTGAACGTGTCGGCGTTCTTCGAGCGCCACAGGCTGCGGTCGGCCTTCTGCCAGCTCCGCTCGCTGACGTCGTTGCCGATGGTGTAGCCGAACACGCAATCCATCGCATTCTGTTTGGTCAGGTGCTTGACCTTCTTGCCGATGACGACGACGAGCTCGCCTTCGTAGTGGATCTTGTCCGTCGCGAAGGACGGGATCACCACGTCCTCGTCATGTGCGATCAGCGCATTCTGGGCGCGATAGCCGATCTCGGGTCTGTCCGGCACCGCTGGCACCTCGCCGCGCTTGTCGGCGGCCTCTTTCAGATGCTTGAGGTAATTCAAGCCGACGCAGTAGAAGGTGCGCGGAACCAGCGGCAGCTCGATTTTAACCTGCGACAGCGGATGCGTGCGCGAGGTGCGTTGCCATTCGCCGAAGGGACCGCCCTCGACCGCAATCACGTGGTCGCCCCCGATGATCCCCCAGGCCGTCTTGTCCGCAGCGGTGAATTTCAGCCAGCGCATGCCGTGTCTCCGTTGTTATTCCGCGGCATCGTGCGGCTGCACTTTCCAGTCGCCGGCCGCCGGCCGCTTGAGCCCGAGATTCTCCCGCAGCGTCTTGCCGCGATATTCCTTCTGGAACAATCCGCGCCGCTGCAATTCCGGTACGACATGTTGCACGAAATCGGCATAGGAGCCGGGCACATAGGTCGCGGCGATGACGAACCCGTCGCAGCCGCGCTCGACGAACATTTCTTCGAGCTTGTCCGCGATCTCCTTGGGGCCGCCTACCATCGCATCCTGGACCTGACCGCGGCCGGAGAAGGTGACGAAGTCGCGCGCGCTCGGATTGCTCTTGCCGGAGTTCTTGAGCACGCCGTCGCGGATGCCCAGAATGCCCTGCATGCTCTTCAACTCCTCAGTCGTCAGCGGCTCGTCGAGATCCTTGGAGGCGAAGTCGTAGTTGAGCGCTTCGGCCAGCAGCGACAGCGCGTCGATCTGCAGCGGCAGCTTGTTGATCAGCGCCATCTTGTCTTCGGCCTCGGCTTTGGTCGCGGCGCAAACCGGTGTCGTCAGGTTGCAGAGGAACATCGCCTCCGGATCGCGGCCGGCTTTCGCGGCCTCGTTACGCACCGACGCATAGCCTTCCTTGGCGGCGGCGAGATTGCGTGCAGCAGTGAAGATCACCTCGCCCCACCGTCCGGCAAAGCGCTGGCCGCGGCCGGACGCGCCGGCCTGGATGATCACGGGATGGCCCTGGTCAGAGCGCGGCACCGTGAAGGGACCGCGCGACTTGTAGAATGGGCCCTTGTGATCGAGCCGCTTCACCTTGGCTGGATCGGCGAAGCGGCCGCTCTTTTTGTCCATGATGAGCGCGCCATCCTGCCAGGTGTCCCAATGGCCGAGCACGACTTCCATGAATTCGTCGGCCTTGTCGTAGCGAGAATCATGTTCGGGATGAGAGTCGCGCCCCATGTTGTGTGCCTCGCCGTCATTGAGCGAGGTCACGACGTTCCACCCGGCGCGTCCGCCGGACATCAGGTCGAGCGTTGCGAAGCGGCGGGCGATGTCGAAGGGCTCGAAATAAGTCGTCGAGCCGGTCGCCCCCAACCCGAGCTTCTCCGTAGCCATGCCCATCGTCGTCAGCACGATCAGGGGATCCATCTTCACGCAGCGGATGCCGTATTCGACGGTGTGGGCGTGATCGTTGCCGTAGCGGTCCGGCATCGCCAGCCGGTCGTCGAAGAAGGCCATGTGGAACTTGCCGGCTTCGAGGATTTTGGCGATCTCCTGATAATAATCCGCCGACATCGAATCGTCGCGCGAGTCCGGATGTCGCCACGAGCTCGGCAAATTCGTGCAATTCTGGGCTTGAAGGAAGCCGACCAGTGCCATCTGCCGCGTCATGCTGCTGTTCTCCGAATTGCGTCAGGCCGAAATCCGTCAGGCCAGGTCGAGGACCGTATCGAGCCTGTACTCGCGCGCCAGCGCGCGCAGTTTTTCCCAGGTCGCATCCTCGATCTCGATGCCGTCGCGCAGGCGCTGCTGCTCGCGTACGCCCTCGATCTCACCGGGATAGAACACGCCCTTGCTGCCCTCGGAGGGCGGGGTCGATTTGAGATAGTGTGCGAACTCGGCGACCTCGCGCTTGAAGTCCTGCAGCGGGCGAAACGCGGCGACGTTGAACACGGCCATGAAGCAGCCGTCATTGTGCCGGCCCGTAGGCTCGACGCCGAAACCGAGGCCGGTGAGCAGGCCGCACAGGACCTCGACCATGGCGGCGAGGCCGCTGCCCTTGTAGCCCTCGGTGCCGCCGAGCGGCAGCAGCGCGCCGCCCTTGCGATACTGGGTCGGATCGGTGGTGTGTCGTCCTTCGGCATCGATGATCCACCCCGACGGGATCTCCTCGCCGCGGGCGACCGCGAGCTGGATCTTGCCGGCCGCGACCGCAGAGGTCGCCATGTCCAGATAGAACGGCGCATCGAGGTCGGACGGCACCGCGATCGAGATCGGATTGGTGCCAAGCCGTGCCTCCTTGCCGCCGAACGGCGCCACGTGCTTCGGCGAGCGGCCGGAATCCGCCGTCGCGATCCCGATCATGCCTTCGCGCATCGCCATCAGCGGATAGGCGGCGAGGCGGCCGACATGGCTCTGCCGGAACACGGTGCAGGCGGCGACATTCGCCGTCTTCGCTTTCTCGATCGTGAGCGCCATCGCCTTGGCGTTGACGTGGAAGCCAAAACCCCACTGGCCGTCGATCACGGTCGTCGTCGGCGATTCCTGCACGATGGTCCATTTGGCGCCGGGCACGATGTGGCCGGCCTTGATCCGGTCGACATAGGTGGGAATGGCGATCACGCCGTGGGAATCGTGGCCGGCGAGATTGGCGTTGACGCATCCGCTTGCGACCGCGTCGGCCTCTTCCTCGGAAGCCCCGGCGGCACGAAGCAGCGCGGCGCTGATGCGCGTGAGGCGGTCGGCCTGGACGATCGGCATGGCGTTTCCTCAGGTCTCGCCCTTGGCGGGCTCTGGTTCTTGAGGGCCATCGTCTCAAAGCACAGATGCGATATCAATCTCCTGTAAACCAATACAGGGCTGCAAATTCGAAGCGAGCAGGGCCGTCGGGCGAAGATTCGTCCCGCGCGGTGGCATTTTCGACAGATTGGCGCAGGTCGTTCGCAGCTCGTTCACTTTGATCGACGGTTTGCAGCGCGCAATAACGACCACTTAGGCGATCGCCGGTCATAACGTCATCCGGGAAAAAAAGGCAGAAATGCCCGGGAGCTGAGATCGTGCCGACGACACTCGCGCGCACCTTTGCGGCGTTGAGCGCCATCAACGAAGCGATCCTCTACGCGAAATCGCCGGATGAGCTGTACCAGAAGGTCTGCGACGCCGGGTTTGCGAGTGGAGACTTCATGGCCGTGGCCGTGTTCCTTGTGGAGCCGGATGGCCATAAGCTTCGCTTTGCCGCTGGTCGCGGCGATGACGTGGCGCGGCTGAGCGCGATCGAGATCACCACGCAGGCTGGCACGCCGGAAGGCCTGGGCGTGGGCGGCGAGGCGTTCCGCAGCCAGAAGCTCTGCATCAGCAACGATTTCCTGAACGATCCGCGTTCGCTGGCATGGCGCAACGGCGCGGTGGCGGCGGGTGTCGGCGCGGCCGCGGCGCTACCCCTGATCTGCATGGGACGCAGTATTGGGGTGTTGTATGTTACGCGGTCGGGCGCCGGCTCGCTCGACGAGGCGATGGTCTCGTTGTTCGAGCGGATGTCGGCCAATATCTCTCACGCGCTGGAGAGCTTCGCGACCGAGGGAGCCCGCCTGGATGGCGAGCGGGCAGTGCGGCGGCTCAACCGCATGTTCGGCGCGCTCAGTGCGACGAACGAAGCAATTCTGCAAGCCAGCACTGAGCTGGACTTGTACCAGCGGGTCTGCGACGCCGCTGTTTATAGCGGCAAATCGCTTGCCACTTTCGTTCTGCTGCACGAGCCGGATTCCGAATGGCTGACGCCGGTGGCAGCGACCGGACATAATCTGGATCTGATCAGACAATCGCGCTACTCGATTGATCCGGAGAGTCCCTACGGCAAGGGCATCTCCGGCGAGGTGTTCCGGACCCAGCAAGCGATCGTCGAGGACGACCTCGTCAATCGTACCAAGGGGACCACCTGGGAGCAGGCCAACGTCAATGCCGGCGCCGTCGCCTGCGTGGCTGCTCCCTTGATCAAGCGTGGCACCAGCATCGGCGTGCTGTTTTTCTTCGTGAGCAAAGCCTGGGCGAAAGACGAAGGCATCGTCGCATTGTTGCTGCGCATGACCGAAAACGTGTGCTTTGCGCTCGAGAACTTCGACCGCGACAAGGAGAAGGCCCAGATCGCCTTGGAGGAGGATCGGCTGGCGCGCATGTACGCGGCGCTAAGCGCGACCAACGAAGCCATTCTGCGGGCAAGGTCGCGCAGCGAACTGTTGGATCTGGTTTGCGAAGCCACGGTGCACGGCGCCAAGTTCGCCTCGACCTCCATTGCATTGCTTGACCGCGATGCGGGACTGCTTCGTGTTGTCGCGTCCTTCGGACCGAATGCCGAGGAAGTGCGATCCTTCAGACTGTCCGTCAGCGACAAGGAGCCGGAAGGACGCGGGCTGACCGGCACCGCGTTCCGGGCGCGGCGGCCCTGTATCAGCAACGACGTCCTGGCAGACGCCCGCCTCAAGCCTTGGCACGCCAGCGCGCATCGCAATGGCATTAGGTCCTCAACCGCGATGCCGCTGTTCAACGGCGACAGCGTCGAAGGCGTATTCCTGTTCAATTCGCCCGAGTGCGGCACTTTCACGGACGAATTCGTCGAGCTGTTGCGCAAGCTCCAGGCCAATGTCGCCTTCGCGTTGGAGAACTTCGACCGTGCCGACGAGAAGGCGAAGGCCGACAGGCAGCGTGACAGGTTGAGCGGCATGTTCGAGGCGCTGAGCGCGACGAACGAAGCAATCATGCGCGCCAAGACGCGCGAGGAGCTGTTCGAAGGGGCGTGCCAGGCAGCCGTGCTCGGCGGCGTATTCGCCTCGGCGACAATCGGCATTATGGACGACCAGCGTGAACTCGTTCGCGTGGTTGCCGTGAAGGGGCGCCTCCAGGAGCGGATGGTGGGACGCACCTGTTTTGTTTCCGCCGACCATCCTGAGGGTCGCGGAATCATAGGGATGTCGCTGCGGACCCGCGGGCCCAGCGTGATCAACGACTATCTCCACGACCCCCGAGCGGCGCATTGGCACTCTAAGGCGATCGAAGATGGAACGCGAGCAGCTGCCAGCTTCCCGCTGCTGCGCGCCGGCCAGGAGCCGATCGGCATTCTGCTTTTCCTCGCGCCGGAAGAGAATACGTTCACACCCGATATGGTCGAGTTGCTCGGGCGCCTCGCCGAGAACGTGTCATTTGCACTCGATAATTTCGATCGCGCCGAGGAAAAGTCCCGCAACGAGGCGCGGACGGAGCGTTTGGCTCGCATGTTCGCGGCGCTGAGCGCGACCAACGAGGCGATCATGCGGGCGAAGTCGCGCGCCGAACTGTTCGACCTCGTCTGTCTCGCCGCATCCAACGGCGCCAAGTTCACCTCGACCACCATTGCGCTGGCGAGGGTCGATAGCGATCAGCTGGAGATCGTGTCGAGCGCCGGACCATCGTCTGACACCACGCGCAATGTCCGCCTGTCAATCGACCCCGAGCGCCCCGAGGGGCGCGGAATGAGCGGCACGGCGTTCCGCACCCGCCAGCCCTGCATCAGCAACGACTATCTCAACGACGATCGCGTTCGCGCCTTTCATTCCATTGTCCGCAACGACGGCGCGCGGTCGGGCGCGGCTTTTCCCCTCGTCGCACACGATCGAGCCGTCGGCGTCATGATCTACATGTCGACCGAGCCCGGCACCTTCACGGCCGAGTTCGTCGAGCTGTTGCAGCGCCTCGCCGACAACGTCTCCTTCGCGATGGAGAATTTCGACCGGGCCGACGAGAAAAACCAGGCCGACGAGCGGATCGAATACCTCGCTTCGCACGACAGCCTGACCGACCTGCCGAACCGAGAGACCTTCAACGCGCTGCTGCATGAGGCGATCGACGAAGCGCAGCGCCACGATCATCGCTTTGCGGTGCTGTTCATCGACCTCGATCGTTTCAAGGTCATCAATGATTCGCTGGGCCACGAGGCCGGCGATCTGCTCCTGCTCGAAGTGGCCAACCGGCTGCGTGGCGCGCTGCGCGCAAGCGACGTGGTGGCGCGGCTCGGCGGCGACGAGTTCGTGGTGATCCTCGATCGATGTGGCGAGATCGACGACGTCCAGCGCATCGCGACCGGGCTGTTGACGGCGCTTGCCGAACCCATGCAGCTAGCGGGGCACGAGTGCCACACCACGGCCTCGATCGGCATCGCGATGTATCCGACCAACGGCTCCGACGTACAGACGCTAACCAAGAACGCCGACATGGCGATGTATCTCGCCAAGGAAGACGGCAAGAACGGCTATCGCTTCTTCTCCAAGGAAGTGAAGACGCAGTCGATCGAGCGGCTGTCGTTGGAGAGTGCGCTGCGCCGGGCGCTGGAGCGGCATCAGTTCACTTTGAACTACCAGCCCAAGGTGGACATGGAGACCGGCCAGATCACGGGCGTGGAAGCCCTGCTGCGCTGGATGCACCCGGATCTCGGCAGCATCTCGCCGGCGCAGTTCATTCCGCTTGCGGAAGAGACCGGATTGATCGTGCCGATCGGCCGCTGGGTGGTAAAGGAGGCCTGCGCGCAGGCCATGGCCTGGCAGCGCCGCGGCCTGTTGCCGGTGTCGATGGCGGTCAACCTGTCACCGCGGCAGTTCGTCGACGAGCATCTGTTGCAGGACGTCGACGAGGCGCTCGCCGCAAGCGGCATGTCGCCGGTTCTGCTCCAGCTCGAAGTCACCGAGAGCATGATGATGCGCAATGTCGGACGTGCGCTCAAGGTGCTCGACGCCATTCAGAGCCGCGGCATTCGCCTGGCCATCGACGACTTCGGCACCGGCTATTCGTCGATGTCGCTGATGAAGCATTTTCCGATCGACACCATCAAGATCGACCGCTCCTTCGTGCGCGATTTGCCGCAGGATTTGGAAGACCAGGCGATCGCGCAGGCGATCATCAGCATGGGCAAGGCGCTCGGCATGACCGTGGTGGCGGAAGGCGTCGAAAACGCCGAACAGGAGGCGTTCCTGCGCGCCCATGGCTGCGACGAGATGCAGGGCTTCCTGATCTCCAAGCCGGTGCCGGCGCGGCAGATGGCCGAGCTGCTGCGGCCGATGGAGCTGCCCGGCGCGCCGCCGCTCCAGCCGGAGCCGGACCAAGCCGCCACCGCGGCCGCGGTGCTACGGTTGAAAGGCGCTGTCGTCTGATGGCTGCGGGTGAAGCTCGCGGGCGTCCTCGTCCCTGATCTCCGCCTTGCGTGGAAAATCATCCGGCCAGGGAAGCGAGGTTTGTTCGGCGAAGAGCGTGACAAGGACATGCGCTCCATCCGCAAAGCTCGACCCGTCGGCAATGCCGAGCTCACGACACCACGCCTGTCGCATCGGCTCGTGCGTGTCGAGCACGGCCATCGCCGGGCCCCACCACCAGGCCGGCGCCGCCGACCGTTCGTGCTCCGGCACGGCATGCCAGAGGACGAGCTCGTCCATCATGCGCTCGAATTGCAGGCTTGCAGCCTGATGCATTCGTTCCGTGCTCCCTTGGGTCGCGCCTGAAAGCAGGCCGATGCGCGGACTCGATCGTGGCCTTCGCTGTGAAAAGCTGGCTCGCACTATTGGCTGAGCCGATTGTGCCGCTCGTGTCGGCGGCCATACAAAAACATGCGGCGGCCGGGAAAGTTGCCGACGCCGACTGTGACAGTCTCTTTAGCCGCTTATGAGCCCGACCCGCAAGCCGCAATACCGGCGCCGCCGGCGCTGAAATAGCGCAGGCGGGGCTGATAACCGGCGGCGGTCATGTCGTTGTCAACTCAGCGATTAAAGGGTCGATTGCGGCTGAACAGCAGATAGATCGCGCGAGGATTGGTGGTCAAATAACGCCAGAACAGGCGGCGGGGCTCGAGCAAGGTGCGCCAAGCCCATTCCAGCCCGATCTTCTGCATCCATCGCGGCGCGCGCGCGCGGCTGCCCGACAAGAAGTTGAACAGGCCGCCGGATGTCTTGATGACGCCGACATTGGTGAGATGCGGGGTGAATTCCTCGACGAACGCCTGCTCGTTTGGCACGCCCAGCGCAACCCAGAGATAATCCGGCGCGAGCGCGTTGATCTCGTCGACCTTCGCGCGCAGCGCATCGCCGCGGAGATAACCGTGGCTATGGCCGACGATCTTGAGGTTTGGATACATCTTCCGGACGTTCTCGACCGCAGCGGCGTTCTCGTCCTCGCTGGCGCCGAACATGTAGAAGGTGCGGCCGACCGCTTCAGCCTTGCGCGCGACGACGTGAAACAGGTCCGTCGTGGCGACGCGCTCGGGCAGCGGAAACCAGGATTGCAGCCTGGACGCCGCCACCAGCGGCTGGCCATCGGCGTTGATGAGGTCGGCGCCGCGGAACAGGCGTTCGGTCTCCGGTTCCGTCGAGCACCGCGCCAGCACCTCGCCATTGGCCGAGGTCAGGTGCAGCGGACGGCCGATGCGATGGCGCGGATCGGTCGCCTCGATCATGAAATCTGCGGTCGCTTCCAGGTCGAGCGCGGCCATGCGAAGGCCGCCGATGGTGATCCGCGGCACGTCGGCGGTTGCGGCCCGGCCATCGAGATTGATGCGGCGCTCAAGCATATTGTCTGCCTCGTTGGCGAGCTTGGGCCATAGGGGTGAGTTCGTCGAGCACGACGCCGACGAGCTTGCGCTCGGCGCGGCCGAGCGTGCTCAATATCTCTTCCAGGCCGTCGTTGATGTCGAGGCTGGTCGGCAGCACCGCCACCAGGGCGTCGGCATCATCGAGCAGCTTACGGCTGCTGGCCGTGAGTGGCGCCGCGGGGCCGTCGAGGATCACGAGGTCATAGCCGCCGGCGGAGCGCGCCTGCGCGATGGCCTTGCGGATGGCGTCAGTGGCCTTGGTTGGGTCGCCTTCGACGGCTGGCAATACCGAGATGCCGTTGAGTGTCTTGATCTCGCGTGCGGCCTTGCTGCCGATCGAAAGCCATCCGACCTTGCTCGGCTCGCTTTTGCCGGGACGGTTGACCTTGTTCGAGAGCGAGTGCGCCTGATGGTCGGCATCGATCATCAGCACCCGGGCGCCGTCGCTCGCGGCCGCGAGCGCGAAATTCAGCGCCGTCACGCTGCGCCCGGTGGTCTCGCTGGCACCGACGAGCGCGATAACAGGCATTGTCTTTCCGCCGGCGCGCCGGGCCGCCGTAGCGCGCATGTCGCGCCAGGCGTTGAGCAGCGTCGTCAGTGGAAAGCCGGGGCGCAGCGTCGGCCAGCCCAGCCGAGTGAGGTCGATGCCGCCGCCGGTGGCGAGAATGGCACCGAGCGTGTGGATGACGTCGGCCTCCTGGAGGCGCGCGATCAGCGGCTTTTCGATCAGGGGCTTCTCGACCATCGAAGGTTGCAGCGGCGGGGCGGCGAGTTCCGGCAGTGCCTCCGCGACTTCCGGGGCTCGCGAGACCGGCTGGGGCCGGGCAGTCTCCGGCGCCCGCGAAGGCTCTGGAGCTCGCGGAGCTTGCGGCAACGGAGTACGATTGGGACGGGCCGGCGCCGGCGCCGGCACGAACGCACCGGCGAACAGCAGTTCGGCCGCGACGAACCAGCTTGATGCAGCGATTGCGCCGAAGATGAAACCGATCATGGCGAACAGGCTCATCGCCGGCGGGAACGAGCGCCGCTGCGGCACCGTCGCTTCGCCGATGATGCGGGCCGCCGAGGTGTTCAGCGTCTCCTGCTCCTCGGTCTCGCGCGAGCGCTTGAGGAAGGATTGATAGACGTCACGGCTGGCATCGGCCTCGCGCTCGAGCTCGCGCAGGCGCACGGCGGCCTGGCTGAGCTGGACGCTCTGCCGCTTCTGCGCCTCCAGCGCCCGGCTGAGGGAGGCTTCGAAGTCGCGCGCGCGTGTCAGATCGTTCTTGGCGGATTGGGCGAAGCGGTCGATCTCTTCGTTGATGGTGCGCTTGAGATCTTCGACCTGCTTCTCGGTCTGGCGCAGCGCCGGATGACGCGGGCCGAGCTCGCCGGCTTGCTCCGCATATTTCTTGCGCGCGTCGGCATATTGCGCGCGCAGGTTCGCGATGGTCGGCGATTGCAGCGCCTCGGAGTTTGCGCCTGCATCTGCCGTGGTGCGCCGGCTCGCCTCGATCTGGTCGAGGCGCGCCTGCGCGTCCATCGTCGCGGCGCGGGCGGCGGAAAGCCGCTGGTTGCTGGCGGAAAGCTGCTGGTCGCTGATCAGCGCGTCCTGGGTGCCGACGAAATTGTTCTGAGCCTTGTAGGTCGCAAGCACGGTCTCGGCGTTGCGCAGCCGCTCGCGCAGCTCCTTCAGGCGGCCGGAGAGATCGTTGGTGGCGCGCCGTGCGGCCGACGCCTGCGAGTTGCGGGATTCCGCGAGGTAGGCGCTGGTCAGCGTGTTGGCGAGCATCGCCGCTTTCGCCGGATCGGTCGACCAGACCTCGACGTCGACAATGAAGCTCTTTTCGGTCTTGCGGATCGTGATGTGCCGGTTCAGCGCCTCGAGGGCGGCGAGCTGCACTTCCTTTTTCTCCGTGGCGGAGGGCGCGTGGGGCTGAAGGCCAATCAGGCCGAGCAGCGACGACATCACGCCTTTGCCATCTGCCCCGCCGAATTCGGGGTCCTTGTCCAGATCAGCCTGCTGGATCACCTGGAGCAGCACGCTGTTGGAGGTGATCAGGCGCGCCTGGCTCTCGACCACCATCGACATGCCGGAGACGTCCTGCGCGCGAGGCGTTAGCTCGCGATCGACGAGCTGAAGCTCGCGCGGATCGACATAGAGCTGGGCGGTGGCGGTGTAGCGGGGCGCCAGGCTCTTGCCCACGGTGACGGCAAGCGTCGCACCGAGCAGCGCGGCAACGACAATCGCGATCTTCCGCCCCCAGAGCAGATTGACCAGCTCCAGCACGTTGAAGCCGGCCTGAGGCCGTTGCTGCGGAGCCTCCGGTCTGGCCCGGTCTATCGGCTGGTTGTAGTCAAGCATGATCCCCAGCTTTCATTCCAAGTGCCGCGTGCTGAGGGGGTACTCTTCTCTCTACGCCACGCACCTCAGATATAGGTGCCCACTCAACGCAACAGGGAAAATTAACCATACTCATTGAGGGACTATTCACCGAAATGGCAAACAAAGCGTTTAAGCGCATGCCACTCTTCGACGCGCCCTCGTGACGCGTGCGATGGCGCGATCCTTCAGAGATTAACGGTTCGTTACCGCGTGCGTCGTGGCCGCGAGGGTTCGCTGGTCTTGCCATCGGCCGCGCGCGCACCATGGCCGTCAGCTTTTCCGCAGGATGACGTGATAATCGCCGCGGCGGACGTCGGTCCCGCGCGGGAGCACGGCGTTGAGCACGGCGGCGCCGGCGTCGACCAGGGCTGCGAACAGCGGCTTGCGCCGGCGCATCTCGGGATAGCGCGGGCTCTCGACCTCACGGCGGTAGATCATCTCGAGGCCATTGGCGGCGGCGAACGCTTCGAGCGCCGGCAACGACACCAGGGGATGGAAGAAGGTCGGGAACGGCGGCTCGCCCGGCAAGCCGGCATCCTTGATGCCTCGAATATGCCGGTAGAACCAGACGTGGAACCAGTGCGGCGAGTATTTGGTGACGACTCCGGACAGCGAACGCGGATTTGGCGCGCCGATCAGGATCATCCCGCCGCGCTTGAGCGCGTCGCGGAAATTCAAGAGTGCGGCGTCGACATTGGGAAGATGTTCGATCACGTTGTAGCAGATCACCAGATCGAAGGTCCCGCGCCCGAAGCGGTAGGTCTGGACGTCGCCGAGGATCGCTTCGTCCGCGTAGCTGTTGTTGCGAACCTGGTCCTCGTCGATGTCGACGACGGTGACCTTGCTGCGGCTCAGCAACTCTGGTGGCAGTACGCTGCGCGAGCCGCCGCCGGCTTCATAGGTGGCGAGCTGGCCCTGCGGCAGTTCGCGGCGCAGCACGTGGTGAACGGCGAGCAGGCTGTCGCGGGCTTCACCGGGGACGAGATCGTGCAGCGCCTGAGTGTGGGTGATGGCTGCGGGAATTTGGACCGCCGTGGCTGTCGCGAAATCGATCGTGGCTGGCTTGTTCATATTTTTTCTGACCGCGCTTGTTCGACTTAAATTTACAGGAAAAATCTCGTCTACCCGTAGAGCAAATCCGATGCCGCGCCGCTTCACCCGTCGCGGTACTTACGATCGGGTTAATGACCATGTGCGTTAACTACGGTATCGTCCGCGCCAGCCACCGTCGGCACGGTGGACCGCGAATTGCAGTATCACGCGCGCAAGGCTTCGCAGCAGAAACACCCGAAAGCAGTTAAGTGCATGGATGGCGGTAAATCGGCGGCGCCGTCGCGAGGCTCAAACCGGCCGTTCATTTTGGGACGCATCTGTCCCGCGGCGATGTGCCGTCGCGGGAAGGCGCTGATCCCCGGGATCGACGCAGGGCTTTTTCAATCTATCTCGGACATCTAGGACGTCATGACATTGATCCCGACAGACCTGTCCGCCACGCGTATCTCGGATGCCGTGCGCGATCCCAACCGGGAGATCGCGGCCAGCTCCCGGATCATCGACCTGTCGGTTGGTATCGTCGTCTGCATCCCCTGCTTCCGCCGCCCGCAGCATCTGCGGTTGACGCTGGACTCGCTCGCCAGCCAGCGCACTCCGCGCTCCTTCGCCGTCGTCATGGTCGAGAACGATGCGGCCCGGCGCGAAAGCGCGCCGGTGGCCGCGGAATATCTCGCCGATGGCAGGCTTCAGGGTGTCTGCCTGGTCGAGAAACGGCAAGGCAACGTTCAGGCGATCAACGCCGCGTTCGAGACGGCGCTGGCGCTGTTTCCCGCCGCGACCCGGTTCCTGATGATCGACGATGACGAGATCGCCTCGCCCGATTGGCTCGAGCTGATGGTCCGCACCGCGGAGGCGACCGGCGCCGATCTGGTCGGCGGGCCGGTGCTGCCGGTCTTCGAGGACCGCAGCATGCCCTGGCTTTCGCGCCACCCCGTTTTCTGTCCCGCCTATGATTACAGCGGCGCTGTGCCTCTGATCTACGGCTGCGGCAATTGCCTGATCACGCGTGCGGCGTTCGAGAGGTTCGCCCGTCCCGCCTTCGACCCGCGCTTCAACTTCCTCGGCGGCGGCGATTGTGATTTCTTCGTGCGGTGCCGCGATGTCGGCATGACGTTCCACTGGACGGCGGAGGCAGTCATTACCGAGACGGTGCCGCAAAGCCGCACCAGTTTCGGCTGGATCGTGAAGCGAGGCCTGCGCATCGGCGCGATCAATTATCGTGTGCAGGCCAAGGCCGCGCAGGGCGCCGCGGCGCGCGTGTGGGTGTTTGCGCAGATGCTCGGGAGATTGCCGTTGTCGCTGGTGCGCGCGGCCGCTTTGCTGAAATCGTCGAAGGCCGTCGTCGCGATGCATCCCGTGATGGTCGCGCTCGGCTCGGTGCTCGCCGCGTTCGGCATCGAGCCGAAGCCCTATGAGGCCTCGAAGATTGTGTCCTGACGCCGAGGCGGCGGGCTAAATACCAAAACAGGCGAGGGCGACCCTGACCGCGGAGCGTGGCAGCGACTTGAGCGAGCGGCGCCCGACCATCCCGAGATAGGCGAAGGCCTGGCGATATCTGCCGAAGCGGACCGCCTGCATCGCCGAATACGTGACGAGATGAACCTCGGCGGCCTGGCGCAGCCCGGCTGCCATGCCCGCGGGCAGTCGCGCCATGATCAGCCCGTCGTCGAACACCCGCGCGATCGCCGGAAAGAAATCCTGCGGTGTCCGCACCGCCGCGTTCATGGTGTTGGCGGTGTGCAGGCGGTAGTCGAGCAGCAGGTTGGGCGCAAATTCGAATTCGCCGATCGCGGCAAGGCGGCACCAGCAGTGCCAGTCCTCGCAATATCTGAGCGAGACGTCGAACCCGCCGATGGCGCGGAAAGCCTCTGCACGCGCCAGCGCAATGCCGCCATTGACGATGAAATTGCCGGCCGCGAGCCGCGCCAGCACGTCGCCGGACGGCTTGCGGCGTCCTTTCAGCAGATCCCGACGGCCGATCTGTCGTCCCTCGCTGTCGATCGTGTTGTAGTCGCCGTAGACGAGAACCGCTCGCGGCGCACCCCGCGCAGCCGCCAGCAGCGCCGCGACCGCGCCGGGCCGCAGGCGATCGTCGGCATCGAGGAAGAGCAGCCATTGGCCGCTCGCCTGCTGCGCACCGAGATTGCGCGCTGCCGATACGCCGGCGGCGCCGTTGGTCATCAGGCGCAGTCGAGGGTCACGAATGGCGCGGACGATGGCGGTAGTGTCGTCGGTCGAGCCGTCGTCCACGACGATCACTTCGCTGACCTCGGCCTGCGCAAGTGCGCTGGCGAGGGTTTCGCCGACATAGGCCGCAACATTCTTGGCCGGAATGACAACGGACACCGACGTGGTCGAGCCGACCTGCAGCGGGACGCGCGCCGCCGGAACGACGCGCGATGTCTCCGGCAATTCGAGAATGTCTTCCGCGGTGATCAAGATACGGCTCGCCTTTAACGGTCTGTTAACCAGGGGGCATCTGCGAGTTGGCAATGCGATCGATCGCAACTTTGGCCGTCGCGAATGATACTCGCATTGGGGAAAAAAACGTCGCCGTGAAGGTTGCCGCAGCGTTGGTTTCGTCAATTAGCGTTAAGCCGCCGGCATTAAGCCTGTGGCAAATTTGGAAGAGTGCGACAGCCGGTCCCATGCGAGAATGCGCATCCTGGCTGCCGGCGGATGGACCCAGTGCCCGCAAAGACATTCGACTACGATCCCGACGACATGGTCCTCAACCTGTTCTACGAGGACAAGGATGATCGCTGGTTTCCCGGCGACCGGCATCTGCGCCGCGTGGCGCGTCGCATGCTGCTCGGCGAGCCGCGCATGAGCGGGCAGCTCCGCGTGTTCCTCAATCTCTGTGCGGGACTCGATCGGCTCGGTATCCGCTATCGCGTCAACGACTACAGCTACATCGCGCGACATCCGGGCGAACTCGCCTGCATCATCGGCCGCACCTTCCTGCTCGACAAGTTTGCCTGGAAAAATCCGATCCTGCTCGGCGTCGCCGCCCACAATCATCCGCTTGACGATCCCGACCTGTTCAAGCGCCTGCCGGTCAAGAAGGTCGTGGTGCCCGGCCCGTGGTACGCCGACATGTATCGGCCGCATTGGCCCGACACGGAGGCCTGGCCGATCGGCATCGACACGGACCTCTGGGCGCCGTCGCCGACGTTGCAAAAGAGCGTCGATGTCCTGATCTACGACAAGGTGCACTGGGACCGCGATCGCCATGCGGCGGAGCTGATCGAACCCGTCCGCGCCCGGCTCACGAGGGAAGGCCGCTCGTTCACCGAGCTGCGTTACGGCAGCTACAAGGAGGAAGACTATCTGGCCGCGCTCGCGCAATCGCGTGCGATGATCTTCCTCTGCCAGAACGAGAGCCAGGGCATTGCCTACCAGCAGGCATTGTCTTGCGGCGTGCCGGTGCTGGCCTGGGATCCCGGCGGCCCTTGGCGGGACCCCGACTATTATCCGCATCGCGTCCAGTTCGCGCCGGTGTCGTCGGTGCCGTACTGGGACGATCGTTGCGGCGCCAAGTTCGTCGACATCGCCGGGTTCGAGGCGGGCTGGGATGATTTCTGGGCCGGGTGCGCCGCCGACGCGTTCGATCCGCGCGGTTTCGTGCTCGACAACCTCACGCTGGAACAGCGTGCCCTGCAATATTACGAGATCGCGCGGAGCATCGTGCGGCAGCAGGCGCCGCAGAGCTCCGGCGGACTGGTTGACGGATGCTTAACAGGGATCGGCTAGGACTTGGAGCTTCCCCCGGCTTCACCACCAGCCTCGAGCCATGGATCGCAGCGCCACTGACATGACCGACGTCGAGGCCCGATCGTTCGGCCACGCCCTGCGCGACGGGCTTGCGGGAGTCAACGCCGTGCGGGCGGCGCGCTGCCTCGTCGCAGTCGCGGCGCTGCTCCTCGTGCTGGTGACACTCGATCCGTTTCCGGACCTGCGCAGCGAGGATGTCGCCACCGTGGTTGGCGGACGAATGGCGCTCACCTATGTTTCCTGGGGTTTGCTGGCCGCGGTCGCAGTCCTGTTGGTCGCCGCAACGGATGCGCCCGCGCTGAAGACCCTGGTGACGCCGCTGCATCTCTGCCTGGTCGGCTGGCTGTTGATCAACATCGTCTTCTCCGAGAATCGCGGAATCTCGATGCAGCGCTTCGTGCTCGCAGCCAGCGTGATGTCGCTCGCGGTGCTGTTGCCGTTGTTGCCGCCGACGCAGCGCAGCTTCAACCTGTGTCTCGGCGGCGCCGCGCTCGTATTGCTCGCACTCTGCTATCTCGGCGTCTTCGTGGCGCCGCAATACTCGATGCACACCGCACTCGACGTCACCGAGCCGCAGTTGGCCGGCGACTGGCGCGGCAGCTTCGGCCACAAGAACATCGCCTCGCCCGTGATGACCATCCTGGTCTATGTCGGCATTTACTTGTCTGCCATTGGTTCGTTCGTGATGGGGCCGGCCATCGCCGCGCTGGCCGGACTCTTCCTGATCTTCACCGGCGGCAAGACGTCGTCGGTGCTGTGTCTTGCGATCTACGCGCTCGCCTCGCTGGTCTGCGTCACGCCGAGCCTGTGGCTGAGGCGGATCATCTGCTTCGTGCCGCTGATCGTGATGAACCTGTTGACGGTCGGCAGCGTCCTGAGCCCGGCGCTCGGGGCGATGACGCGGCTGCTTCCGCTCGATCCCACCTTCACCGGCCGTTCCGCCATCTGGGAGTTCGCGCTCGCAGCCGTCGCCGAGAAGCCGATCATCGGTCACGGCTACGCCGCGTTCTGGGACGACGTGACCGCGCGGCAGACCGTCCAGGGCGCCGAATGGGCGACGAGTGCGGCGCACAGCCACAACAGCTATCTCGACCTCGCGGTCACCATCGGCCTGCCGGGGCTGTTGCTGGTGATCCTCGTCTTCGTGCTCGCGCCGCTAGGCAATTTCCAGACCGCCCGAACTCACAACCGCAGCGGTGCGTTGGCTAAGCTGTTCCTGACCGTGTGGCTGTTCGGCCTGTACTACGGGGCCACCGAGACCTTCCTGCTCGAACGGCAGAATCCGATCTGGTTCATGTTCGCTGTTGCCGTGGCCGGCCTGAACTTCCTGGCCAGGTTCCAATGCGTTGCGGAAACGGAACCGGACGACTTGTCGCAGCCGGTGCCGCCGCAGTGGCATCGGCTTAACGATAAGCAATGAGGTCACTTGTGGCCGCGACAAAACATAATCTATCTGGAAACACCCAGTAATCGCATGTCCCGCGGATGACGATCCTCAGCGTCGAGCAACCAGATGGTCTTGTGTCCAGTACGTCGGGAATCGCGGTCGATTTCGTGCGTGACTGGCAGCGGGCCGCATCCCGCCTGAACGCAGGCCATCGCACTGCATTCCAGCATGGATACTGGCTCGGCGCCTGGTATGAGGCGTTCCACGATTTCTCGCCGCTGATTGCATTGATCTCCGACGCCACGACCGGCAGGGACATCGTAATCGTGCCGATGATCAGCCATCTCAGGCGCGGCATCCGCATCGTCGAGTTCGCCGATTGCGGCGTCTCCGACAACAACGCGCCAATCCTGGCGCTGGATGCCGCGTTGGACGCCGCGGCGACGGAGGCGATCGGCATGGCGCTGATCGACGCATTGCGCGCATTGCCGGACCGCTTCGATCTGCTGCGCCTGAGGAAGATGCCGGCCCAGATCGGCGGCAGGCCGAACCCGCTGGTGGCGCTCGGCCGGATAGGATCCTGCTCGCTCAACGGCAACGTCGTGCTGACCGGCGACGACTATGAAGCTTACCAGGCCTCGATCAAGCGCATGCAGATGCCGCGCTGCTGGCGCGTCTTCAGCCGTCACGACGGCGCGCGATTCGAGATCGCTACCGATGTCGCGCGTGCGCGCGAGCTCCTGGACGTGATGGATGCCCAGCAGCAGGCGCGCATGCGAAAGCTGGGTTCGCGCTTCGTCCTCAACGACGAAACCCATGCGCAGTTCTATCGCGACGTCGCCCGTCAGGGTGTCGCGGACGGTTACGCCGTCATCTCGGCGCTGGTCTGCGACGAGGCCGTCGTCGCCACCACGCTCGGCGTCAGGTTTGGTGCGACCTATTTCCTGCTGCGCATCAGCCACGCTGGCGATTCCTGGTCGAGCTGCTCGCCGGGGCTGCTCGTGACCGAGCGCACCATGGCGGCGCTGCATGCAGATGGCGTGCGCCGTTTCGACCTCAGCATCGGCAACCAGGACTATAAGCGCCGCTTCGGCGCCGAACCGGTGCCGCTGACCGACGTCAGCGTCGCGCTGTCCTGGCGCGGAATGCCCTTCGCGTGGCGTGACCACGCCGCGCAGGGCCTGCGCCGTTATCCCCAGCTCGCCGCCTTTGCGGCGAAGGCGATTGGCAAGGGGACGCGCTGACGCGCTGCCCTCGCATCAGACGTGCAGCTCAGCCGTGTAGCTTAACCGTGCAGCTTCCTGGCTGTCTCCGCGATCTGGCGGCCCTGATAGCGTGCGCCGGCGAGCTCGTTGGCGCTGGGCTGCCGGCTGCCGTCGCCGCCGGTGATCGTGGTGGCGCCGTAAGGTGCGCCGCCGGTGACCTCGTCGAGCTTCATCTGGCCGGCAAAGCCGTAGTTCAGGCCGACCACGACCATGCCGAAATGCAAGAGGTTGGTGATGATCGAGAACAGCGTCGTCTCCTGGCCGCCATGCTGGGTCGCGGTCGCCGTGAAGGCGCCGCCGACCTTGCCGTGCAGCGCGCCCTTGGCCCAGAGACCGCCGGCCTGGTCGAGGAAGTTCGCCATCTGCGAGGCCATCCGGCCGAAGCGGGTGCCGGTGCCGACGATGATCGCGTCGTAGTTTGCGAGGTCCTCGATCGTCGCGACGGGGGCGGCCTGGTCGAGCTTGTAATAGGACGCCGTGGCGACCTCGGCCGGCACCAGTTCGGGCACGCGCTTGATGTCGACGGTGGCACCGGCTTCGCGCGCGCCTTCGGCCACGGCATTGGCCATCGCTTCGATGTGGCCATAGGCGGAATAATAAAGGACGAGAACTTTGGTCATGATGATCTCCGTTGGATGCAGATTTGATGAGTGGGTGTCGGGAGCGTCATGCCGGGACAAGCCCCGCCATGACGGATGCGTTGCTAAGCCGCGTCGACGAGCACGAGCTCGGAATCTTCCAGTGCCGTGATCTTCAGCCGGTCCTCGTCGCGGATCGCAGCGCCATCGCGGGCGTTGACGCGCACGCCGTTGATCTCGACTGACCCCGCCGCGGGCACCAGATAGAGGTGCCGCGACTTGTGCGGCATGTACTCCGCGCTCTCGCCGGCCTTCAGCGTGGTGGCGAGCACCCGCGCATCGGCGCGGATCGGCAGCGCGTCCGTGTCATGCTCGAAGCCGCTCGCGATGGTGACGAGCTTGCCCGAGCGGTCTCCTTTCGGAAACGGCTTCGAGCCCCAGGTCGGCTGTCCCCCGCGTGCGGTCGGCTCGATCCAGATCTGGAAGATGCGTGCCTTGGTCGGCTCGAGATTGTACTCGGAGTGGCGGATGCCGCTGCCGGCGCTCATCACCTGCACGTCGCCCGCCTCGGTGCGGCCTTCGTTGCCGAGGCTGTCCTGATGGGTGATCGCGCCCTCGCGCACATAGGTGATGATTTCCATGTTGGCGTGGGGATGGGCGGGAAAGCCGGTGTTCGGCGCGATCTCGTCGTCGTTCCACACCCGCAAGGCGCCGTGACCCATGTTGTTGGGGTCATAATGGCTTGCGAAGGAGAAATGATGCTTGGCGTTGAGCCAGCCGTGATCGGCGCCGCCGAGCTTTGCGAAGGGTCTGAGTTCGATCATCTGCGTAATTCCTTGGTTGGCGGGTGGCGCCTTGATCAGGCGCCGAAACCGCCATCGACGTTGAGCACCGTGCCGGTGACGAAGGAGGCTTCCGGGCTTGCGAGGAAGACGATTCCGGCCGCGACTTCCTCGGGGCGGCCGAAGCGCTGCAGCGCGTGCTGCTTGCGCTGGGTCTCGGCGAACTCGCCGCCGTCCTTGGGATTCATGTCGGTGTCGATCGAGCCGGGCTGCACCACGTTCACGGTGATGCCGCGCGGGCCGAGGTCGCGGGCTGCGCCCTTGGTGTAGCCGACCACGGCGGCCTTGGTGGCGACGTAGTCTGCAAGACCCGGGAACGAGGCGCGGTCGGCGAGCATCGAACCAACGGTGACGATGCGGCCGCCTTCGCCCATCAATTGCGAAGCGGCGCGGATCGCGGCGATCACGCCATGCACGTTGACGGCATCCTGGCGGGCGAGCGCTTCGGTGTCGGCATTGGCATCGTCGATCGCGCCGCCGCTCGCGACGCCGGCATTGTTGACGAGGATGTCGAGATGGCCGAACTCCTTCGCGACGTCGTTGACGAGCTGCGTCACGTCCTTGGCCGAGGCCTGGTCCGCCCGGAAGGCGCGCGCCTTGACGCCGCGAGCCTTCAACTCGGTGACGACCGCTTCCGCCTTATCGGGAGAGGCGACGTAGCTGATCGCGACGTCAGCACCTTGATCGGCGAGTGCGCGGGCAGAGGCCGCGCCGATGCCGCGCGAGCCGCCGGTGACGAGGGCAACCTTGCCTGAGAGCTTCTTGGTCATTGGATTTCTCCATTGCTGAATTTCTGATGACCCTTGGATAAGCCTCCGTCTGTGGTATAGAAATAGAAACTGTTGAAACGCATTGTTTCCCTAAGCAGCCCAATTGGATCCGCTGTCATGGCCAAACTTCCCGATTTCGAGGCACTCGCGATTTTCGCAAAAGTCGTGGAATTACGGTCGTTTGCGGGGGCGGCGGGCGAGCTCGCGATGTCGAAGGCGACGGTGTCCAAGGCGGTTACGCGCCTTGAAGAGCGGCTCGGCGCCCGGCTGTTCAACCGTACCTCACGCCGGCTCGCGCTGACCGATGCCGGGCATAAGCTCGCCGAGCGTGCGACGCGCCTGCTGTCCGACGGCGAGGCGGCGGAGAACGAGGCGCTGGCGCAGTCGGTCGCGCCGCGCGGCCTGGTGCGGCTCGCCGTGCCCATGTCGTTCGGGATCAAGGCGGTGGCGCCATTGCTGCCGGAGTTCTTCGAAGCTTATCCGGAGGTCTCGGTCGATCTGCACTTGAGCGATGCGACCATCGATTTGATCGGCGAGGGCTTTGACATGGCGGTGCGGATCGCGCGGCTGCCGGATTCCTCGCTGATTGCGCGGCGGCTCTTCACGATGCCGCGCTTTACGGTGGCCGCGCCGTCCTATCTTAGGCAATACGGACGGCCGACGCATCCGATGCATCTGGCCGAGCACAAATGCTTCAGCTACGCCTATCTCTCGACGCCCAACGTCTGGCACTACACCAATGCGGCCGGCGAGCAGGCGAGTGTACGCCCAGGCGGACAGCTCCGCGTCAACAATGGCGAAGCGGTGATGCCGGCGCTGATCGCCGGCCTCGGCATCGCCGACCTCCCGGAATTCATCGTCGGTGACGCCATCTCCTCCGGCGAGGTCGAAGTGGTCCTGAAGGACTGGAAGCAGGTCGAAGGCGCCGTACATCTGGTGACGCCACCTGGCGGCCCGCGCCCCGCACGCGTCGAGGCGCTCGGCGATTTTCTCGCGGCGAAGCTGCCGGGTACGTGCAAGCGGCAGGTGCGCGGAAAGGCAAAGCCGTCGTAGCAAAGCCGTCGTAGAGCGAGTGGCTTCAGCGACCTCCGTCATTGCGAGGAGCGAAGCGACGAAGCAATCCAGAATGTCTCCGCGGAGGCATTCTGGATTGCTTCGCTTCGCTCGCAATGACGAAGTTGGACTAAGACACCGTCACATCATTACGCGCGACCACGCGCAAGTTCGGCTTCAACGTCTCTTCCAGCTGCGACTTCAAATCATGGACACGCGGATCGCGCGAGCGCTTCGCGCAGACTGCGTATTGATGCACGGATTGCGCCAAGGCGCGTCGCGCTTCCGGCGTTCGCGTCACGTCGGGCTTTGAAAGCCGCAGGACGATGGCGGCGAGATTCACCAGCATCTCGTCCAGCGCCACGTCAATGGTCTGAAGTCTATTCATCGCTCCACTCCCTGGGAGGCAACGGTAGGATCCGAGGGACGTTCCTGACCGGGCGGAACATGGATAATGCTTCGTTAATCCCGCCGCGCGTCTTGTTCTTGCGGACGGTCACGCTAGGCTGGAGCCGAAATAAGAAAACAGGGGGAAATCTGCCATGGATCGACGCGATGTCCTGCGCGCTGCTGCCGCATTGCCGTTGTTGCCTGCGTTGTCGAGCGCGGCTTTCGCGCAAGCCTATCCCGCGCGCAACGTCACCATGATCGTGCCGTTTCCGGCCGGCGGCCAGGCGGACCTCGCGGCGCGCCCCGTCGCACAGGCGCTGGAGCGGATCCTCGGCAAGGCGGTCATCGTCGATAACCGCGCCGGAGGCGGCGGCGGATCGGTCGGCAACGCCGCCGCCGCACGCGCCGAGCCCGATGGCTACACTCTGCTGATGACGCTGTCCTCGCTTGCGGTGCTGCCCGAGGCCGACCGGCTGTTCGAGCGTCCGGTCGCCTATGAGGTCTCGCAGTTCATGCCGATCGCGCGGGTGCTGGCCGATCCCACGCTGCTCGCCGTGCCGGCCTCGGCGCCGTGGAAGACGGCGCAGGATTTCGTCGACGATGCCAGGAAGCGTCCCGGCCAGATCACCTATGGCTCGTCGGGGCCTTACGGCACGTTGCATGTGGCGATGGAGATGTTCGCGAGCAGCGCCGACATCAAGCTGCTGCATGTGCCGTTTCGCGGCGCCGGACCGGCGCTCACCGCGCTGCTCGGCGGCACCGTGCAGGCGATCGCCGCCGCACCGGGGACGCTGAAGCCGCAAGTGGAGGACGGCAAGCTGCGCGTGCTCGGCAATTGCGGCGCCAAGCGCATCGCAAGCTTCCCCGATGTGCCGACCTTCCAGGAGCTCGGCTACAAGGACGTCGAGATGTACATCTGGGCCGGGCTGTTTGCGCAGAGCGCGCTGCCGGCGCCGATCGCGACTCGCCTGCGCGAGGCGATGGCGCAGGTGATGACGAGCCCGGACGTGCTCAAGGCCTTCGAAACGTCGGGCAGTCTCGTCGCCTATCAGGACGCGCCGGCGTTTGCCGAATTCGTGGCGGTCGACAGCGCGCGGCTGATTACGGCGGTGAAGAAGATCGGCAAGGTCGAATAGGTTCCTGGCCCGTTTTCACAATTTTTTGTTGGTCCAGAACCTCTCCGCGTCTCATTGATTGAACAGAATTCGAGAGACTCGCGAAGGAATCGGACATGCGAACAGAGCGGATTGCGCTGGGTGTGGCGCTTGCGATCGGCGGCATCGTCGCGCAAAGCGCTGCATCCGCTGAAGAGTATCGCGGAACCATGGAGCAGCAGATGGCCTGCACGCCGGATGTGTGGCGGCTGTGCAGCGATCAGATCCCTGATGTGAGCCGCATTACGGCCTGCTTGCGGCAGAACACGCCCCAGCTCTCCAGCGGTTGTCGCGCGGTGTTCCAGTCCAACAACCAGATGCCGCCGCAGCAGCAGGTCCCGGGCAATCGCGCCGCGCCGGCGCCACGTTATAACAATGCGCCGCCGCCTCCGGCGACCCAGCCCCGGCCTTACGACGAGGATGATTAGGGCGCTTCCGACCTGACTTCGCAGACATCGACCCATTCCGCCGCAGTCAGCTCGGCCATGCGATCGGGCGGGATGCGCACCGCGCTATGGGTCGAGCCAGCGGCCGGCACCACCACATCGAACGCCTTCAGCGAGACGTCGCAATAGACCGGCAGCGGCGCCTTCAGTCCGAACGGGCAGACGCCGCCGACCTCGTGGCCGGTGATTTCGGCGACCTCCTCCAGCCCGAGCATCTTCGGCTTGCCGCCGAATGCCGCCTTCACCTTCTTGTTGTCCATGCGCGAAGTGCCGGCCGCGACGATCAGGATCACGCGCTCGCCGATCCGCAATGAGAGCGTCTTGGCGATCATTCCGGGTTCGACGCCATAGGCTTCGGCGGCCAGCGCCACAGTTGCGGAGCTGATCGGCGATTCCATGACTGTGATGTCGGGGGCTTTTTCGGCGAAGAAGGCGCGAACGGATTCCAGGCTCATTCCAGTCAGCTCATTCCAGACTTGCGGGCGCGCGGCGATGCCTAAGCAATCCTTGGCAGCTCCGAGAGCGCCCGGACGCGATGATCGGGCGCAAAGCCGAGCTCGTCCATCTGGGTGCGGATCGCCTTGAACATCGTCAGCGGTGCCACGAGTTCGTTCTCGACGCAAGCCAGCGCCATCGCTTCGGGCGTCACCCGTTCGATCCAGGCAACGTTCAGTCCGAACGCTTTCGCGCCCGCGATGTCCCAGGGGTTGGAGGAGACGAACAGCACCTCATCCGGCGCGGTGCCGAGCACCTCGCCGATCAGCTCATAGGCTTCCTGGCTCGGCTTGAAGATCTTCTTCGCGTCGACGCTGATCGTGGCGTCGAGCAGGGCGTCGAGGCCGGAGTTGCGCACGAGCGCATTCAGCATATCCGGACTGCCGTTGGAGAGGATGGCGAGTTTTCGCGGTTTCAGAGCCGTGAGCGCTGCCGTCGCATCCGCATAGAGATCGAGATGCAGATATTTCTCGATCACGCGCTCGAATGCCTCGTTCTCGTAAGCGAGCCCGAGCACGCGCAGCGTATAGGAAAGCGAGTCGCGCGTGATGGCTGCGAAGTCCTGGTAGCGCCGCATCAGCGAGCGCAACCAGGTGTATTCGAGCTGCTTGATCCGCCAGATCTGCGTGATGATCTCACCGTAGCCCGGAAACGCATCCTCGGTGGTCTCGGCGACCGACTGGATGTCGTAGAGCGTTCCGTAGGCGTCGAAGACAACGGCTTTGAGGCTCAATTGACCTGTCCTCCGGGATCGTTGCGGTCCACGGACTATACAAGGCGCCGCGAAATCGGTCCAAGACGGAATCGCGACTTGGGCCCTGGTTTCTAAAATCTGATCACGACCTTGCCGAAGTGTGAGCCGGTCCGCAGGTGCGCATAGGCTTCGGGGACCTCGTCGAAACCATAGACCCGATCGACAATCGGGTGGATCGCGTGTTCGGTCAGGAAGCGATTCATCGCGGCAAAGTGTTCGACTGATCCGACGGTGACACCGATGATGTCGGCATTCTCCCACTGAAGGCGCGCGAGGTCGGGCTTGGGACCGAACCCCGTCAAGACACCAATCTGGACGATCTTGCCACCCGAAGCGACCGATCGCAGCGATCGATCATAGGTGCCGGGACCGCCGAGTTCGAGGATGTGACTGGCACCTCTGCCATCCGTTGCCTTCATCAGGGCGACATCCCAGTCAGGCGTCTCGCGATAGTTGATGAGGATCGAGCCGCCCAGCGCCTTGGCGCGGGCGAGTTTTTCATCCGAGGAGGATATCACGATCGCACGCGCCCCCAGCGCCACCGCGAATTGAAGCCCGAACAGCGCGACGCCGCCTGTTCCCTGGACCAACAGCGTGTCGCCTTTGCGCATCCCGCCGCGTGCGATGAGGCCATGGAAAGCCGTGACGCCGGCACAGGGCAGGGTCGCGGCCTCAACCGCGGACAAATGCGCCGGCACTGAGACCAGCGCAGTCGCCGGCAGCACGACATACTCAGCCAGCATTCCGTCCATCGTGTTGCCACCGAGGGATGAGGGAATATAGCTGGACTTGAATGGCCCCGAGATCCAATCGCGGAAGAACGATGCAGCGACGCGGTCCCCGAGTCGCCATTGCGAGACGTCGGCGCCGATGGCGTCAACGACACCCGCACCGTCGGAGAGTGGCACGCGGCCCTTGAGCTCGCCTTGGCCTGCACGGTCGAGGATCAGGAGGTCACGGTAATTCAGACTTGCCGCCTCGACCCGAATGCGGACCTCGCCATCGGCGGGTTCGGGTTTGCTGATTTCGACGCGCGCAAGGCGACCAGCACCAGCATGGCCATTCAAATGGTAGGCTTTCATCGTTGCTCCCTTCACAAGTGGCATTCACTTGGACGAGCAAAGTCTGTAGGGTCTGACAGTGCTGTCAGGGTCAAGAGGCTTCAGATGAAAATCGGCGAACTGTCCCGGCGGACGGGGGTCAGCGTCCGAATGCTACGCTACTACGAAGGCGAAGGACTGCTTGCGCCGCAGCGGACGAACTCCGGCTATCGCGATTATGGCCTGGCCGAAGAGGAAACGGTGCGGCGGATCAAGATGCTCGGCGGCGCGGGGATGACGCTCGAAACCATCAAGCGGTTACTCCCATGCGTAAGGAACAACGATCCGGCTTTCACGCCGTGCAACGAGCTGCGAAAAATACTCACGCAGCAGGTCGGCCTGATCGATGAGCGTATCGAGACGCTCAGCGAAAGCCGGACAATTTTGGCGGGCTATCTGGCAAGCGTGAACTGATCGCATAACGTAGCCATCAGATTCACCGGCTCTTGGAATTCCAGGCGTCCCGCTCGGCGAAAACGCGGCTGACCTCCGCCATGTGCTCCGTGCCCCACGAGCACAGCGGCACGAGGGCCTGAGCGAGGCTGTGGCCCAAAGCGGTGAGACCGTAGTCTACCCGCGGAGGCACTTCCTTGTAGTCGGTCCGCTTCACGAGACCATCGGCCTCGAGCTCCTTGAGTTGCTGGATCAGCATCTTGTCGCTGACGTCGCGCACGGCTCGCCGCAGCTCGCCGTAGCGGGTCGGCCCGCCCTGGGCGAGGAAGTACAGAATCAGCGGCTTCCACTTGCCGGCGATGACCCGCAGGGTCGCGTCGAGGCCGCAAGTGAAGCCGGGCAAAGTCGGGGTGCAGCTTTGGACAGGTGGCGAAGCCTGCGCAGGTGGAGAGATCGTGTCTGACATTTTTGGGCACTTACCAAAAGGTGCATACTTGTCGATAGGTGGGTAGGCCGCCAGCTCAGTGCAACCCTAGTGAAGGAGCACATCATGAGCAGACTACAAGGCAAGACGGCGGTGGTTACGGGCGGCGGAACCGGCATCGGATTTGGAGCGGCCAAACGGTTCATCGACGAAGGCGCGTTCGTCTATCTCTTCGGGCGGCGGCAGGAGCCGCTCGATGCCGCCGTGGCGCAGCTCGGTTCCTCGGCGCGCGCGGTCAGGGGCTCGGTGACTGATATGTCCGACCTCGATCGGCTGTACGCGACGGTGAAGGCCGAACGCGGCGGGCTCGACATCCTGTTCGCCAATGCTGGGACCGGATTGTTTGCGCCGCTCGGCGAGATCACGGTCGAGCATTACGATCAGATCTTCGACGTCAATGTGAAGGGGCTGGTGTTCACGGTGCAGAAAGCCCTGCCGCTGATGACGAAGGGGTCGTCGATCATCCTGACCGGATCGAGCACGGGGGTGATGGGAACGCCGCAGTTCAGTATCTACAGCGCGACCAAGGCTGCGATCCGCAATCTGGCGCGCAGCTGGGCGCAGGACCTGCGCGGCACCGGCATCCGCGTCAATGTGCTGTCACCAGGGCCGACCAAGACGGAGCTGGCGCTGGAGATCGTCGGCGAGGAAGCGTTCGACGCGCTTGGAAGCATGACGCCGATCGGGCGCGTGGGCGACCCAAGCGAGACGGGGGCGGTTGCGGCGTTCCTGGCGTCCTCGGACAGCAGCTTCATGACCGGCGGCGAGGTTTTCGTCGATGGAGGCTTGGCACAGGTCTGAGGCCTTCGGTCGGACGACTTCCGCCGATGCCACGAGGACGGTGCGCCCCCTCTCCCGCTTGCGGGGGAGGGCTGGGGTGGGGGTGTCTCCGCATCGGGAAAATCATCGTGTGGAGAAAGCCCCCACCCGCCACGCTTCGCGCGTCGACCTCCCCCGCAAGCGGGAGAGGTTGCAGCGAGGCTCGGCGTGATCACCGGCCAGTCTGAGCCGAACAGCATCTTGTTCTGCAGGAATAGTGAATCAACCGATGATAGAGTAGAAAGCGATCCGAGAACGCAGGTTTGAGATCGAGCAATGCAAGATGATGTCGTCAGGCAACCGTTGCTGGTCGAGCTCGCCATCGAGGCGGCGTCTCGGGCGGAGCATGATAAACTTGTGACGGCGCTCGCCAAGCTTTCCGCCGAGGATCACTTGTTCATTGTGTCGCTCGATCCCGAGTCGGGGCAGGCGGTGCTGAAAGGGGTGAGCCAAGGGCATCTCGAAGGCAAAATCGATATTCTTCGCCGTGCCCATGGGATCGTCGTCAATGTCGGCGCGTGGCAGGTCGCACTGATCGAGCGCCCAACCACGCGCGCTGAGGGGGGCTACACCCATAGGAAGATCTACGGCCCCAAAGGCGAGTTCGCCGCCGTGAAGCTCGGCGTCGCGCCAATCGATGCCGGAAAGGGCTTTCACTTCGAGTCAAAGGTCAACGAGGATGTGCTGCCGAGAGAGTATCTGTCTGGCGTCGAGAAAGGTCTGAGAGACGTCCTTGCTTGCGGCGTCGTTGCGGGCTTTCCGGTGGTCGATGTCGGCGTCGAACTGATTGACGCCAAATATCACGATGTCGACTCATCAGTGCTTGCCTTCGAGGTCGCGACGCGGGCGGCCTTCCGCGAAGCCCTGAAAATGGCGAAGGCGGTCTTGCTCCAACCAATCATGAAGGTCGAGGTGGTGACGCCGGGAGCATTCGCATCATCTATCGCCGACGATTTGAAATTACGGCGTGCGCACATTCGCTTCAGGGACATCGAGAACGAGGTTGTCGCGATCGACGCAATCGTTCCGCTCATGACCATGTTCGGCTATTCGGCAAGTCTAGGCTTGATGAGCCGCGGGCGGGCGAGTTCCGCGATGCGCTTCGATCATTACGCTGCGATTGAATCACCCGAGAGCGATCCGCCGTTTCGGCCGGCGATAGGCATGCGCGCTTAAGGCCCAGCCCTCTACCGCTGCGGAGCCGCTGCAAGCGAGCAAGCGGCTCCGTCAGTTCATGGGATCGCGCCTAGATCCCCAGCAGCTTCCTTGCGTTGGCCTTCAGCACCTTCGGCCGGATCTCGTCGCGGATCTCGATCTTGGCGAAGTCCGACAGCCAGCGGTCCGGTGTGATCACCGGCCAGTCCGAACCGAACAGCATCTTGTCCTGCAGGATCGAGTTGATGTAGCGCACCAGGATCGGCGGGAAATATTTCGGCGACCAGCCCGAGAGGTCGATGTAGACGTTGGGCTTGTGGGTCGCGACCGACAGCGCCTCTTCCTGCCAGGGGAAGGAGGGATGGGCGAGGATGATCTTGAGGTCGGGGAAATCAGCCGCGACGTCGTCCATGTACATCGGGTTGGAATATTTCAGCCGCATCCCCATGCCGCCGGGCATGCCCGAGCCGACGCCGGTCTGGCCGGTGTGGAACAGCGCGATTGCGCCGCCATTGTTGATCTCTTCATAGAGCGGATAGGCCATGCGGTCGTTGGCGTAGAAGCCCTGCATGGTCGGATGAAATTTGAAGCCGCGCACCCCGTATTCCTCGATCAGCTTGCGCGCCTCGCGCACACCGAGCTTGCCCTTGTGCGGGTCGATCGAGACGAAGGGGATCAGAACGTCGAGATGGTCGGAGGCGATCTCCAGCATCTCCTCATTCTTGTAGCGGCGGAAGCCGGTCTCGCGCTCGGCGTCGACCGGGAAGATCACCGCGGCGATGTTCTTGGAGCGATAGTAGGCGGCGGTCTCCGGAACGGTCGGCGGATGCTTGTGCGGCGACTTGAAATAGTCCGCCATCTGCGCCTGAAAATCGTCATAGCCGTCGTCGGGATGGGTGCCGCAGGGCTCCTCGGCGTGGGTGTGAATGTCGATGGCGACGACGTCGTCGATGTTCGGCAGCTTCAGCTTCGGCATGGGTTTCCTCCCGACGGGTTGCCGAATTGATTATATGATATAACGAACTTGGCAAGGCATTGTGGGACAAGGCGTTGTAGGACAGGCGTCGTCCGCGCCAGATTGGGCCGATCCGGCCGCTTCTACTTTGCATGGGGTTGTTTTCCAGAATTTGGTGGGTGGGATCGGGGCAGTTAACATTGACATCCGGTCCTCCCATGCCTTAAGAACCGCCCCGTCCCGGGCGGTCGGTCCGCCAGCGGGAAAATCTCATTTTGCCTCATTCGCGCGTGCCGAAACGGTAGTGCCGAACACGGCCTTTCGAACGTTCAGGATTCTGCCATGAAGGTCCGTAACTCGCTGAAATCGCTGCGCGGTCGCCATCGCGCCAACCGCCTGGTCCGCCGCAAGGGCCGGGTCTATGTGATCAACAAGGTGCAGCGCCGCTTCAAGGCGCGTCAGGGCTGATTTCGCCCTGCCGGACGCCCGCGCGCGCCCCGCAAGACCACCGTCTCACACGAGTTTGACGCCGCCCCCGCTTTGCAAGGGCGGCTTTGCGCGTTTAGACTTCGACCATGGCAGTGAGATTCTTCGTCGCCCGCACCCTGTGTCTGGCTCTTGTGCTGGGAGCCGCCGGCATCGCTCCGGCGCCAGCACAGCAGATTGATCCACCGGCCCCCCCCGGCAAGCAGAAGAAACTTCCGGAAGCGCTGGCCAAGCTGCCCAAGGTCGATCGCACCAAGAATCTCGATTTCCTGTTCGGCGCGCTGAAAGCTGCGCCCGACGAAGCCAGCGCCAAGCATGTCGAGGCGCGGATCTGGGCGATCTGGATCCAGACCCCGAGCGACACCGCGGCGCTGTTGATGGCGCGGGCCAAGACTGCGGTCGACGCAAAGAAGATCGAGGTTGCGATCAAGCTGCTGGATTCGGTCGTCAAGCTCAGGCCCGACTACATCGAGGCCTGGAATCGTCGCGCGACGCTCTACTACATGCAGAACGATTATGGCCGTTCGCTCGCCGACATTCGCGAGGTGTTGATCCGCGAGCCCCGCCATTTCGGCGCGCTCGCAGGCCTCGGCATGATCATGCAGGAGGTCGGCGACGAAAAGCGCGCACTCGAGGCCTACCGCAAAGCGCTCGCCGTCAACCCGCACCTCGAGAAGATCCCCGATCAGGTCAAGGCGCTGACCGAGAAGGTCGAAGGCCGCGATATTTAGCGGACAAGTCGATCATTGCTCGAGCGAATGCGGCGCAAGCCGATTAACCACGACGACACGCGCCGCGTCACAAGGGGTATGGGTGGCACCGCCGCAGGCCTACCTTGATGGCGGGAGCACAGCCATGAAGCGTTTGATCTTTGCAGGTACATTGCTGTTGGCGTCGGGCACGGCGAGCCTCGCCGACGGACTGTTCTGGGTGGTCGGCAACCGCGCCACCGGAAAATGCAACATCGTGACCAGCAATCCCGTGATCATCGGCGACGTCTGGTTCGGTGACGGTCCTTACAAATCGAAGGCCGACGCCAAGCTTGCCCGTTCGACGATCCGCGCCTGTCCCGCACCCACGCCTGACGAGGAAAAGGACGAGGACAGCACGAACTAGGTCGACAGCAACCTAGTGCAAAACGCTGCCTTCGCGCTCGGCGAGGCCGCGATCGACCGCTGCGGCGTAGGCCTTTGCAAGCTCCGTCTCGAGATGCTCGTTGATCAGCAGCAGCGCGCGCACGGCACCGCGCAGGTCGCCGTGGCAGCTTGCCACGATCTCGTCGATCGCAGTGTCTTTGGATCTCAGGCTCATCGAAATTCTCCGGTTCAAATCAGGATAAATCCTGCCGGTCTTTCCCGCATCCTCGAGGGTTGCGAGCACGATCGGCGCCCACCCGCGTCTAAATGGCGGAACCGACCGTGGCGATTATAAGGAAGCCGCGATGACGAAGGCATGAAGCTGTTTCGAAGCTTGCTTGCTAAGGGGAGCAGCATTGATTTCGTTGCGTTTTTCCCGCTTCAATTATGCACATATCCACAGCCCCGGCATTTCAAGTGGAGCGCGGGGGCTCCCCGGGCGAAACTGCCGCCCGCAAGCCACGTAACTGCCCTGTGCCCTGGATCGCCCGGATTCCATCCATGATCGTGATGTCAGTCGTGACCGCACTGCTTGTGCTGGCGCTGGTCACGCAGGCCGGCGTCCTCGCTGTGCAACGCGCCTTTCCACCGCAAGGCCGGATGATCGAGGTCGATGGGGCCGTGCTTCACCTCGTCGATCTCGGCCCGCGCGATTCGGGCCTGCCGGTCGTGATGCTGCACGGCGCGAGCTCCAACCTCGAAGCGATGCGGCGGCCGCTCGGCGATCTCCTCGCCAGGGATCATCACGTCATCCTGATCGACCGTCCCGGCCACGGCTGGAGCACGCGGGCGCGGCGGCAGGATTCGACCCCGGAGGTGCAGGCGCGGATGATCGATGAGGCGCTCGGCAAGCTCGGGATCGATCGCGCGGTCTTCGTGGTGCATTCCTGGAGCGGCGCGCTCGGCGCGCGGCTGGCGCTCGATCATCCCGGCCGCGTCGCGGGCCTTGTGATGCTCGCGCCCGTCACCCATCCCTGGCGCGGCGGCGTCGGCCGCTACAACGAGATCATCGCAACGCCCGTGATCGGCCCGCTGCTCGCCTACACCATAACGCTGCCGCTGGGCTACTTCCTGAGCGAGCCCGGCGCGCGCAACGTCTTCCTGCCGCAAATGATGCCGGATGGTTTCGTGCAGGACTCCGCGACGCCGCTGCTGCTGCGCCCGCGCGAGTTCATCGCCAATGCCTATGATCTGGTGACGCTGAAGCAAGCGGTCGCTGCGCAGGTCGCGCGCTACGGCGAGATATCGGCGCCGGTCACGATCATCGCCGGCGAACCTGACAAGACGGTGAAGACCGCCATTCACGCGCGCCCGTTCGCCGCCACCGTGCAGAATGCGAAGCTGATCGTGCTGCCCGATCTCGGCCACATGGTGCAGAACGCGGTGCCCGATCTGGTGAAGACCGAGATCGAGACGATGATCGGGAACATCGTATCGGCGCAGGCGGTCGCCGATTAGAGCGTTTTCGAGCGAAGTGGATGCCGGTTCGCGTGAAGAAAACGCGTCAAAACAAGAAGCTGGAGCTTCGGTTCAGAACCGAAGCTCCAGCGACCCTCTCGCACGCGCTTACTGCTTGATCTTCCCGTCCTTGTCGAACTGCGACACATAGGCCCAGAGATTGTTGATCTCGGTCTCGTTCTTGATGCCGGCGAACGCCATCTTGGTGCCGGGGATCTTGGCCTTGGGGTCCTTGATGTATTCCTTGAACACGGCCTCGTTCCAGGTGATGCCGGAATTCTTGTTGGCGTCGGAATAATTGTAGTCGGGCGCGGTGCCGGACTTGCGGCCGTCGAGGCCGTTGAGCTCGGGGCCGACCTTGTTCTTGGCGCCTTCGCCGATCGCGTGACAGGCCAGGCATTTGTTGAACGACGACTTGCCGGCCGCGGCATCCTGCGCCATCGCGGCGGGTGCGGTGGCAATCGCGGTGAGGATGGTCAATGCGCCAAAAATCAGTTTTGTCATCGGGTGCTCTTCGTCTCTTCCCTGGGGGCTGGTTAGTTGCATGCCTGATCGGCAATGGTCGGACCCGCCGGTTTTGGCAGGCCTGCTCGGATTGGACAAGCCGCCAAACCATGGCAGGTTTCACGATTTCCTACTTGTCCCAGAGCGAACTCGCGCAAGATCGTCGCTCCGACTTTCGAATGGCCTACCCAAACCACCGCGGACGTGGTTGATTTACCGCGACAAATCGATCGTGCGGCCTCGGCCGGAAGAATATGGCGCGAAGGAAATGTTATGGCCATCATGATGCCCGCGAGTGACCAGGCCGTGCTCGCGCGCCGCGCCGAGATCGTGGCTGCATTGCGCGCAATCGTGCCGGGCGAAGGCGTGATCGACAGTGTCGCCGAGATGCGGGCCTATGAATCCGACGGATTGACGGCCTATCGGCAGCCGCCGATGGTCGTGGTGCTGCCCGACACGACCGAGCAGGTTTCGCTCATCCTGAAATATTGTGCAGGGCAGGGCATCAAGGTGGTGCCGCGCGGCTCCGGCACCTCACTGTCCGGCGGCGCGCTGCCGCTGGAAGACGGCGTGCTCCTGGGGCTCGGCAAGTTCAAGCGCATCCGCGAGATCGATTTCGACAACCGCGCCGTCGTCACCGAACCCGGCGTCACCAACCTCGCGATCAGCCAGGCCGTCGCTCATGCCGGGTTCTACTACGCGCCGGATCCGTCCTCGCAGATCGCCTGCTCGATCGGCGGCAATGTCGCGGAGAATTCCGGCGGCGTGCACTGCCTGAAATACGGCATGACCACCAACAACGTGCTCGGCTGCGAGATCGTGCTGATGAGCGGCGAGATCCTGCGCATTGGCGGCAAATCGGCGGAGAACTCCGGCTACGACCTGATGGGCGTCATCACCGGCTCGGAAGGCCTGCTCGGCGTCATCACCGAGATCACGGTGCGGATCCTGCAAAAGCCGGAGACGGCGCGCGCGCTGATGGTCGGATTCGCGCAAGTCGAGGCGGCCGGCGAATGCGTGGCGCGCATCATCGGCGCCGGCATCATTCCCGGCGGCATGGAGATGATGGACAAGCCCGCGATCCACGCCGCGGAAGCCTTCGTCCACGCCGGCTATCCGCTCGATGTCGAGGCCCTCCTCATCATCGAGCTCGACGGACCCAAGATCGAGGTCGACGAGCTGATCACGCGGGTCGAGACAATTGCCAACGCTTGCGGCTCGACCACCTGCCAGATCTCGACCTCGGAGGCCGAGCGCAATCTCTTCTGGGCCGGCCGGAAAGCCGCGTTCCCCGCCGTGGGCCGCATCTCCCCGGACTATCTCTGCATGGACGGCACCATCCCACGCGGTGCGCTGCCGAAGGCGCTGGCGCGCATCCGCGAGCTATCGGAAAAATACCAGCTCGGTTGCGCCAACGTGTTCCATGCCGGCGACGGCAATCTGCATCCGCTGATCCTCTATGACGCCAACAAGCCCGGCGAGATCGAGCGCGCCGAAGCCTTCGGCGCCGACATCCTGCGCGCCTGCGTCGAGTTCGGCGGCGTGCTCACCGGCGAGCACGGCGTCGGCATCGAGAAGCGCGATCTGATGCCGGAGATGTTCAGTGAGATCGACCTCAACCAGCAGCAGCGCCTGAAATGCGCCTTCGATGCGCAAGGCCTGCTCAATCCCGGAAAGGTGTTTCCGACCCTGCACCGCTGCGCCGAGCTCGGACGCATGCACGTCCACGCCGGCAAGCTGGCGTTTCCCGACATCCCGCGTTTCTAGCGTCGCCTCGCTGCAGCGCGCCAAATTTGATTTTCGCTGCAAACTTCGTTACCCGCTACAGGCGTGGATACGCTCAAGGTACGAGACGCCAAAGACGTCGAAGAGGTGGTGCGCGCGGCGATTGCCAATGAGCAGCCGCTCGAGATCATCGGCCATGGCTCCAAGCGTGGCATCGGTCATGCGATGGCGACCAATGCGGTGCTCGACGTCTCCGCGCTGAGTGCCATCACCGCCTACGAGCCCAACGAACTCATTGTCACGCTCCAGGCCGGGGCGCCGCTGGCCGACGTGCTGTCGCTGATCGACGCCAAGAACCAGCAATTCGCCTTCGAGCCGATGAACACCGCGCCGCTGCTCGGCACGCCGGTATCAGGCACCATCGGCGGCATGATTGCGGCTGGCTTGGCCGGTCCGCGCCGGATCAAGGCGGGTGGGGCGCGCGACCATCTGCTCGGGGCGCATGCCGTCTCCGGTTTCGGCGACAGCTTCAAGACCGGCGGCAAGGTGGTGAAGAACGTCACCGGCTACGACCTCTGCAAGCTTCTCGCCGGTTCCTGGGGCACGCTGTCGGTCATGACCGAGGTCACGCTGAAGGTGATGCCGAAGCCGGAGGCCGAGCGGACGCTGTTGCTGCGCGGCCTCGACGATGCTGCCGCCAACAAGGCGATGACCGCGGCGCTCGGCTCGCCCTTCGACGTCTCCGGTGCCGCGCATCTGCCGACATCGGCGTTCCGGACCAAGATCGAAGGTCTCGGCGATATCGCAGGCCAAAGCGAGGCGCTGACCGTGCTGCGGCTCGAGGGCATTACCGCCTCGGCCGCCCACCGTGCCGGCTCGCTGCGCGAATTGCTGGCACCGTTCGGAACCGCAACGCTGGTCGAGGACACGGTGTCAGCGGCGCTATGGACCACGATCCGCGACGTCCTGCCGTTCGCGGCTGACGGCGCGCTGGGGGCCTGGCCGGTCTGGCGGATCGTCTGTCCGCCGGCGTCGGGCGCGGCGCTCGGGACGCTGCTGGGGCGCGAGACCGGCGGCGAATTGATCTACGATTGGGGTGGTGGACTGATCTGGGCGGCGTTGCCACCGAAGCCGGACGCGCATGCCACGGCCGTGCGCGAACGTGCGAATGCGGTCGGCGGGCACGCCACGCTGATCCGGGCGGCCGAGGACATCAGGCGCACGATCGATGTATTCCACCCGCAAGCCCCTGGCCTTGCCGCGTTGAGCGAGCGGGTCCGCGCCAGTTTCGATCCGAAGACCATCCTCAACCGGGGCCGGCTGACGCGGGACGCTTGCTGAATGAAGACCGAATTCTCACTCGCGCAGCTCGCCGACCCCGACATCGCGGAAGCCGACAAGATCCTGCGCGCTTGCGTCCATTGCGGCTTCTGCACCGCAACCTGTCCGACCTATGTGCTGCTTGGCGACGAGCTCGATAGCCCGCGCGGCCGCATCTATCTGATCAAGGAGATGTTGGAGAAGGACCAGACGCCGACGGCCGAAGTGGTCAAACATGTCGACCGCTGCCTGTCGTGCCTGGCCTGCATGACGACCTGCCCCTCGGGGGTGAATTACATGCATCTGGTCGATCAGGCCCGGGTCAGGATCGAGCAGCGTTACGAGCGGCCGCTGGCCGAGCGGCTGCTGCGCCGGGTGCTGGCCTTCGTCCTGCCGGACCCACGGCGTTTCCGCGCCAGCATGTGGCTGGCGCGGCTGGCCCGCCCGCTGGCCGCGTTCCTGCCGACGCCCCGGCCGTCGGCGACGCCAGGCCTGATCCTGCGCCTCAAGGCGATGCTGGCGCTGGCGCCGGACCGGCTGCCGCCACCGGGGCCCGCCGCCGGCAGTGTGTTCGCGGCACTCGGCAAGAAGCGCGGCCGGGTCGCGCTGCTCCAGGGCTGCGCCCAGCAGGTGCTGGCCCCGCGCATCAACCAGGCCGCCATCAGTCTCCTCACGCGCCACGGCATCGAGGTCGTCCTCGTCAGGGACGAGCAGTGCTGCGGCGCGCTGACCCATCACCTCGGCAACGACCAGGACGCATTAGGGCGGGCTCGCGCCAATGTCGCGGCGTGGCGCGCGGAAGCGGCCGGCGAGGGGCTCGACGCCATCCTGGTGACCGCGTCCGGCTGCGGCACCGTGATCAAGGACTACGGCTATCTTCTGCGCGAGGACGCTGCGTTTGCCGTCGATGCGGCGAAGGTCTCCGCGCTCGCCAAGGACATCACTGAATACGTCGCCGGCCTTGGACTCGTGGCCACCGCGCGACAGGACAACATCGTCGTCGCCTATCACTCTGCGTGTTCGTTGCAGCACGGGCAGAAAATCACGGGCCTTCCGAAAGAATTGCTTTCCAATAATGGATTCGTGGTGAAAGATGTGCCGGAGAGCCATTTGTGTTGCGGTTCGGCGGGGACTTACAACATTCTCCAGCCCGAGCTTGCGGGCCGGTTGCGCGATCGCAAGGTCGCCAACATCGCGAGCGTCAAGCCGGACATGATTGCCGCAGGCAATATCGGCTGCATGGTGCAGATTGCCAGTGGCACGTTAGTTCCGGTCGTACACACGATTGAGCTTCTCGATTGGGCTACGGGCGGGTCGCGGCCGGCATTGAACGCGCAAGACTGAGCTTTCGAAGACTGAGCTTTCGAGGGCTGAGCTTTCGTCCAGAGGTGACGGCTGAAGACGCCCGGATCGACCATTGTTCGGCGGCAACAGGAGGACCACGATGGCGAAAGCGAAGAAGAAAAAAAGCAAGAAGGCCAAAAAGGCCAAGAAGGCGGTAGCGGCGAAGAAGACCTCAAAGAAGGCAGCCAAGAAGTCCGCGAAGAAGTCTGCGAAAGCCACAAAGAAATCTGCCAAGAAGGCCGCGCCGAAGAAGGCCGCCAAGAAGTCGGCCAAGAAAGCCGCTAAGAAGGCTGCCCCTAAGAAGGCCGCCAAGAAGGCTGTGAAGAAAGCGGCGCCGAAGAAGGCGAAGGCAGCTCCCGCGCCGAAGCCGTCAACGCCGGCAGCTCCGGCTCCCGAGCCCGCCGCCGAGACAAGCTGGGCGATGCCTTCGTCTTCTGCGGACACGACCCCAGCCGAAGGACAAGGTTAGGCCCAAAGTTAGGCCCAAGCTTAGGCCAAAGGCTGGATCCAATCCGACGACCATGATCGACGACAGGAAGGCCGCAGCGGTGATGCTGCGGCCTTTTTGCATCGGCGTGACGGCGCGCGAGGGATGGTCTCGTCGGGAAGCAGCCTGATTCGTGGCGCGGGCAGCACGGTACCGCCGGACCCGTACTAACCCGGGCCGTCCGGTGCACTTTGGAGTGCAAATAATGTGGTCGAGAAGACACACAGCCTGACAACCTTTCGTGGAATCGTCAGAACGCCCAAAAAGTCGGCAGATGCCCGCGTTTTTTGCTTCTCGGTTTACGCCACTCCATCCAGATTGCCGCAGTTACGAAATTTGCAATCAGGTCGTGCGTTCCGGGGGCTTCCGGGATCCGGCTGGGGTCTTAGAACTGGTGATGGGGATCGAAATGAAAAAAGTGGCTTTGTTGGCAACGGCGCTGGCAATGGTGACGGGCTCGGCTTTCGCGGCAGACATGCGAGTGAAGGCACTGAAGGCCCCGCCGGTGGTCGCGTTTGACCCCTGGGATATCGCCTTCGGCGGCGCCATCATGAGCGACTACATCTTCCGCGGCGTCACGCAGTCGAACCACAAGCCGTCGGTCGCGGCCTATTTCGAGCCGCGCTACAACGTCAACAAGGACCTCCAGCTCTACGTCGGCGTGTCCGCCGAGAGCATCTCCTTCGCCAATCGCGCCGCTGCTGAAGTCGATATCTACGGCGGTATCCGCCCGACCTTCGGCGCCTTCGCGTTCGACATCGGTGTCTGGGGCTACCTGTATCCGGGCGGCAGCTGCGCCGACAACGTGCTCACCGGCGGCATTCCCGGCGGCAACGTCTGCGGCGTCAGCACGACCACGATCTTCCTCGCCGACGGCAACGTCATGAAGAAGGACGTCAGCTTCGTCGAAGTCTACGGCAAGGTGAACTACACCATCAACGACAGCTTCACGGTCGGCGCGACCGAGTACTACTCGCCGAACTTCCTGAACTCGGGTGCCTGGGGCAACTACGCTTCGTTGACCGCCAAGTACACGGCGCCCAGCACGGCCTTCGGTCCCTCCGGCATGGGTATGTACGTGTCGGGTGAGTTCGGCCGCCAGTGGTTCGGTACTTCGGACGCCTTCTACGGCACCGGCGTCGGCACTGTTTTCGCCAACGGCATCCCCTACAAGGACTACAACACCTGGAACATCGGCATCGGCTTCACCTACAAGGTGTTCACGCTGGACCTGCGTTACTCCGACACCGACCTGAACAAGGGTGATTGCAACGCCTTCACCAGCGCCTTCAACGCCACCGGAACCACCAACGTCACCGCGATCAATCCGGGCGGCGCTGGCTCCAACTGGTGCGGCGCTGCCGGCATTGCCAAGCTGTCGTTCGACCTGACGGCGATGAGCAACTTGAAGTAAGCTTCTTCCCGAAGCGACTTGATTGAGGGCGGCAGGGCAACCTGCCGCCCTTTTGCTTTGGGCGTGTGGGGCGCAGGCTGGGGGCCTGCGTCCTTCGAGACGCCTCCGGCGGGCTCCTCACCATGAGGGGGCACGGATTTCAGCGCGCGGACAGACCTCATCCCGAGGGCCCGCCAAAGGCGGGCGTCTCGAAGGATGGCTGCAACGAAGGGCCATAGCCTCAGGGTTGGTCGGGCCGTCTCAGCGTGCCGCGCTCGGCTCCTTCTCGACCGGCACACCACCGTCACCGAGGACGTGGATCGCGCTGTGCTTCACCATCGTCACCTTGCGGGTATGGAAGGCTTCCAGCGTCGAGCGGTGGCCGATCGAGACGAGGGTGGCCTGTGGCAGCTTCTCCGCCAGCAACCGGTACAGGCGGGCCTCGGACGGCTCGTCCAGCGAGGCCGTGGCCTCGTCCAGGAACAGATAGTCCGGCGCGTGCAGCAGCGCGCGGGCGAGCCCGAGGCGCTGCTGCTCGCCCAGCGACAGCATCCGGTTCCAATGACCGTCCTCCTCAAGCCGCTCGGCGAGGTCAGGCAGCCCGACCGCAATCAGCGCGTCCCTGACGCGTGAGGTTTCGAACGCGCCCGGCGCGGCCGGGTAGACCACCGCGTCGCGCAGCACGCCGACCGGGAAATAGGGGCGCTGGGGCAGCATCATCAGCTTCGCCTTTTCCGGCACGAAGATGCTGCCGGTGCCGAACGGCCAGATGCCGGCGATGGCCCGGAACAGCGTCGACTTGCCGGAGCCCGACGGTCCGGTCACCAGCACGCGCTCCGGCGTCTGGACGGAGAAGGCGTCGGCGGCGACCAGCGGCGTGCCGCTCGGCAGGTTCACGCAGAGCTGTTCGAGGGCGATATTGCGATTGCCACCGGCGGCCTTGAGGGCAATCGCAGGCTCGTGCGGCGGCAGGTGCGCGGCCACGTCGACCGACATCTCGAAGCCGTCGAGGCGCGCGACGATCGAGCGCCATTCCGCCAGCGATCGGTACGCCGTGACAAAGAACGACAATGCGCCCTGCACGCTCGAGAAGGCGGAGGCGGTCTGCATCATGTCGCCAAGCTGGATCTTCTTGGCGAAGAAGGCCGGCGCTACCAGCACATAGGGAAAGATCACGGCGGCCTGCTGATAGCTCGCGGTGAACGCGGTGAGTCGCTTGGTGCGGCTCATGATGGCGTACCAATTGCCGATCACGAAACCGAAGCGCTCCAGCAGCCGGCCGCGCTCGGCGCCTTCGCCCTTGAGCAGCGCGATCTGCTCGGAATTTTCGCGGACGCGGACGAGATTGAAGCGGAAGTCGGCTTCATAGCGCTGCTGCTCGAAATTGAGATTGACCAGCGGGGCGCCGATCCAGTGCGTCAGCGCCGTCCCGAAGATCGCGTAGACCAGCGCGCCCCAGCACAGATAGCCGGGGATCATGAGATCGGCGCCGAACAGGTGCAACGGCGCGGCGTTGGAAAGCCCCCAGAGGATGATCACGAAGGAGAATAGCGTCACGATCGACGAGAGCAGGCCGAGCCCGATGGTCAGGGTCTGCTCGACGAAGTTCTTGACGTCCTCGGTGATGCGTTGGTCCGGGTTGTCGGCCGCATCGCCCTTGAGCTGCATGCGGTAGTGGGTGGCGCCTTGCAGCCATTCGCCCAAATAGTGCCGGGTCAGCCATTGCCGCCAGCGGATCTGAAGCCACTGGTTCAGGTACAGCTTGTAGACCGCCAGCGCGATGAAGGCGGAGGCGAGGCCGATGAAGATCCAGATCTCCCTGACGAAACTATCCCAGTCACTTGCCTGCAGTGAGCTGTAGAACCGGTTCTGCCATTGATTGACCAGGACGTCGATCGCGACCAGCGCCAGCTCCATCGCGATGACGGCGGCGAGCAGGCCGCGGCCAGCCCATTTGTCCTCCGACCGGAAATACGGGGCGGCGATTCGCCAGACGATCGCGAGCGTGGCGCTGATGTTCTTCACAGAGCTCTGTCTCCTGAGGGGATGTGCACAACTGCCCGGGCCAAAGACCTGAGACGATGGCGGAAATCGGCGCGCTTAGACTAAAGTCGCAAGTCCTGCAATTTGCGTTGGCTTGTCGCAGCTTGCAACCCTAGCATGGGGCTCATCGGCGCGGGGTGGGGGCCTCCGGGATTTCGCGAGCTTGTGAGCGGACGGGAACCGCTGCATTCGCGAGGAATTCGCGTCCAGCTCGGGGGTTATCGCTTCAGCGTCAAGCAGGATCGGCTGTCCACGCGGGCCGCCTGCAGCACACATGCGTGGGGGAGGAAGATCATGTGGAATCAAGTTTATGACCCGTTGCACAGCCCTGTGCTGTCGACGATCGCGGCGGCAGTCCCTGTCGTCACATTGCTGGTCCTGATCGCGAGCGGCCGCGTCCAGGCTCATATCGCGGCGGTCATCGCCGTGATCGTGGCCAATTTGATCACGATCTTCGTCTTCACCATGCCGGCGAACATGTCGATCCGCGCCTCGGTGCTGGGCATCGTCACCGGCTTCTTCCCGATCGGCTGGATCGTTCTCAACGTCATCTTCCTCTACCAGGTAACGGTCACCACCGGACGCTTCGAATTGCTCAAGCGCGCGGTCGGCGGCGTTACCGAGGACCGGCGGCTGCAATTGCTGCTGATCGCGTTCTCGTTCGGCGCCTTCTTCGAAGGCGCTTCGGGCTTCGGCACGCCGGTCGCGATCACGGGCGCCGTCCTGATCGGCCTCGGCTTCTCGCCGCTTGCAGCAAGCGGCCTGTCGCTGATCGCCAACACTGCGCCGGTCGCCTATGGCGCGTTGGGCACGCCGATCCAGGGCTTAGCCTCGGTCACCGGCCTCGACCCCTACATCCTCGGCGCGATGGTCGGTCGGCAATTGCCGTTCTTCTCGTTGATCGTGCCGTTCTGGGTGGTGTGGGCGTTCGCGGGCTGGAAAGGCATGAAGGACGTCTGGCCGGCGATCCTGGTCACCGGCGTATCGTTCGCAGTCCCGCAATTCGTGATCTCGAACTACGTCAATCCCTGGATCGTCGACATCGGGGCGTCGCTGATCTCGATGGGGGCGCTGATCCTGTTCCTGAAGGTCTGGCAGCCCAGGCAGCTCTGGCTGTCGCCGGCGCTGCGCGGCCGTGATGAATCGGCCGCCACCATGGCCGCGGCAAAACCGATGGACAAGACGCCATTGACGCAGAGCGAGCTGTTCAGTGCGCTGCTGCCGTGGATCATCGTCTGTATCGTGATGCTGATCTGGGGCAATGGTGGATTCAAGACCTGGGCAAACTCGATCTTCACCTGGAGCTATCCCGTTCCCGAGCTGCATCAGATGATCAACAAGATGCCGCCGGTCGCGCCAGGACCGACGAAAGAGAGCGCGGTGTTCGGCTTCACCTATCTCTCGTTCACCGGCACAGGCATGCTGATTGCCGCGATCATCTCCGGCTTCCTGATGGGCGTCGGGCCCGGCAAGCTCTTGATCCAGTACGGCCGCACCATCCGGCTGTGCGCGATCTCGCTGATCACGATCTCGGCGATGCTCGCCATCGGCACGCTGACGCGGCTCTCCGGCGTCGACGCGACGCTCGGCCTCGCCTTCGCCGCAACCGGCGTGCTCTATCCCTTCTTCGGCACGCTGCTCGGCTGGTTGGGCGTGGCGCTGACGGGATCGGACACCGCCTCCAACGTGCTGTTCGGTAACCTGCAGAAGATCACCTCCGAGCAACTCGGCCTGTCGCCGATCCTGATGGGTGCGGCGAACTCGTCCGGCGGCGTGATGGGCAAGATGATCGACGCGCAATCGATCGTGGTCGCGTCCACCGCGACCAACTGGTACGGCCATGAGGGCACGATCCTGCGCTTCGTGTTCTGGCACTCGATCGTGCTGGCCTGCCTCGTCGGTGTGCTCGTGACGCTGCAGGCCTATGTCTATCCGTTCACGGCGATGGTGCTGAAGTAGCAGGCCACGCCCGGCTTCAACGCAAATCCCCGCGAGGTTGCTCCTCGCGGGGATTTTTGCGTCGTGCATGGCGAACCTTCTCAACGGCGCCGCCGTCTTATAGAAGGTCCCGCAAATCAGGTCGGTCGAGAGGTCTCATGGTTTCGTTCAGGCAGACGGTGTGTGCGGCGGTTGCAATGCTCGCGATGTCCACGCTCGCGCGTGCGGAGGACGGTTTTCCGTTCGGCACCGAGATGACGCTGGAGGCGCTGCCGCAGCCGGGCTCGAAGCGGATTCCGAACATCGAGATCGGCGATAATGGTGAGGTCGTGCTGGAGCTCTGGTGCAAGGGCGGCAAGGGCCAGTTCTCGGTCGCCGGCAACACCGTAATCTTCGTCCCTGGCCAGATCCAGGACCGCTCCTGCCCGCCGGCGCGGGCCCAGGCCGACGATGATCTCGTTGCAGCGCTGGGCAGCGTCGAGACCTGGAAGCGCCAGGGCGACGTGCTGACGCTCGTCGGCCCCAAGCCGCTGCGTTTTCGCGTCAACGGCAATTAGCCAACGCTGTCATTCCCCGCGAAAGCGGGGAATCCAGTACGCCGCGGCTTCTCGACTCATCAAAACCGTCTCGGAGTACTGGATCGCCCGGTCAAGCCGGGCGATGACCGAGAGTTGATGTGCGGGCTACATCACTTCCACACCGACTTGTCGGCGTCCCAGCGCTGGCCCTTCAGCTCCTTGGCGAGCGCCTCGACCGAACCGTTGTCGTCGGGCTGATCGCCTTCCTCGTCAGCGGTCGCTTCGTCCGAGAGATTGAGCTTGGCGCCGCTGCTCTCGTCGGTGGTCGTGGTCGCGGGACTCCCGACCCAGAGCATGAGCTTGTCGGTCGTGCCGGGCTTGTCGGGCGAGACGAGGCCGGCGACCTCGATCGTGTCGGTGAGCTCGAGCGCGGGAAAATCCTGGTTCGGCCGCTTGAACACCAGCTTGAGCTTGCCGGTCGCCGGGTTGAAGCTTTGCGAGACCGGCTTTGCCGCGAGCGTCCTGCTCAGCACGCCAGCCGCCGCGGCCGCGAGCTTGTCGCGGTTGATCTTGTCACCCTCGCGCCAGTCGGCGGCGGCAATGCGGATGGTGCGATCCATCTCGGTCATGCCCGCGGTCCAGCCCGCGGCGGTGACGCCGGGCGTCGCCTTGAATTTTGCCAGCAGGGCACCGGCGCGCTCCGGATCGACCGACATGTTGATGGTCTGCTCGCCCGCGCGCAGCGCGTCGCAGCCGACGGTGAGGCTCGCCAGCGTCACCTCGACGTCCTGGCCCTTCAGGCTCTTCAGGAACTCGGTCGCGGCATCCAGCTTGACCTTGACCGCGATCGCTTCCGGCGAGACGTCGGTGAAATCCTTCGGCTGCGGCGTGATGCCGTCGTCGGAGGTCTGGTTGTCGAGGAATTCCTTCTCGCTGAGATCGGAATTGTCGGGCGAGGTGACCTCGGTCACGGCTTGGCCAATGCTGATCTGGCCGCGGAATTCGAACGTGTCTCCGGCCTGTTTGCGCAGCAGCTTGACGGTGACCGGCGCCTTCGCGCCGAGGCTCTGCGTCGTACCCGTCAGGTTCTGGCCCGCGACCTGGAGATTGACGACGAAGCGGTCCTTGCGGTCGGAATTCTTCGCGACGGGATAGCAGACGTCGAGCACGGCTGCGGTGACGGTCTTGCCCTGGCGTGTCTCCTTCAGGATCACGTCGGCATTGCCGTCCATCAGCCCGTCGATCGAGGTGAAATAGCGCGTCTCGACGCCGCCGGGCGCCGTGGCCTTCGGCGCCAGCTTCATCTGGGCGGATGCGACCTCAGGCGAAACTGCAAGCAGAGCCGCCAACAAAACCGTCGGGCAAACAAGAAGCGCGCGCATCGACGAAATCCCCAGGCAATGGGGCATGATCCGGAAAATGTGAAGCGGTCTTCCGTTGAGATCATGCCCAAACAATTCGAATCGGGCGTCACCGTAGTGGGTTTTGGCCGCCGGTTGAATTGGAAAGCACGGGCCATGATTGCCAAAAAAGAAGGCCGCCCGGAGGCGGCCTTCGCAACACTGTGGGCTAAGGATCGGCCTTAGAAGCCGCCCATGCCGCCACCGGCCGGCATGCCGGGCGCGGCGTCCTTCTTCGGCGACTCGGCAACCATGGCCTCGGTGGTCACCAGCAGGCCGGCGATCGAGGCGGCGTCCTGGAGCGCGGTGCGCACCACCTTGGCAGGGTCGATGATGCCCTTCTCGACCATGTCGACATACTCCTCGGTCTGGGCGTCGAAGCCGAAGGTCTCGGACTTGTTCTCCAGGATCTTGCCGACGACGATCGAGCCTTCCACGCCCGCGTTCTCGGAGATCTGGCGGATCGGGGCTTCCAGCGCCTTCAGCACGATGTTGATGCCGGCCTGGACGTCGGCATTGGCGTTGGTGAGACGGCCGACCGCCTTCTTGGCGCGGAGCAGCGCGACGCCGCCGCCGGGAACGATGCCTTCCTGCACCGCGGCGCGGGTGGCGTTGAGCGCGTCCTCGACGCGGTCCTTCTTCTCCTTGACCTCGATCTCGGTGGCACCGCCGACGCGGATCACCGCGACGCCGCCTGCGAGCTTGGCGAGGCGCTCCTGGAGCTTCTCACGGTCGTAATCCGAGGTGGTTTCCTCGATCTGGGCCTTGATCTGGCCGACGCGGGCCTCGATCTCCGGCTTCTTGCCGGCGCCCTTGACGATCGTGGTGTTCTCCTTGTCGATCACCACCTTGCCCGCGCGCCCAAGCATCTTCACCGTGACGTTCTCGAGCTTCATGCCGAGGTCTTCGGAGATCAGCTGGCCGCCGGTGAGGATCGCGAGGTCCTCGAGCATGGCCTTGCGGCGGTCGCCGAAGCCCGGCGCCTTGACGGCGGCGACCTTCAGGCCGCCACGGAGGCGGTTGACGACCAGGGTGGCCAGCGCCTCGCCCTCGACGTCCTCGGCGATGATGACGAGCGGCTTGCCCGACTGCACGACGGCTTCCAGCACCGGCAGCATGGCCTGCAGGCCGGACAGCTTCTTCTCGTGCAGGAGGATGTAGGCGTCCTCGAGCTCGGCGGTCATCTTCTCGGGGTTGGTGACGAAGTAGGGGCTGAGATAGCCGCGGTCGAACTTCATGCCCTCGACGATGTCCACCTCGGTGTCGAGCGACTTGTTCTCCTCGACGGTGATGACGCCCTCGTTGCCGACCTTCTGCATCGCCTGCGCGATCATCTTGCCGATGGCGGCATCGCCGTTGGCCGAGATGGTGCCGACCTGGGCGACCTCGGAGGAGGCGGCGACCGGCTTGGCGCGCTTCTCGATGTCCTTGACGACGGCGGCGACCGCGATGTCGATGCCGCGCTTGAGGTCCATCGGGTTCATGCCGGCGGCAACCGACTTGGCGCCTTCGCGCACGATGGACTGGGCCAGCACGGTCGCGGTGGTGGTGCCGTCGCCGGCGAGGTCGTTGGTCTTGGAGGCGACCTCACGGACCATCTGGGCGCCCATGTTCTCGAACTTGTCCTCGAGCTCGATCTCCTTGGCGACGGTGACGCCGTCCTTAGTGATGCGGGGCGCGCCGAACGACTTCTCGATGAGCACGTTGCGGCCCTTCGGGCCGAGCGTCACCTTGACGGCGTTGGCGAGAATGTCGACGCCGCGCAGCATGCGATCGCGCGCGTCTCCGGAAAACTTGACGTCTTTGGCAGCCATGGTCTGCAATTCCTCTTGTTTCGTGATGTGTCTTGCTTATTGGGCCGCCTCATTCCGGGGTCCGCGATCGAACCCGGCGGAATGATGCATGCCCGGATCGAGTGACCCGGGCATGCATTCAGCGGCCGTTCAGGCGTTTGGCCTTAGGCCATCACGCCCATGATGTCCGACTCCTTCATGATCAGGAGCTCATCGTTGTCGATCTTGACCTCGGTGCCCGACCACTTGCCAAACAGCACACGGTCGCCGACCTTGAGGTCGATCGGGATCAGCTTGCCGGCCTCGTCGCGGCCACCGGGACCGACGGCGACGACTTCGCCCTGGGACGGCTTTTCCTTGGCCGTGTCCGGAATGATGATGCCGCCCTTGGTCTTTGACTCGGCGTCGATACGTTTGACCACGACACGGTCATGCAGCGGACGAAATTTGGATTTAGTCATGACGTTTCCCTTTGGAGGCTCGTTTCGGAAGGAGTGAAAGTGGGCGGGCGGCGCTTCCGTCCACCCTTCCCGAGGATCGATCGGTGCGCGTTAGCAATCCATCTTTCAGAGTGCTAATGGTGCGTCCGGGAATATGGCTTGGCCGCGATCCTGTCAAGCAAAGGTGGTTAAGCGATTGGTGAGACGGATATAGGATGGTGACATTGGAAACTTGTTCGGGGCGCCGGCGTATTAAAGGACGTCATTGCTCCGGCAGCGGTTTTGCGCTTGGCTGCGGAAGGGGTGCGGCCATGGTTTTGTCCGGGGGAATGCCATGATCAGTTCAGCTCACGCGCGCACGGTCGCCAATCTGGCGGCGGCTTCTTGCCTGGCGCTGCTGCTTGGCGCCTGCGGCGGCGGCATGAGCCTGCCGTCCTTCTCTTCGTCCTCACCGCCCCCCGAGGCCGAGCCCGGCACCGGTCCGGAAATGCCCGCCTCGATCCGCGCCGACGAGATCGTCGGCCGCTGGGGCCTCGCCTCGTTCCAGAACCCGGCCGACCGCGCCCGCACCGAGGCTGCCGCCCGGGCCCAATGCAAAAATCCTTACGTGATCACCGCCGGCTCCTCCGGCGGCGTGATCATGCATCTGGCGGACCAGGCAACACCGCAGGAGCTGCGGCTGAAGGGTTCGCCCAGCGGCAAGAACTATATCGGGCCGGCGGGTCCGACGCCCGGCGAGCAGGACCGCGAGATCGTCTCCTTCGACGGCCGCGTCCTCATCACCCGCTTCATCGACAAGGACGCCGCCACCCGCTACGGCAACATGGTCTACGTTCGCTGCGCGCCGAGGGCGTGATCGGGGCGCCGGCCTAGCCACTCGTCATTGCGAGGAGCGAAGCGACGAAGCAATCCAGGCTGCCTCCGCGGACACAGTCTGGATTGCTTCGCTTCGCTCGCAATGACGTCCAAAACAAAAAAACGCCGGCTCTCGCCGGCGTTTTGTTTTTCCGTAGTGTCGCGTCCGCTCAGTCGAACAGCGCGTCGATGTCGTCCTGCGAGGCGTGGCCGACGTCGCCGGCGAGCTTCGGGCCGTTGAGAAGCTTGTCGTCGTCGCTGCGGGTGTCGACCTGCGGCACGACGTGGGACTTGATCGCGTCGACGCCGCCCCAGATCTCCATCATGGAATTGATGTGCTGCTCGATGAACTTCATCGTGCTCATGACCTTGCTGATGCGCTGGCCGGTCAGGTCCTGGAAGTTGCAGGCTTCGAAGATCGAGATGACGCGTTCCTGGATATCGTCGGCGAGCCGCTTCTGCTGATCGGCCGATTGCACCTTGGCCATCGCGCTGGCCGCCTGGTCGATCGACTCGGCGGCTTCGAGGATCTGCTGGGTCGCCTGTTCGGTGCCGCCGACGACCGCGCCGAGCTCGCCATTGACCTTGGCCATTTCGCCGCCGTCGAAGCTCTTGCCATGCAGTGTCGCGATCTCGCGCTTGGTGCGGTCGATGGCGTCGTGGATGAGGTCGAGCTCGACCTTCAGCTTCTCGCACTGCTCGATCTGCGCCCGGTAAGTATCGAGCATGGTGCGGGCTTCGGAGAGCTCGTGGGCGGTGGAGGCGTCGATCGCCGCCATGGCGGCGCTGCCGGACAAGGGCGCGGTGCCCTTCGCCATCTGTGCACGGATCGCACGCAACTCGGCCATGATCTCGCTATGCATCGGCGCAGCCTCCTCAATCATTTCGGGGCTGGGCATCTCGCCGACAATAGCCTCCTCGACACGAAAACGTTTGCGGTGAATAGCCATCAAGAACTCCCCCCACCTCACTCACGCGTCTTTGTAGGCAGAAGCGATTTAACACGAAGTTCACAGCCGGAACTGTCGTCTCGGTTGTGCGCGACGGCTTGCAAACGGGCGATTAACCATGCGTGCGCGACGTTCATCGAAAATAAACGCTGATCGCCAAATTGCACCGCTGCCGACGACGTGGTGAATCGAAATGGCGTTTCCGTTTACCAAACAAAACGGCTTTTGCTCTTTATTGACCACGTCGCGGGTGCGGATCAGCCACCACCTCGCCACGACGCATGTGATCTAGACGAAACAGTACAGAGTACGTCGATGTTCAAGAAAATGTCTGTTGCGCTGCTTGGCAGCGCTTGCACCTTCATTGCCGGCGTCAACAGCGCCAGCGCCTTCGACAATAGCGTGCCGAACGATCCGCCCGCGGTGCTCTACCAGCCGCAGGTGCCGCCTGCGCCGGTGCGTGTCGCCTCCAGTTCGAACATGGGCGGCGGCTTCATCGAGTTCATGTTCGGCGACGGGCCCGGTCGCGGTCCGGCCTACGCTCCGCAGCAGCCGGTGTATCAGCAGCAGCCAGGTTATTATGACCAGCGCCGCCTGCCGCCGATGGGCGAACCGCAGATGCAGGGCGCAGGTCTCCAGCAGGAGGCAGTCGATCCGCGGCAGCGTCAGTTCGACCCGAGATTCGAGAAACAACTCGTTGACTATAGCGGCAATGAAAGTGCCGGCACGATCGTGGTCGATACGCCGAACAAGTTTCTCTATCTCGTCGAGGGCAACGGCCGGGCAATGCGCTACGGCATCGGCGTCGGCCGCCCCGGCTTCACCTGGTCCGGCGTGAAATCGATCACGGCCAAGCGCGAATGGCCGGCCTGGACCCCGCCGGCGGAAATGATCGCGCGCCGTCCCGACCTGCCCCGGCACATGGAAGGCGGCCCGGAAAATCCGCTCGGCGCGCGCGCGATGTATCTCGGCTCGACGCTTTACCGTATCCACGGCTCCAACGAGCCCTGGACCATCGGCACCAACGTCTCCTCGGGCTGCATCCGCATGCGCAACGAAGACGTCATCGATCTCTACGGTCGCGTCAATGTCGGCACCAAGGTCGTGGTGATGTAGGCGCATAGCGCTCGGAACCAAAACGGCCGCCTCATCGGCGGCCGTTCTCGTTTGGAGTAAGGATAAAAAGCGTCAGGCGTAATCGCTGCCGCCATCATCTCCGCCGCCGAAATCGCTGTCGTCGGCGAGGTCGACATTGCCGCCGTCATTGTCGTTCTGATCGTTGTAATTCTGGTCGTCGTTCGAAGCGTGATCGGCGAAGCCCTGCCGGGACGCATCACCGCGGTTCGAGCCGATGTCGTCGAGGCCGGCATCGCGCGCGAGCGAGCCGCCGGACTGATCGCTGCCGCTCCAGGGACCTCCACCAGCGCTACGGTCGCCCAGGGCATTGGTGTCGCCGAAAGCCTGCTGATGCGATCCGCCCATCATGCCGCGGATGCTGGAGAGCAGCAGCGAGCCGCCAACGACGCCGGCCGCGGCTGCCGCCGCCGTGCCGAGGAACGAGCCGCCGCCACCGCCGACCGGCGGCGCGCCATAGCCCTGACCTGGACCTTGACCGTAAGCCTGCCCGTAGGGCGGCTGGCCATAACCGGGCTGGCTTTGCTGCATCGCCTGGCCGCTGTTCCACACCGGCCGCGAATCACGCGGCGGTACGTTCGGAACCGAGCCGCGCGACGGACCCCCGCCGAACAGCGTGTCGCGCATGGTGTCCAGGAAACCGCCGGATTGCGCCTGCTCGGGCGCCTGCCCCGCCTCCAGCTCCTGGATGCGGTTGTGGGCGCGCTTCAGCGCCTCGTCCTGCAACAGCGTGGTCTGCACCAGCGCATAGATCGCGCCGGGCGCCTTGCGCAGGCCGTCGGAGATCGCGGCGATCGCGTCGGGATCGCGCGGTGCATTTTCCAGTTTCGAAAGCCGGTCGAAAAGCTCGTCAACGAGCTGGCGTTCCTGCGGCGTCATGGTCAGTCTCCTTCGCGCAAAACAAGCGCGAGGCAGATGTAGGGTTCCATTGTGGCCCCAACAGTGCCGGCAGGATTAAATTTCGGTATGCGACAAGCTGCCTCGCGGGCGGCTTTCTCGCAAACTTTCTTCGGTTTCACCCCAGCGTGACGCCGCTGTCCGTCAGCAGGCGCGCGAAGGCATCGCCGGCGAGATAGGCGTGCTCGCGTTCGCGGACATCCGTCATCGGGTCGAGCCCGGTGAGGATGTCGTCAACGAAGCCGGGATGACACATGATGAGGCCGCCATCCGGCAGGCCTTCGAGGAATTGCCGCATCAGCGCACCGAAATCGGCCGCCTGCGTGAAATCATAGGCGCCGGCGAAGCCGGGATTGAAGCTGAGGCCCGCGCTGCCGGCACGACGGCGGAATTGCGCGCTCAGGATATCGAGCACCATGGCTTTCGGTGAAGCCAGCCGCTGCATCAGCGGCAGGTCGCGGCCGCCCTGGCGCACCCAGGCTTTGGGCGCGACTTCGGCGACTGCGTCGACAAAGCCGTCGCGCACCTGCGGGTAGAGCTGCACATGCTGATGGCCGTCGACGAAGTCAGGCGCGCGTCCGAACGCTTTCGCGAAGGCTGCCAGCTGCGCCTTGACCTCGTTGCGAAAGAATTCGCGGTCGAGCCTTCGCGCAAGACCCGCGCGCAGCAGCTTCGGAAACGGGAGAAACATGTCGCCGTCGAGCGGGCGGAAATGCATGGTGAGCGGCCGGAACGGTGCCGACAATGTCACGTGCAATCCGATCGCGCAGCGCGGGCTCGCTCGCGCTGCCGTCTGGAGCGCCTCGATCTCGCTGCGCTCGACCGCAGGTCCCACCATCATCACCGAGGTGGCGTTGAGACGGCCGCGTTCGATCAGGTCGCGGATGGCGCGATTGACGCCCGGGCTGATGCCGTAATCGTCGGCGCAGAGCCAGATCCGCCGCGGCGTCGCGGCCGCGCTCATTCGGCCGCCGTCCTCTTCGAGGCGTCCAGGGTTGAAGCGTCCTGGGCCTTGTCGGTCTCGAAATGCTTTTCACTGTGCTCGGCGACGAAGTAGATCGGGCGCGCCTTCAGCTCGGAGAGGATCTTGCCGATATATTCGCCGACGATGCCGATCATGATGAGCTGCACGCCGCCGATCGTCATCAGGCCGATCACGAGTGAGGGATAGCCGGGCACCTGCTTGCCGGTGGTCAAGACCTCCCACAGGATCGACAGGCCGAACAGGAACGCTCCGCCGGCGAGGATCACGCCGAGCAGGCTGGCGAAGCGCAGCGGCGCCACCGAGAACGAGGTGACGCCTTCGATCGAAAGACCAAGCAGGCGCGCGGCGCTGAAGGTCGTCACGCCATGGGTGCGCGGCGCGGGCTCGTAATCGACGCGGATCTGGCGGAAGCCGATCCAGCTCGCGAGGCCCTTGAAGAAGCGGTTGCGCTCCGGCAGCTGCCTCAGTGCTGCGACCGCGCGCGGCGACAGCAGGCGGAAGTCGCCGGCGTCTTCGGGAATCTTCTGGCGCGCGCCCCAATTGATCAGCGCATAGAAGCCCCGTCCGGCGAGCCGCCGCAGGAACGGCTCGTTGTCGCGATGCGCCTTGGCGGTATAGACGACGTCGTAGCCGTCCTCGATCCAGTGCCGCACCAGTCGCTCGACCAGCGACGGCGGATGCTGGCCGTCGCCGTCCATGAACAGCACCGCGCCGAGCCGGGCATGGTCGAGGCCGGCCATCAGCGCGGCCTCCTTGCCGAAATTGCGCGACAGCGACACCACCTGGACGTCGACCGCGTCGGCCGGCAGTGAGCGGGCGATCGACAGCGTCGCGTCCGCGCTGCCGTCGTCGACATAGACGACCTCGCAAGCCAAGCGATAGCGCTGCCGCAAGGTCTTTGCGAGATCGCAGATGCGCTGGTGCAGGGCGGCAAGGCCCGCCGCTTCGTTGTAGAGCGGGACGACAATCGACAGTCCCTTCGCGGCAGTGCTTGCCGCGATGGTCGTCATGCCGGAAACGTCAGAGCCCAGCGTCATCGATCAAGGTTCCAGAGGCGATCAGGTTTTCTTGCAAGGTCATCTCGACAGCATATGGTAGCTGCCGTTTGCTGTCGCTACGCTGAACGGAATTGCTCAACAAACTTTGGGCTCACTGCCGCAGGAACGCCTCGAGCCTGGCGAACAGCGGGTTGTCCCGGTCGAACACGTAATCCAGCGAAACCACCGAGACGGTCTCGGCGCCATGCCCGCGCAGGAAGCTCGCGAGTGCGTAGAGCTGGCCCGGCGGGCAGTGCAGCGTGAGCATGCCTGACGAGGTCGGTCCGCCGAACGGGGCTTCGACGCCAAAGCGCTCGTGGGCCTCGGTGAGCATGGCCGCGTCGCACTGGCGGAAGCGGGTGCGGACTTCGCGGTATTTGTTGGCCCGCGCCCGCGCCGCGATGTGATCGAGGATGATTCGCGCGGTCTCCCGCGCCTGCGGCGACCAATCGGCGTCTCTCGAGGCGACCAGATTGGCCTGGCTGCGCAGGATCACGCCGTCGTCGAGCACCCGCAATCCGTTGGCGGCGAGGGTCGCGCCGGTCGTGGTGATGTCGACGATCAACTCGGCGCTGCCGGCGGCCGGCGCGCCTTCGGTCGCGCCCGTGCTTTCGACGATGCGGTAATCGGTGATGCCCTGGCTCTGGAAGAAGGCGCGGGTGAGGTTGATGAACTTGGTCGCGACCCGCATCCGCATGTGATGCTGCTCGCGGAAGCCGGTGGTGACGTCGTCGAGGTCGGCCATGGTGCGGACGTCGATCCACGCCTGCGGCACCGCGACGACGACGTCGGCATAGCCGAAGCCGAGGCCTTCGATCAGGGAGACGCGCTTGTCGGCGTCCGCGATGGTCTCGCGCACCAGATCCTCGCCGGTGACGCCGAGATGCGCCGAGCCGCGGGACAGTTGCGAGGCGATCTCGCTCGCCGAGAGATAGGCGACCTCGACATTATCGAGGCCCGTGAGCGTGCCGCGATAGTCGCGGGCGCCGCCCGCCTTCGACAGCTTCAGCCCGGCGCGGGCGAAGAAGGCCTCGGTGTTTTCCTGCAGGCGGCCCTTGGAGGGAACGGCCAGAACGAATGGCGCGCTCATGACTTAAGCTCCCACCTTGCGGCCGATCCGGGTCAGCGCATCCACCCAGACCGAGAAACCGACCGCGGGGATCGGCTCGGCCGATCCAAGCTGGGTCATCAGCCCGTCATAGCGGCCGCCGGCAACCAGCGGCTCGGCGCCGTTGCCGCGGTGATGCAGCTCGAATTCGAAGCCGGTGTAGTAGTCGAGCCCGCGTCCGAACGAGGTCGAAAAGCGCGTCGCCTTCACATCGATGCCGCGCGCCGCCATGAAGCCGACCCGGCTTTCGAACTGGTCGATCGCAGCACTGAGGTCGAGCCTTGCATCATTGGTCAGCGCGCGCAGCTCGGCGACGGCGTCGTCGGGGTTACCCGATATCGACAGGAAACGCTTGAGCACGGCGATGGCCTCGCGCGGCAGCGCGCCGCCCTTCAGCGTCGACTGCTCGAGGAAGCGGTCGGCAATCTCGGCGGTAGTGCGGCCGCCGACATTGGTGGTGCCGGCGATCGACATCAGATCGGTGACGAAAGCGAGTGCCGCCTTGCGGTCGGAGCCGGCGAGCGCCGCGAGCACGCCCTCATATTCGCTGCGGGTCGCGGTGGTCGCCGCTGCCAGCCGCTCCAGATCCTGCTGCAGGCTGATCTTGCGGTTGAAGTCCTTGACCAGGCGGCGGCGCCAGACCGGATAGAGGTCGAGCGCGTCGAGCAGCGCGTTGAACAGCGCCACGTCGCCGGTGCGGATCTCGACATCGCGGACGCCGAAGGCTGCGGTCGCCTCCAGCGCCAGCGCCAGCATCTCGGCATCGGCCGCGGCGCGGTCCTGGCGGCCGAACGATTCGATGCCGGCCTGCAGGAATTCGCTGCTCTGGCCGTTGCGGTAGCGGAACACCGGGCCGAGATAGCTGAATCCGGCCGGCTGGCCGGCACGGCCAGAGCTGAGGTAATCGCGGGCCACCGGAATGGTCAGGTCCGGGCGCAGGCACAGCTCTTCGCCGGAGAGGTCCGTGGTCAGGTACAGGCTCTTGCGGATGTCCTCTCCGGAGAGATCCAGGAACGGTTCGGCCGGCTGCAGGATGGCGGGCTCGGCCCTGACATAGCCGGCCTGCGCGAACGACAGCAGCAGCGTGTCCGCCCAGGCGGCGGAGCCGGCAGCATTTGAGGTGGCAGTCGCGGTCATCTCAGGGTCCATCGTCCCGGTGGAACCGGGCAGGGCAAGCAGGGGAAGCGAATTGCCGCAGGCCTTAGCATGGCCCGAAAGCGGTTTCGACCTCCAAAGGATCAATCGCTTAACAACGTCGGAGCGACGCGCAGTCAGCACAGGAGGCGAAGCTTGAATTACGTCTCTCCCAGTTCGGGTAATATAATACCTGTACATCCCGCTGCGTGGACCCAGATGAATAGGGACCTTCATCATTTCGGGGCAGGGACGTCTCAGGGCGCTACCAAGATGAATGGGTCGCCTGAGGCGGCGGAAAGCTCGGCCGCAACTTCACCCGCGAGCTGCTCGGCCGGTTTGAGAATGCTCCACCGGTCGCATACTCAATTTGGGTAGGGGGACGATCCGTTCGCAGAGCCTTCGTTTACAATGCGAGTTGGTTTCCGATTCATGTGCAACGCAACCGATGGTATCCGGTCGCGCGACACACGCTGGCCTATATGCTGTTTTCGATCTGCGACGTTTCCGGCACTAAGACGAATTCGATCCGCTCAACCTTCTGATCGTTCATGCCATCTCAATGCTCCGCGACCTGCGGCGCGCCGGCGTCAGCGGGCCGGATGATTTGCGGGGCGCTAAAATCGCCGTTTCCAAGAAGAAGGCCAGGTAAGCAGCAGAACATGGATCAAAGCCGTCTAGTCCCTGCTCGCGAGGGAATTCAAAAGAGAGCGGCGGATCGCTTGATGTCGTTCCAGGATCTCAAGCCGTCCTCGGCGCTCGAGCTCAATTCCTATGACATCGATCATTTCGGCGAGACCGAGAAATACGCCGGCGCATCGAGCATGCCGTTATCGGCCGGGGCTACCGCGATCATGCGTGCCCGGCTCACCTTGCCGACCCTGACCCTGTCGCTGTTGAAAACCTTCCCCCGGATCATTCGAGGCTATCAGTTCACCAATGCTGCCGCAGTGGCGGTACCGATGGATCACGTGACCTCTGCCCGCATCAACGGGCAATCGATGGGCGGTTCTGTCCTCGTATTGAAAGGTGATTCAGATTGCCTGGTGCATGAGCCGGAGGGGCGTCTGCTGGCAGTGGTCTACTTCAGTCCATCCGGGCGGGAGCCATTGCCTGAATTAGGCGATGGATGCCATTTGCTGAATCCGGCGCCGGACGTGCTTGCCTCGCTACGCCGTCTGATCTCGATCTCGCTTGAAACCGCAGCAAATGACCCAGACTTCCTGAACGAGCCGGCTTCGCAAACGATTGTCGAACAGTCGCTGCTCAGCACGATGGATGCGGCGATCTGGTCCAGTGTCGCAAGCGGACCTGTGTCATCCACCACCGAGCATTATCGGCGGATCGTGGCTGATATGGAGAAACTGATCCGGCGCGATCTGATGATCTGGCACAAGACGACCGAACTGGCGGAACAGGCGGGTGTGTCGGTCCGGACTCTCCAGAGTGCGACACGGGCCATCTGCGGCATGAGCCCACATCGCTATAGCCGGGTCTTGCGCCTCTGGTCGGTGCGCAAGCAACTGCGCACCGGCCGAGCGGGACGGAGTGTGAAGTCCTGTGCGCTTGCGCATGGTTTCTGGCATCTAAGCGAGTTCGCAGCGAGCTACAGAGAGGCTTTCGGAGAGTTGCCTTCGGAGACCCTGAACCGATCGCTACGAGGCGAATAGCAACGTGCGGTCGCCGTCTAACTGGTTCGATGGCCTGGGTCTGTCCAGACGATAGGCCGCCAGCCGGAAGGCCAACTAATCATTGGCTTAGCCGCGTTCGCCATCCCAGTCGCCCAGCACCGCCTGCACCAGCGCCAGCGCGGCCACTGCGGCCGTGTCGGCCCGCATGATCCGGGGTCCCAGCGCCAGTCGCAGGATTTTCGGCTGCCGCAGCAGCAGCGCCCGCTCTTCATCGGCAAAGCCGCCTTCGGGGCCGATCAGCACGTCGATTCCGTCCGCCCCCTGTGCACCTTGCAGGCTCTGAATGGGGTTTTCGAGTTCCGCCGCCTCGTCGCAGAAGATCAGCAGCCTGCCGGCGGCGCGCTGGCTGAGGAAGCGCTCCAGCGGCATCGGCTCGGCAACGGTGGCGATGCTGAGAATGCCGCATTGCTCGGCTGCCTCGACGACATTGGCGCGCATCCGATCGGTATTGACGCGGGAGGCCTGGGTGAACCGGGTCAGAACCGGCTGAAGCGAGGCCGCGCCCATCTCGATGGCCTTCTGCACCATGTAGTCGAGCCGCGCATGCTTGAGCGGGGCGAAGACGTAGGCGAGGTCGGGCAGCCGGTCCTGTGGCCGGGTCTGCTGGAGGATGACGAGGCCGTCCGGCCGCTTGCGGCCTTCAATGGCCGCCTGCCACTCGCCGTCGCGGCCGTTGAACGCCAAAACCTCGGCCCCGGCGGCAAGCCGCAGCACATTGCCGAGATAATTGCTCTGGTCGCGGTCGAGCTCGACCCTGCCGTCCTGGGCCAGGGGGGCATCGACGAACAGGCGGGGGCCGCGGAAATCGTGAGAGGGCATCGTTCAAAGGTCCGATTTGGCGCCGTTCTTAGCCGAAAGCAGTAGTTTCGGGGGTAAATTTTGCCAAATTGGTGCGTCGGCGCGCCGCGCTCCTGCCCTATTCAACGGGTTGTTAAGCGCCGGCGGGAATCGTAAAATCGCGAGCACGCTGGTTGCGCTTCAATTGGGAAGACGCCGAACCCCGCAAGCTCCTGCCGGAGAGACTGCCTTGATGATCCGTCATTTGATGGTTCCGATCACTGCCGCCATGGTCACGATGGGCGCCGTTTGTGCCTATGCGCAGGGTTTCCCCGCGCCGCTGCCGGGCCAGGCCCCAACGAGTTCCGCGTTTCCGCCCGTGAACGGCTCGGCGCCAGTCGCCTCCGTCGGCGGCGCGCCGCAATCCTCCTTCCCCGTGAACGGCGCCGCACCCGTCGGTGGCGCCGGCGCCTTCAGCGCGGCCCCGCCGACGCAAGCCGGTCCCGGCGAGGACTGCATGAAGGCCTTCATGCCTCTGCGCGAGGATGCCGAAAAGCGCGGGAAGCTGATCAAGGCCGCGAGCGACCGTCACGCCCCGCCTGACGAGGCCTGCAAGCTGATCCGCAATTTCAGCCAGGCTGAGACCAAGATGATCAAGTACATCGAGGCCAATGCCTCGAAGTGCGGGATTCCGGCGCAGGTCGGCGCGCAGATGAAGGACGGCCACAAGAACACCGAAGCCATGACGGCGAAGGTCTGCAACGTCGCGCAGCAGATGCAGAACCAGCCGCGCGGTCCGGCCGGTCCGTCGCTGAGCGAAGTGCTGGGTTCGGGCTCGGCGCCCGAGGCCAATGCCGGCAAGAAGGGCGGCAGCACCTTCGATACACTCAACGGCAACGTCCTGACCCGATGAGCGACACATCCGCCCGAGTTGCCGATTCCACCGGCAACTGGGTCGATACGCGTGCGCCGCAATGGGCGCGGCCTTATCTGCGCTTGTCCCGCTTCGATCGTCCGATCGGCTCCTGGCTCCTGTTGATGCCGTGCTGGTGGTCGGCGGCGCTCGCCGCCGGCATGGCGCATGACGTCCGCGGCCTGCCGCTCACCATCGTCCTGTTCTTCATCGGCGCCTTCGTGATGCGGGGGGCCGGCTGTACCTGGAACGACATCACCGACCGAGATCTCGACGACAAGGTCGAGCGCACCCGCTCGCGGCCGCTGCCGTCGGGCCAGGTGAGCGCGAAGCAGGCGCTGGCCTTCATGGTCGCGCAGGCGCTGATCGGGCTCGTGGTGTTGCTGCAGTTCAACCGCTTCGCGATCCTGACCGGCATTGCCTCACTGCTGATCGTCGCGATCTACCCGTTCATGAAGCGCATCACCTGGTGGCCGCAGATCGTGCTCGGGCTCGCGTTCTCCTGGGGCGCCCTGATGGGATTTGCCGTCACCTTCGGGCGCATCGACGTCACCGCACTCGTGCTCTATGCCGGCGCGATTTCCTGGGTAATCGGCTACGACACGATCTACGCGCATCAGGACGCCGAGGACGATGCGCTGATCGGCATCAAGTCCACCGCGCGCCTGTTCGGCGCGCATACGCACCAGGCGCTGATCCTGTTCTACGGCCTGGCGGTGCTGCTGATCGGCGTGGCGCTGGCGTCGGGCGATGCGCGCTGGCCGGCCTGGCTCGGACTTGGGGCCTTCGCCGTGCATCTGGTCTCGCAGATTGCGCGGCTGAATATCAGCGACGGCGATCTCTGCAAGCGCCTGTTCTATTCGAACCGCGACGCGGGGCTGTTGTTGTTTGCGGGCTTATTGGCCGACGCGGTGATGCGGGCGGCTTAACTCCGTGCGATGATCTCGCGCTCATCGCGATGCACCGACAACTCGCATGCGACACCGGTGCGGCGGCGCATCAGAAATTTCGGACGGCGGTGGCGGATCGCGTTGGCGCGGCGACGCCGCGGCGCGGGCTTGCGTGCGCCTTCGTCGAGCTGCGGAAGCGCGAACAGCTCGCTCCAGATCGCCCAGGCCTCAACGAGTTCGTCTCCATCGGCGCTGACCAGCAGCGGAATGGAGAGCGAGGGATCGCGATGCACGAGGACGAGGGTCTGGGCCTCATGGCTGCCGCGCAGCGCGACGCCGATGAAGTCGCTGACGCGGACGTTGATCGCCATCCGCATGCCGCGGACGGCACGGTGCAGCACGACACGTTCGCGATGAAGCTCGATCTGCCGGACATATCCGTCGGCGCGCGGATCATGCGCATCGAAGCGGACCGGAAGGGAAAGGGGGTCGAGCCGCAGGGAGCGGCTCGACCCGGCGGGATTGATCCCGCTTGTTGCTGTTTGACGCCTCACGGCTTTAGTTCTCCCCGCCAGGATTATGTTCCCGGTCGATGTGAGGACCTTAGCGCGAGCCTTTCCGAAACCGCTTAAAAAGGCTGGTTAATCCAACCTCACCGCCGCGCATGATTGACAAGACCTTGGCACGCATGATTGACGAGACGTTGCGCGCAAGCTGCGAATCTGAGCTTTTGGTGGGCTGAAAATGCTTGAAGTCCGCGCGATCAGGGCACATCTGTGGGTTCCGGTCCCGCAGCCCGCCTCAACAGGATTTCGTTTGTGAACCCTTCACCAAGCTCGACGCTTTCGCCCAAGGATTCGTCCACAGCCGGTCGCGACCTGTTCGACCAGTCTGCGCTCTCCGATCTCGCGCAGCGGCTGGTGGAGGCTGCCAGGCGCGCCGGCGCGGATGCGGCCGATGCGGTCGCCGTGCGCGGCGTCTCGCAAGGCGTCGAGGTGCGCGACGGCCGGGTCGAGGAATCCGAACGTTCCGAGGGCGACGATGTCGGCTTGCGCGTGCTGGTCGGCCGGCGCCAGGCGGTGGTCTCGACCAATGACGCCAGCGGCGATGCCGTGACCAAGCTTGCCGAGCGAGCGGTTGCGATGGCGCGTGTCGCGCCCGACGACAAATATGTCGGCCTTGCCGATCCCGCCCTGCTCGCGCGCGACTTCCCCGATCTCGATCTGCTCGATCCTGACGTGCCCGCGACCTCGGAACTCGAGCGCCGCGCGCTCGAAGCCGAGGCTGCGGCGCTCGGTGTGAAGGGCGTCACCAAATCCGGCGGCGCCTCGGCCTCCGCCGGCATGGGCGGCATGGTGCTCGTCACCAGCACCGGCTTCCACGGCTCTTATCTGCGGTCCAGCCAGGGCATCTCCGCCACCGCCATTGTCGGCGACGGCACCGGCATGGAGCGCGACTACGATTTCACCTCGGCGCCGCATGGTGCCGACCTCTTGTCGCCGGAGATCGTCGGTCGATCCGCGGGCGAGCGCACCGTGGCTCGCGCCAATCCGCGCAAGGTCGCGACCTGCAAGGTGCCTGTGGTGTTCGATCCGCGCGTCGCGGGCTCGCTGGTCGGCCACGTCGTCGGCGCCATCAATGGCGCTTCGATCGCGCGCAAGACCAGCTTCCTGAAGGACAAGCTCGGCCAGCAGCTGTTCGCCAAGAACATCCGCATCATCGACGATCCCTTGCGCAAACGCGGCCTGCGCTCGCAGACGTTCGACGCCGAAGGCGTCGCCGTGAAGAAGATCGCGCTGATCGACGAAGGCGTGCTGACGACCTGGCTGCTCGATTGCGCCACCGCGCGTGAGCTCGGTCTCACCACCACCGGCCACGCCCATCGCGGCGTCTCCTCCTCGCCGTCGCCCGGCCCGTACAATCTGCATCTTGAACCCGGCACGCCCACCCCGGCCGAGCTGATCTCCGACATCAAGCAGGGGTTCTACGTCACCGATCTGATCGGCTCGGGCGTCAACGGCGTGACCGGCGATTACAGCCGCGGCGCCTCCGGCTTCTGGATCGAGAACGGCGAGCTTACCTATCCCGTGAGCGAGGTGACGATCGCCGGCCATCTGTTCGAGATATTCAAGTCGATGCAGCCGGCGAACAATCTCGAGTTCCGCTACGGCGTCAATGCGCCGACGGTGCGCATCGAGGGTTTGACGCTTGGCGGACGTTGACGCGAACGCAACAGGTGAAGCCATCCTGACGCGCGACGCGGCGCTGCTGCAAGACACGGTGCGGGAGGCGGGCGCACTCGCGCAGTCGATGTTCCGCACCGAGCTGAAGAAGTGGACCAAGGGCGCGTCCTCGCCGGTCTCGGAAGCCGACATTGCCGTCAACGATCTGCTGGAATCGCGCCTGCGCGCGGCGACGCCCGACTATGGCTGGCTGTCGGAGGAGAGCGCCGACGACGAGGTGCGGCTGTCGCGGCGGCTGACCTGGATCGTCGATCCCATCGACGGCACCCGCAACTACCTCAATGGTCATGACGAATGGTGCGTCAGCGTTGCGCTGGTCGAGGATGCCTCGCCGGTGCTGGCCGCAGTGTTCGCGCCGACGAGCGATGAGTTCTTCTTCGCCGCCCGCGGCCAGGGCACGACCCTCAACGATGTGCCGGTGCGGGCGACGGCTGGGTCCGAGCTCGACTTCTCGCGGGTCGCGGGTCCGAAGCCCCTGGTCGAGCGCCTGAAGCCGTCACTGGGCGAGATCAAGCTGCATCCGCGAATCGGTTCGCTCGCGCTGCGGCTGTGCCGGGTCTCCCATGGCGCGCTGGATGCGGCTTTTGCGGGCGGCAACAGTCATGATTGGGACCTTGCCGCGGCGGATTTGATCGTGCAGGAAGCCGATGGTAGGATGAGCGATCTCTCCGGAGATCCCATCCTCTATAACCGCCGGCAAGTCACGCATGGGGTGCTGGTGGCAGCGGGGCGCGATCGTCATGCGAACATTGTCTCGCATTTTCGAAACCGCCCCTTGCCGTGAAGCGCTTTCTCGTGCTTGTCGAACACTGCTTTGCCGGGCAGCCCGTTAGGAACAGAACCGATGCCAGATAGTGCCCCGCAACAACTGCTCCACCTCGTCGTCGGCGGCGAGCTCGTCGACCTCGAGCACAACACCTTCAAGAACCTCGACGACGTCGAGATCGTCGGCCTCTATCCGAACTATGCGACCGCGCACGCCGCCTGGCGCGCCAAGGCGCAGAGCACGGTCGACAACGCGCAGATGCGCTATTTCATCGTCCATCTCCACCGGCTGCTCGACCCGAATCAAGAACCGGCGCGTTGAAAAAGCTGCTTCGCAATACGCTGAGGAGCAGCTTCGTCCAGCGTGCCGTCGGAATCCTGGCGGCGGAATATCTGCGCCTGGTCTGGCGGACGAACACATTCACGTTCGACCCGCCGGACGTCTATGACCGGGTCGAGCCGCAGATCCCGGCGATCTTCGCCTTTTGGCACGGCCAGCATTTCCTCACCCCCTTCATCAAGAACAAGGACTGGTACAAGGCCAGGGTCCTGATCTCCCGTCACCGCGACGGCGAGTTCAACGCGATTGCCGCCGAGCGGCTCGGCATCGGCACCATCCGCGGGTCCGGCGACCATGGCGGCGCGTTTCACCGCAAGGGCGGGGTCGGTGCCTTCAAGGAAATGGTGCGGACGCTCGAGGACGGTTGTAATGTCGCGCTGACCGCCGACGTCCCCAAGCGCTCGCGCGTGGCCGGGCTCGGCATCATCATGCTGGCACGGGAATCGGGGCGGCCGATCATGCCTTTTGCGATGGCGACCAGCCGCTTCGTCCGGCTCAAGAACTGGGACCGCACCACCATCAACCTGCCGTTCGGGCGGGGCGCGTTGGTCGGCATCAAGGAAATCCACGTTCCGCCCGATGCGAACGCCGCCACCATGGAAGCGCTGCGGCTCGAGCTGGAGGAGACCTTGAACGAGGCGACCCGCCGCGCCTATGCGCAACTCGGCCGGCCGGGACCTGCAGATGCCTAAATCGCTGCCCGGCTCGCTGCCGTTGACGCTGCGGATGTACCGGCGCCTGGCGCGCGGCCTGGTGCCGCTCGCGCCTGTGCTGATCAAGCGGCGCCTGAAGCAGGGCAAGGAAGATCCCGCGCGCGTCGGCGAACGGCGCGGCCTGTCCCGGGACGTGCGGCCGCACGGTCCGCTGGTCTGGATTCACGGCGCGAGCGTCGGCGAGGTCCTCGCCGCGGCGGCCCTGATCGAGCGCTTGCGCGATCTGAACCTGCGCATTCTGCTCACCTCGGGCACCGTCACGTCGGCTGCCATTGTGGCAAAGCGCTTTCCGCCCGACGTCATCCATCAATACGTGCCGTATGATTCCCCGCGTTATGTCGCGCGCTTCCTCGACCATTGGAAGCCGTCGCTGGCATTGTTCATCGAATCCGATCTGTGGCCGAACCTGATCCTGGCTGGCGCTGCGCGCCGCGTGCCGATGGTGCTGATCAACGGGCGGATGTCGCCGCGCTCGTTCCCGCGCTGGCGCCGCATGCAGGGCACCATCTCGGCGCTGCTGTCGCGGTTCGACATTTGTCTGGCGCAGTCGAAGACCGATGCCGAGCGTTTCTCGGCGCTCGGCGGCCGCGACGTCGTCACCACCGGCAATCTCAAGCTCGACGTGCCGGCGCCGCCGGCCGACCCCGCCAAGCTCGAACGGTTGATGGCGATGACGCGCGGGCGTCCGATCATCGTCGCGGCCTCGACCCATCCGGGCGAGGAGGAGATGCTGGTGGCGGCGCATCGCAGCCTCAGCGGTTTCTTCCCGCAGCTCCTGACCGTGATCGTGCCGCGCCATCCGGATCGCGGCTCCTCGATCGCGGGCCTGATCACGGCGTCCGGCCTGAAGCCGGCCCTGCGCTCGCGCGACGAGCTGCCGACGGCGACCACCGACGTTTATGTCGCCGACACCATGGGCGAGCTCGGCCTGTTCTATCGCCTCTCGGAGATCGTGTTCATGGGCGGATCGCTGATCCACCATGGCGGCCAGAATCCGATCGAAGCGATCAAGCTCGGCGCGGCCATCGTCCATGGTCCGCACGTCTTCAATTTCGCCGATGTCTACGAGGCGCTCGATCACAGTGGCGGCGCGCGCCAGGCCGACACGCAGGAGCTGCTGATCAAGCAGCTCGGCCAGCTGCTCGCCGATCCTGCCCTGCGCCGGAAGATCCAGCAGTCGGGCGCCGGCGTGGTCGAGGATCTCGGCGGCGCACTCAACCGCACCATGACCGCGCTCGAGCCTTATCTTCTGCAGTTGCGGATCGAGATGGGGGCCGCCAATGCGTGAGCCGGCCTTCTGGTACCGGCCACGTTCCCTCGAATCCTACGCAATGGGGCCGCTGGGTGCGCTCTATGGCGCGATCACGGAACGGCGGATGCTGCGCGAGGGCGTCGACGCCGGCATCCCCGTGATCTGCGTCGGCAACTATCATGTCGGCGGCGCCGGCAAGACGCCGACCGTGCTGGCGCTCACCAAGCTCCTGCGCGAGCTCGGCGAGACGCCGGTGGTGCTCAGCCGCGGCTATGGCGGCAGCCTCAAGGGCCCGGTGATGGTCGACCGGATGCGTCACACCGCCTCCGATGTCGGCGACGAGCCGCTGATGATGGCGCGCGACGTTCCTGTCACGGTCGCGCGCGACCGCCTCGACGGCGTCGTGCTGGCGAAGTCGCAAGGCGCCACCGTGATCCTGATGGACGACGGCTTCCAGAACCCGCGTCTCCTCAAGGACACCTCGCTGATCGTGATCGACAGCGAGCGTGGCCTCGGCAATGGCAAGGTGTTTCCCGCCGGTCCGCTGCGTGCGCCGCTGAAGGCGCAGCTCGCGCGCACCGACGCGCTGGTCCTGATCGGCGGGGGCCGCGCCGCCGACGCTGTCGCCGCCGAGCTTGCCAGGCGCAACAAGCCGGTGCTGCGCGCGCGGCTGAAACCCGACGCCGGGTCGGTCGCAAGACTGTTGGGCAAGCCGGTGTTCGCGTTCGCCGGCATCGGCGATCCCGAACGGTTCTTCCGTACGTTGCGCGCTGGCGGTATCGAGCTCGCGCGCACCCGCGCCTTTGCCGATCATCACATGTTTTCGAATGACGAGATCGCAGCCCTCGCCGCGGAGGCGCAGCGCGAGCAGCAAACACTGGTGACGACGGAAAAGGATCTCGCCCGTCTGCACGGCCGCGAAGGCGTGCCGGATGGCATCGTGCCGTTCGCGGTCCAGCTCGAGTTCGACGACCCGGCAGCGCTCCGGCAGCTGATCAGCGATCATCTCTACAAGGCGCGCGAGCGGCGCTTTTCAAGGCGTTGATCTCGTAGGGTGGGCAAAGCGAAGCGTGCCCACCAATAATGCTTCCGGTTCGACGGTCGAGATGGTGGGCACGCTGCGCTTTGCCCACCCTACAGCACCACCATTCACGCGACATTCATCGCAAAGCTCCTATCGATCTCACACGATCAGGAGACTTCAATGAAACAACCGCCCGCCGCCTCAAGCTTGCGGCTTGGGCGCGCCCGGGTAATGCCGCTCGAGCACGGCGGCGGGCGTGGCGTAGGCTTCCTGCAAATCTACGCTCCAGTATTTCAACTCGTCGAGCGGGATGCGCGTATCGGTGATCGCGCAACGCACGAAGGTCCCCGGCGAGATCACGCGGAAATCGCCGTCGAGATACTGCACCTGCGCTTCGCCATGGCCCGAGGGGCCGAACTTGTTCAGCACGGTCGAAAGTCTCCGTGGAAGGCCGCTCCGGGATCACATGGAGGGCACGATGTGTTGGACGGGATGTAGCATAGATAGGGTGGCTTGTCCGCCCGGTAAAACCCACCGGTTTGTGATGTTTTGGCGCCGTTTCCGCATGATAGTGCTTGAGCGAAGGATCCAACGGCAAAGTTCGATGCGCCTTCCGTTTACCGCCCTGTTCCTGACGTTGCTGATGTCGGCCGCGCAAGCGTCGCCGGCGCCGCAGCCGGTCGAGATTCCGCTTTCGTCCGGCGTGCTGCATGCGCAGCTCTACAAGCCCGAGGGCACGGGGCCGTTTCCGACCGTGATCGCGCTGCACGGCTGCGGCGGTCTCGGCGGCCATTCCGATTCCGTCCTGCCGCGCTATCGCGACTGGGCCGAGCGGCTGCTCAAATCCGGCAACGCCGTCCTGCTTCCTGACAGCTACGGCTCGCGCGAGCTCGGGCCGCAATGCCGCGTCAAGGACATCCACGTCAAGGCGCGGCGCGAAGGCGTCACCGACATCGCGGCGTCGCGCGCCTGGTTGATGAAACAGAGTTGGGTTGCGCGCGACCGCGTCAGCCTGATGGGCTGGGCGAATGGCGCCAGCGCGCTGCTTTGGGCCGTGCGTCCGCAAAACCTCGCGCGCGAGGTGGGCCCGGATTTCCGCGCCGCGATCGCGTTCTATCCGGATTGCAGGATTTCCGCTGGCCTTGGGTGGAGCACACGGGTGCCGACGCTGGTGCTGATCGGCGGCAATGACGACGTCTCGTCGCCGCCGGCCTGCCGCCAGATGGTCGATGGTGCGCATGGCCGCAGCGCGCTTGCGCGCATCTTGGTCTATCCCGGCGCCTATCACGATTTCGACCGTGCCAACACGCCGCTGCACGCCGCCGCCGGCAGCCTTGATGCCGCCGCGCCCGAGCACGGCCATCTCGGCACCGATGCGCAAGCGCGCGCGGAGTCGCAGAAAGAGGTCGTCGAGTGGCTGGCGCGGTGACGGCAGTGCCGTAGCCCGGATGAGCGTAGCGATATCCGGGAAGGTCCGTCCCGCATATCGCTGCGCTCATGCGGGCTACATGTGCCGAGCGGGCTCGCCGCGCCGTAGCTCGTGAGAGCGAAGGCGGGGCCGCCCAAGGGAACAACAGCGGACAGCCCCGCATCGACCACCGCCCTGCACGGAAAATGGCCGACCGTGACTCTACGGGCCGCGCGCCGCGATGGTTTCAGCCCGTGACGACGCCATCATTCGACCATGATGTCGATTAAACGCAATCCCATGCGCAACCGTTTCGTCCTGTTCTCCTCCGCCCTGATCGTCTTCACCGTCGCGGTCTTCCTGTTCGAAGCCCATCTGTTCGAAGCCCATGCCGGCGCGCCGCAACTCGTGCCCGAACATTGCGGCTTCTGGACCACGATCGACGCGGGCTTGTCCTGCCGCTGAGACGCGCAGACTCGTAGCCCGGATGAGCGTAGCGATATCCGGGACCACTGGTCCCGCATGTCGCTACGTTCATGCGGGCTACGACAGCGATTTCGTGGCACGCGTCCCACATACTCACTGTCATCGCCCGGCTTGACCGGGCGATCCAGTATTCCGAGACGGATATGATCGATCGAGAAGCCGCGGCGTACTGGATTCCCCGCCTCCGCGGGGAATGACACCGAGGGTGGAGCGCCACCCTCCCGCCTAAAACAAATTCCCCTGATCCACCGGCTTGCCCACGCGCTTCGGAGCTGGCTTCGCCTCCTGCGCAGCCGCCTTCGCTTGCGCCGGCGCGCGCTTCGCTGCAGCCGCGGGCCGATCCGCATCCGCGGTCGCACCCACGCGGCCATCCGCAAACTCGATCTCGACCCTTGCACCAGGCCCCATCGCGTCCGCTGAATGCAAGGGATGGCCGGCCTCGTCGCGCACCAGCGCAAAGCCGCGCGCGAGCACGCCGCGATAGGACAAGGCGGAGAGCAGCTTGCCGCTGTTCTCGACGCGGGCATCCAGCCGCTGCAACAGCGTCGCCAGCGCGCGGCCCGCGCGCTCGGCAAGGCGATGCGTGCGTTCGCGCTGGCGGTGAATCGCGTTGCGCTGCGCCTGCGCATTGGAGAGCTTTGAGGCGCGCAAGCGCACCTCCAGCCCGGCGAAACGATCACGCCGCCGCCGCAGCAGCGAGCGCGTGGACAGCCCGAGCCGCTCGCCGCACACGGTGAGGCGATGATCGGCCTGCGCGATCTGGCCGTGCAGCACCCGCAGCGTCAGCTTGGCGCTGGCGGCGGTGAACCTGCGGAAATGCGCATGGGTGTTGGCCTTGAGGCAGCGGGGCAGGGACGCGCCGGCCGAATCAAGCCGCTGCCGCGGGATCGCCAGCAGATCGCCGGCGGCCGGCAGCGCGCGCGCGGCCGCACGCAGCTCGCTGCGACGGCTCTCCTGGCCGCGTTGCCAGCAGGACCGGGTGCGTCGCCCGAGATCGCCGACCTCGATAAAGAGATCGCTGCGCACCGGCACGGCCATCTCGGCCGCCGCCGTCGGCGTCGGTGCGCGCTTGTCGGCGACGAAATCGATCAGCGTGATGTCGGTCTCATGCCCCACGGCCGAGATCAGCGGGATCATGCTCTCGGCCGCGGCACGGACCACGATCTCCTCATTGAACGACCACAGGTCCTCCAGCGAGCCGCCGCCGCGCGCGACGATCAGCACGTCCGGGCGCGGAATCTTGCCGCCCTCCGGCAGCGCATTGAAGCCGCGGATCGCGGCCGCGACCTGCTCGGCCGAGCCTTCGCCCTGAACTTTCACCGGCCACACCAGCACGTGGCGGGGAAAGCGGTCCTCCAGCCGATGCAGGATGTCGCGGATGACGGCGCCGGTCGGCGAGGTCACCACGCCGATCACCTCCGGCAGCCACGGCAGCAGCTGCTTGCGCGCCTCGTCGAACAGGCCTTCGGCCGCGAGCTTCCGCTTGCGCTCTTCCATCAGCGCCATCAGCGCGCCGATGCCGGCCGGCTCCAGCGCCTCGATCACGATCTGGTATTTCGAGGAGCCCGGATAGGTCGTGAGCTTGCCGGTGGCGATGACCTCGAGCCCCTCCTGGGGCTTGAAGCGCATGCGGCCGTGCACGCCCTTCCAGATCACCGCCTCGATCTTGGCGCTCTCGTCCTTGAGCGCGAAATAGCAATGGCCGGAGGAATGCGCCCCGCGGAAGCCGGAGATCTCGCCGCGGACCCGGACATGGCCATAGGTGTCCTCGACCGTCCGCTTCAGGGACTGCGAGAGCTCGGAAACGGTGAATTCGGGAGTGTTGAGCAGGGGTTCCGCTGAAGGCATCGGCAAACGATTCGGCATGTGGGGATCAGACCCGACGTTAAGGATTTTTGCAGCGCCGCGCCAATCCGGGGATTGATCAGAAGAGTACTCTGTATTATAGAGTGCTCTATAGTTGATCAGTTTGAGGGGAGTGGATCATGGCAATTCGACTGCTGCGCGGTGTTTTGAGCGGGCTGAAATGGGCCTTGTGTGCGGTCGGCGCCGTGGCGCTGATCCTGGCCGCGATGATCGCGACCCCGCTCCAGCGACCACCGGAGATGAAATCGGTCTCCGACTCCGCCAAGGGCATCGACTGGACCACCCTCCCGCCCCTGGAGCGCTTCCAGGCCCGCGACGGCACCTGGATCGGTTTCCGCCACTACGCTGCCAGCGGCGGTGCGACGCGCCGCGGCGCGATCTTCATCCACGGCTCGTCCGGCTCCAGCGGCACCGTCAATCATGCCCTGACCCATGCCATCGCCGCGCGCGGGGTCGAGACCTGGGCGCTCGACATCCGCGGCCATGGCGGCTCCGGCACGCGCGGCGACATCTTCTATGTCGGCCAGCTCGAGGACGACCTCGTCGACTTCGTCGCCGAGGTGCGCAAGACCGCGCCGGAGCTGCCGCTCACCTTGATCGGCCATTCCGCCGGCGCCGGCTTCTCGCTGCGCGTCGCCGCGACGCCGATCATGCAGGACATGTTCGTGCGCACCGTGCTGCTCGCGCCTTATCTCGGCTATGACGCGCCGACCAATAAGCCGCATGCCGGCGGCTGGGCCAATGTCGACCTGCCGCGCTTCTTCGCGCTTGCCACGCTGCGCAAGCTCGGCATCGACTGCTGTTCGCAGCTCCCGGTGCTCGCGCTCGCCGTGCCCGCGACTTCGGCAAAGTACCTCGTCGCCACCTATTCCGATCGCCTGACGCGCAATTTCGCGACGCGCGGCTATCGCATCGATCTTCCGGCGACGACCCGCCCCGTCACGATCTTCGGCGGCGCCGAGGACGAGATGATGATCTCGGACAAGTATGCGGAAGTCGTGCAGGCCATCAAACCGTCGGTCGACGTCAAGGTCATCGACGGCATCAACCACATGGGCATCGTCACCAACCCGAAGGCGATCTCGGTCATCGCCGACGATGTGGCGACGCGCGGGGCAGGGCAGTCATGATGCGGTCCGCTGACGGCAAGGCAATCGCAGCTGAGCCTCATCCTGAGGAGACCGCGCAGCGGTCGTCTCGAAGGACGAGGCGCTTGCCCAGCTGTCACCGAGCTCGCGGCCATCCTTCGAGACGCCCGCCTGCGGCGGGCCCTCAGGATGAGGGCGGAGTGTGCGGCGGTCGCTGCAACGGGGCCTGGTGCAGCTGAGCCTCATCCTGAGGAGACCGCTGCAAGCGGTCATCTCGAAGGACGAGGCGCTTGCTCAGCTGTCACCGAGCGTCATACGAGATAGCGCAGGGACAGAAAGGGACGACATGATCGACAGCAAGGAAGCCTCCGCGGCGCTGGCCGATATCGACGACATCGTCCAGCGCGTGAAGCAATCGCAGCTCTATGAGCTGGCGAGCCACGCCGCCGTCTGGTGGGGCATCTTGGTGTTCGCGGCCAATCTCGTGACCTGGCTTTGGCCGGTCTATGCGGTCTACGCCTGGGTTGCCGCGGACGCGCTGGGCGCCGGCGGTCTGGTGGCGCTGCGCATCTTCAATCCGCCGCACCACTCCCATGGCGCCGCCTTCAACGTCAGACTCCTTCTGGTGTTCGTGCTGTTCTTCGCCTTCGGTTATCTCTGCACCAATTTGCTCGGTCATTTCGGTCCGCGCCAGCTCGGCACGTTCTGGCCGCTCTACTTCATGCTGTTCTATTCGCTGGCGGGTCTCTGGTTCGGCTATGCCTTCATCGCGATCGGTCTCGGCATCTCCGCGCTGACGCTGATCGGCTACTTCTACATCGGCGAGGCGTTTCCGCTCTGGATGGCCTTCGTCAACGGCGGGGGCCTGATCCTCGGCGGCCTCTGGATGCGGCGGATCTGATGGCCGAGCTCGACGACATCATCCACCAGCCGTTGCGGCTGAAGATCATGGCGGCGCTGAACGCGTTGCCGGTCTCCGCAGGATTGGAGTTCTCCCGGCTGAAGAAGCTCACCGGCGCGACCGACGGCAATCTCGGCGCGCATATCGAGACGCTGGCCAAGGCGGGCTACGTGTCCGTGGAGAAGGCCTTCGTCGGCAAGAAGCCGCAGACCACGGTCACCGCGACCGCGACGGGCCGCGGCGCGTTCGCGCGGCATGTGGCGACGTTGCAGGAGATTATTGCGGGGAAGCAGGGGTAGGCCCAGCAGCATGCCCGGGAGAGGTGATCTTGAAGCTTGAATGAAGCGCGGGCACCAAACCCACTTTATTTGCGGCTAACAGTGAATGCCTTTACGACCTCGCCATCCGCTTCAATAGAGTCTGAGGCCTGAACAGAAACAAGTTTGGGACTGCTTTTCTCGGTCTTAAATTTGTTCAGAAAGCGGCCGAACTCCTTATCTGACTTAGCTACGCTCTCAAGATCATCCACGTGATACTGCGGCTGCAATCGGAGAAGTTCTAAAGCTTTCGCCTTGCCGGCGACGAGCAACAGACGCTGACAATTATCGGCGGGGGGCAGAGCCAGTTTCAGCAAATCTGTCAGGCACCGATTTACGTTGGGCTTTGTCTTTAGATACTTAGTCTCAAGAAATACGATCGCGCCTGCTCTCTCAGCGATTACGTCGTAGTTGAACAAACCCGGCGTCCCTACGTCGTACTTCGTGGTGTCTGTCTCTGTCCTGAGGGTATATCCATTGGCGGCTAAGCATTCGGCTATTGGAACGATGAGAAGGGCTTCACTAAGGGCGTGCTCAAAGCCAGCAGCTTTCTTATATGCTAACCAGTGAGCGGCGGCCTTGCAGAGAAATAACTCCCGCATAGTTTGCTTCTCCTTGGCGGAAACGCAGGCAGAAATCGTCCCACATTCTTAGAATGCGACAATCTTAGTGTCCGGCGAAATCGACAAAAGCAACAATGATCCCAAAGGTCGATTGGAAATGACGCTCTCCCTTAGATGAGACGATGGGCCGCCTTCAAAAACACTGATAAAACAAGAACTAATCAGCCAGACTGCTTCGCCACCGATACCCAACAAGCTTCGTTCAATTCACCGCTTTCGCGGCTCGAAGAGGAAGCAACTGTGGCAGCCTGCGCTACATCGATCTGTCCAAGGACGCCGGAGCCCTGCTGGACACATTTACGCAGAATTAGCTGGCTGAACTCGCGTGGGGCAGTTGACCTACTGAAATAATCAATTCAAAGTTGTTCAATTCCTTTCCTATTTTTGATGTGCATTTCCATGGAAATTGCTGAAATCGAATTATCGCGCTTGCGTTTGAATCCCTACAACGACCGCCATGGTCCGTTGAGAGATGAAGCATCATCGATTCAATGGTTATTGGATAATCACAACTGCACGAATCACCGTCCATATTGCCTTCAAATCCGATCTGGCAGGGTGGTAATCAGGATTGTGAACGTACTGATGCATTGAGTGAGCCGAAACGATCGGCTTATCGCTCTCGAACTTTCGAATAATCGCGCGGGCTCTTTGATCAATTAGACCACGGTTCAGCATTGAATCTGCAACGGAAGACACGCGACGCGCAAAAAAGTCTGAAGGTCCAAATACAAGGCCGTGTTCTCGGGCGTAGTGGATGATCGCTAACTCAAGGAGAACGCGCATGAGTACCGCGATTGCGTTGTCATGCTGGTCAAACTGCAACGAGAACTGAAGCTCGCGCCAGATATTTTGCGCGCGCTCCGATCCAGGATGTTCCATGAATGGATTTTGATCGGCGCTGGAGATTAGGTGCTTGTCCTTGGGAGCCGGGCCTCTCGACGTCCGGGCAGGAGAGCTCGTATGCGCAATCGGTGGGTCCTGAGTTTCGGGGGCCACCGGGCGCATCGTCACCGCATCGATCATGACCCCCTCGCTTTTGAGCTGGTCTAAATACTGTCCTTTCTTTGCATTGTTCCACAGATCGTTGAGCACAATTCTTTTGCTACCCCGACCGGCAAGATCAGTGGCGACGCGCTGAAGCGTCTCGAGATTCTTCTGCTTATCGGTAAGATAGGTTAGTTCCCCGCCGGAAAATGAGAATCCGGCGCGTTTCCGGATGGGCTCGGAACTAAAAAGTCGTTCAAGGTTGGACCAAGGCAAACTCAACTCTGCGGGGATCAACTGTTCGGTCTTCAAGGCTCGTTCGATCGACTCTCCCAACCCGACGCTGGCCTTTCCAGTTCGCTGAAGAAAGAACGACTTACCTTCTGGGTCCCAAGGACTTTGACCGACCCCTTCCTGACTTCCAGTGTGACGGCGCAACAAGGTCTCGTCTATTACCTCCAGATCCTCCTCCACTTCGCACTCGATTTGCAGAAATGCTTCATTTACCTCAGGTGAGCTCAGCTCAGAGTAAAATTCGACCCAGGCTTCGCTTGGCGCCAGCCGAGGATTAGTGAGCAGCTTCATGCAGCAAGTCCGCCGGTTGCCGTCGAACACCACAAATCCATCTCCCTCGGGGCGTACCAAGGGTCGTTCATACAGCCGCCTTGTTTTCGCTAAGTCCTGAGAGAGTGCTCTCATATGTGCTTTGCGGTTAACTCCGTTCGCTAGCGAAAAATGGTCCACGACAGCGATACGTGTGCGGGATTACGGTGACAGTGCACTAAACCATCTGCACTGATGCTTTATCTCCCACTGATGCTTTGGATTTGGAGTTTAGTGCACTGTCAGCGTAAATCCTATGGCAAGATGATCGAAACGGGCGCGCAAGGGCGATGAAATGGATCACAAACTGAAGGTGACGGACCTGCCTCAAGAGGCAAATTTTTATGACCTCTTGTCTGGGGACAACACGCTTTCAATCCCGCTCTTCCAGCGACCTTATATGTGGAAGGAAAGTCATTACAAGACGATGTTGCAAGACATTGGCACTATCGACGAAGAGACCGATGCCGCCGTGTTCCTTGGTGTCGTTGTTTCATTTGGCATCGGAATGGGTCCAGGCCGTCCGCCGACGTGGATGATCGTCGATGGCCAGCAACGAATTACTACGCTCTATCTTAGCGTAATGGCCGCCGTCGAAGTGGCCGCTCGCGCCGGTGAACTTAACTGGGCGTCCGACATTTTGGGGCGTTATCTCTTGGTCAGGCCGATGTCAGGCTTGTCAGTAAATACCAAACTCATTCCCTCATTTAATGACCGCGCACAGTTTGCTGCGCTCTGGAAACGGATCATTGAGATCAAAAATTTTAGTCAGCACCAGATTGTTGCGTCCAATCCGCCAAAGCCGCCCATTCCGAGCGGAAGGGCAGAAGGCACAATGGTCACGCAGTACAACCGGATTCGCGCCGATCTAAGCAAGCTGTTGCGTGACAAAGGATTGGACGCGCTCGGGCATCGCGTTGAGATAATTACCTCTCGACTAAGTGTTGTGTCGATTTCTCTCCGCGATCCAACGGTCGCGCCTAAGATTTTCGAAAGATTGAACTACGGTGCTGAACCCGTCACCGTCGCCGACCTTGTGAGAAACGAGGTCTTTGCCCGCTCAGGCGACGACCCGCAAACAGCCCTTCATCTCTTTGAGTCCCGATGGGAGCCGTTCGTTAGTAGGTTCGAAGACAAAAACACCGACCTCGATAGATTTCTGTTTCCGTATGGCCTGTTACATAACTCAAACGTAAAGAAAGCAGATCTCTTTGGCGCTCTTCGGAAACACTGGGAACAGTTTGATCCCAAACAGATCATAGATGATCTCGAACAATATCAGCCGGCTTACCTGGCATTGAATTCTGGAAAACCGTATAAGTCCGATTACCCCAAGGTCGCCCTCCGCGTTGACCGTATCTATAGGTCAGGTCGGCCGTCCTCCGTCTATCCGTTCTTGCTCAAGGTACTTCGGTCTTTTGAACTTGGACTTATCTCGGAAGGGAATGCGTGCGCCACCCTAGATGCCGTAGAGTCCTTTCTAATCCGGCGCGCGGTTGCTGGAATCGAACCCACCGGCCTCCACGCGGTGTTTAAGGGTCTTTGGCAAGACCTCGTTGGCGAAAGCAGCAATTTAGATCAAGTGGTCACGCCCGAACGGACTTTTCAATCCATCAGCAGCAAGCCGACCATAAGCTGGCCCAATGACGAGGAGTTTCGTGCCGCTATAGAGACTGGGGACCTTTATCACCGAAAAATCGCCAATTACGCCATTCGTGAATACGAACTGAGTCTTAAAGGTGAATCCCCATCCGACAATCATCACATCGAACATATCGCTCCGCAAACGCCAACAAGCGAGTGGCAGAATGCTATTCCAGATGATTACGAAAACCTTGTACATACTTGGGGTAACCTGCTTCCGCTTACGCCGACCATGAATCCAGCAGCTGGCCAAAGTGATTTTGCCGTCAAGCGTAAAGCTTACGCCGATTCTATTTTTGCTTCTGCCAGGGACGTAGCCAAGGTAAAAATCTGGAACTCAAAATCCATTCGGGATCGTTCGAAAACGATAGCGGACTGGGCACTCAAAAGGTGGTCTTATTGACGCCTAAGCGCGTCCGCGAGAATCGGAACGGCTACCGCATACTGCGGTCCAAACAACAGGGGGGGCTTGATGGCTTGGCAACCGGACATTTGGACGGGCGACGTGCGTCGGGTGCTTTACAAGCGTTTGGTGAAGGAGTTTGGGCCACTCGACAAATGGGAAAAAACGAACTCGCCCGGGCGCAATCTGGATCAACAGTTCGACGAATTTTGCGATGTCTTTGCCAAAGCTGTTGGGGCTAAATCTGGAGAGGCAGTTCAAATCCAAATTCGGTTTGCGATGCCGGAGACAGCAAAGGGCAGCAGTTGGGGAAGGCAGGTACAGACGGCCATTTTGAACAAGGCCGCCGCCCTCGAAGCCGGTTTTATCGAGGACAAGCATCTTCCAGATTTGCAGGCCGTGGGTCGGCAACCTTCGCTGGACCAGCTTTAGTTCGTATTTGAACCGGAAGCGCCTTCCATCCAGCGTTGGCGTACACGGCAAAGAAGGAGGCTCACGCCCCCCGACCGACTCGGCTCAGGGGGTGTCCCCGGAATGACGGGGAGTGCGGGGCGTTTGCCCTTGAGGCGAGGGCCGATTCGTGCGACCTCCGCCCCAACAAGCCCCTTTTTTCGAGCCCTCGATGCACATTCTCCTCCTCGGTTCCGGCGGCCGCGAACATGCCCTGGCGTGGAAGATCGCAGCCTCTCCCCTGGTGACCAAATTCTGGTGCGCGCCGGGCAATGCCGGGATCGCGCGCGAGGCGGAATGCGTGGCGCTCGACGTCGCCGACCATGCCGCCGTGATCGACTTCTGCAAGACGAATGCGGTCGAGCTCGTGGTGGTCGGCCCGGAGACGCCGCTGGCGGCCGGTATCGTCGATGACCTCACCGCCGCCGGCATCAAGGCGTTCGGGCCGGACAGGATCCCCGCCCAGCTCGAAAGCTCGAAGGGCTTTACCAAGGTGCTGTGCACCGAATTCGGCATTCCGACCGGCGCCTACAAGCGATTCACCAACGCCGCCGACGCGCGTGCCTACGTCCAGAGCCAGGGCGCGCCGATCGTGGTCAAGGCCGACGGTCTTGCCGCCGGCAAGGGCGTCGTCGTCGCCAAGTCGGTGCGCGAGGCGGAGGACGCCATCGCCATGATGTTCGAGGGCGGCTTTGGCGAGGCCGGCGCCGAGGTCGTGATCGAGGAGTTTTTGCCGGGCCGCGAGATCAGCTTCTTCGCGCTGTGCGACGGCGAGACCGCCATTCCGCTGGCATCCGCGCAGGACCACAAGCGCGTGTTCGACCATGACGTCGGTCCGAACACCGGCGGCATGGGCGCCTATTCGCCGACGCCGCTGGTGACGCCGGCGATCCATGACGCGATCATGGCCAAGATCATCCTGCCGACGGTATCAGGCATGAAGCAGCGCGGCACGCCGTTTCGCGGCATCCTCTACGCCGGGATCATGCTGACGACGCAAGGGCCAAAACTGTTCGAGTTCAACGTGCGCTTCGGCGATCCCGAGTGCCAGGTGCTGATGCTCAGGATGATGTCGGACATCGTGCCGGCCTTCCTCGCCGCCTGCGACGGGCAGCTGAAGAACTTTGACCTGCGCTGGCATCCGGAGGCCGCGCTCACGGTGGTGATGGCGGCGAAGGGATATCCCGGCGACTATCAGAAATTCACGCGGATCGAGGGGCTCGATGACGCCTCAGAGGTCGAGACCGCCGAGATCTTCCACGCCGGCACGGTCGAGCAGGACGGCGCCATCCTCGCCAATGGCGGCCGCGTGCTCAATGTCTGCGCGCTCGGCAAGACCGTGACGGAAGCGCAAGCGCGCGCCTATCAGGCCGTCGATCGCATCAACTGGCCGGAAGGTTTTTGCCGCCGCGACATCGGCTGGCAGGCGGTGGACGCCGAGAAGTCCAAGGGCTGACAGGCTTTTTTCGCAGGCGCGCGCAATGCGCGGCCCCGCCGTCCGCACTCCGAAATTGTGTAGGCGGCTGTTGGACTTAGCTACTGTGCATGGGGTTGTTTTTCGAGTTTTTGTTTTGAGGCATTCTCAAGACCGAACAGATCCCACGCTGACAGATAAGGATGCAGAAGATGTCCGATCTCGCCGACCTCTATCCCGGCTTCGCCTCCGAATGGATCAACACCTCCTTCGGCCGCATCTTCGCCCGCGTGGGCGGCAAGGGACCGCCGCTGTTGCTGCTGCACGGCTTCTCCGAGACCAACGTGATGTGGCACCGCGTCGCGCCGCAGCTGGCCGACCGGTTCACGCTGATCATCGCCGATCTGCCCGGCTATGGCTGGTCCGACATGCCCGAGAGCGACGCGCTGCACATCCCCTACAGCAAGCGCGCGATGGCCAAGGCCATGATCGAGGCGATGGAGCGGCTCGGCCACGTGCACTTCGCGCTCGCCGGCCACGACCGCGGCGGCCGCGTCTCGTATCGGCTGGCGCTCGATCATCCCGGCCGGCTGTCGAAGCTTGCCGTGCTCGATATCCTGCCGACCTATAATTACTGGGAGCGGATGAACCGCGCCTACGCGCTGAAGATCTATCACTGGACTTTTCTGGCGCAGCCGGCCCCGTTGCCGGAGACGCTGGTCGCGAGCAACGGCGAGTTCTTCCTGCGCTTCAAGATGGCGAGCCAGACCCGATCGAAGACGCTGGACGCCATCGACGAGCGCGCGCTCGAACACTACATCGCCCCGTTCCGCGACCCCGCCCGCGTCCACGCGATGTGCGAGGATTACCGCGCCGGCGCCTATTTCGATTACGATCTCGACAAGGCCGATTTCGAGGCCGGCAAGAAGATCACGATTCCCATGCTGGCGCTGTGGGGCAATGCCGGCGTGGCGCAAGCCGCCGCCACCCCGCTCGACATCTGGAAGCAATGGGCGACCAACGTGGATGGCATGCCGGTGGATTCCGGCCACTTCCTCACCGAGGAGAACCCCGACGTCACCGCAAAGGCGCTGCGTGAGTTCTTTGCCGCATCCTAGCGCCGCTCGCGAAAGAAGTCCTTGAGCAGCCGCGCCGCTTCGCTTTCGCCGACCCCGGAATAGACATCCGGGACGTGATGACAGGTCGGCGAGGTGAAGAACCGCACGCCTGATTCAACCGCGCCGCCCTTGGGGTCGGCGGCGCCGTAATACAGGCGCCTCACCCTTGCGAACGAGATCGCGCCCGCACACATGGTGCAGGGCTCCAGCGTCACGTAGAGGTCGCAGTCGACCAGGCGCTCGCTGCCGATCTTCTTGGCCGCCTCGCGCAGCGCAACGATCTCGGCGTGCGCCGAGGGGTCGTAATCGGTCAGCGTCCGGTTCGCCGCGGTGGCGATCACCTCGTAATTGCGGACCACGACGCATCCGATCGGAACTTCGCCCGCCTTTCCGGCGTTTTCGGCCGTTTTGAGCGCCAAATCCATGAAAGAGGGGGCTTTCAAGCCTCGTATCATCGCGAGAAACCTGCTAGTAGCTGCGCCTTCAGCAGAAGTGCTTACCGAATTTGCCTGAGCATGCGGCTCGAAACGAGCGCGCACAATGCTTTCTGGCCACCCCCTGAGTGAGATTATTCATGCCTCGCGACAGCGACAAAGACAACGATTCCCGCGGCCGGCGTGATCGCGGCCCGGCCAAGGGCGGCCCGGCCAAGGGCCGCTCCGGCAAGCCACGCGGACCCGACAAGAAGTTCGCCAAGCGCGGCCCTCCCGGGGACAAAGGCGATTCCCGCCCGCCCCGCGGCGACCGCGACAGCCGTCCCTTCCGCCGCCGCGAGGAGGGCGATGCCCCGCGCCGCGATTTCGGCGACCGCCCGAAGTTCAATCGCGAAGATCGGCCGCGTGAAGACCGGCCGCGCGGTGAGGATCGTGGCGAGCGCAGCTTCAAGCCGCGTGGCGATCGGCCCTTCAAGCCGCGTGAAGACCGTCCGTTTTCGGATCGTCCGTCGCGCGACGGCGAGAAGCGCCCGTTTAAGCCCCGTGGCGACCGCCCCTTTTCCGATCGCCCCTCGCGCGATGGCGACAAGCGGCCGTTCAAGCCGCGCGGTGATCGCCCGTCCTATGGGCGTGATGACCGTCCGCCGCGCAGGGATCGCGACGATTCCCGTCCGGCCGGCCGAACCGGTGACGCGAAGTTTGGTGACAAGCGACCTTACGCGCCGCGTGGCGACCGTCCGGAACGCAAGTTCGACGGCGAGCGGAAGTTTTCGCGCGGCGCACCGGACCGCAATCGCAGCGAGCGCAGCGATTCAAAACCCTGGCAGAAGCGCGATGCGGCTCCGCGCGGCGACCGGCCGCCGCGCAAGGACTTCAGCAAGGGTCCGCGCAAGGATTTCGGCGGCAGCGACCGCGGTCAGGACAAGCCCTGGCAGAAGCGCGACGATCGGCAAGGCGGCGGCGACGACCGTCCGCGCTTTTCGCGTTCGCGCGACGATCGTCCATCGGGTGACCGTCCGTTCCGCGAGCGGCCCAAATTCGATCGTCCCAAGTTCGATCGTCCACGCGATGATCGTCCGAGGTTCGATCGCGGCGGTGAGCGCCCCAAATTCGATCGTCCGCGCGAGCGCTCCGAGGGTCGCTCCGATTGGCATGAGCATCCCCGCAGCGAAGCGCGTTCCGGCGATCGTCCACGCCGCGAAAACGAAGACGAGAGCAGGATCTTCGAGAAGCGTCCGGCCTTCGGCGGCCGCGGCGCCTATCGCGAGCGCGATCGTGATTCCGAGCGGCGGCCGCGCCGCGAGGAAGAGGTCAAGCCGAAGAAAGCCGGTGAGCGTATCGCCAAGGTGCTGTCGCGTGCGGGCCTCGCCTCGCGCCGCGATGCCGAGGAGATGGTCACGCAAGGCCGCGTCAGCGTCAACGGCCGGGTGATCAACTCGCCTGCGCTCGACATCACCTCGAACGATGTCGTCACCATCGACGGCAAGCCGTTGCCGGAGCGCGAGCGCACGCGGCTGTTCCTCTATCACAAGCCGCGCGGCCTGATGACGACGCATGACGATCCCGAGGGACGTCCGACCGTGTTCGACAATTTGCCCGAAGGTCTGCCGCGGCTGATCTCGATCGGCCGGCTCGACTTCAACACCGAGGGCCTGCTGCTGCTCACCAATGATGGCGGGCTCGCGCGCACGCTCGAGCTGCCGGACACCGGCTGGCTGCGCCGCTACCGTGTCCGCGCCCATGGCGACGTCACGCAGGCGCAGCTCGACGAGCTGAAGAACGGCGTCGAGATCGAGGGCATCAAATACGGTCCGATCGACGCCACGCTGGAGCGTGACCAGGGCGCCAATGTCTGGCTGGTGTTCGCGATCCGCGAGGGCAAGAACCGCGAAGTGCGCAACGTCTGTGCCCATCTCGGACTTGAGGTGAACCGGTTGATCCGGGTCTCCTACGGCCCGTTCCAGCTCGGCGAGGTCCCGGAAGGCCAGGTCGAGGAGATCAAGTCCCGCGTGCTGCGCGACCAGCTCGGCGAAAAGATCATCGAGAAATCGGGCGCGCAGTTCGACGTGCCGCAGAAATCTGCCTCGCATGAGGGAGACGACGCGCCGCGCGAAAAGAAGCCGGCGACCAAGCGCGGCGTGATCAACGACCGCAAGGGCCGCCGCGTGCTGGTGCAACGCACCGGCAGCGAGGAAGCGCGCGAGCGTAACGAGGCTGAGGCGAGCGGCTACGGCCCGCCGCGCCGTCCCAAGCGCGGCTATCACGGCAAGCGCGATCTGGCGCCGAAGGAGGACTGACGTTGCGCGTCGTCGGCGGTCGCTTGAAGGGGCGCAATCTGGCCTCACCGTCCTCGCGCGACATCCGCCCCACGGCGGACCGCCTGCGCGAGTCCGTGTTCAACATCCTCGTGCACGCCTATGACGATCCGATTGCGGATGCGCGCGTGCTCGATCTCTTTGCCGGCACCGGTGCGCTGGGCATCGAGGCGTCGTCACGCGGCGCTAAATTCGTGCTGTTCGTCGACAACGGCGCGGAAGCGCGCGCCCTGCTGCGGAACAATGTCGAGACGCTGGGCCTCGGCGGCGTGACAAAAGTCTATCGCCGCGATGCGACCGATCTCGGGCCTGCGCATCCGGTCGAGCCGTTCTCGTTGGTGTTTCTCGATCCGCCCTATGGCAAGGGGTTTGCGGAGAAGGCGCTTGCGAGCTTGCGCGACGGCGGCTGGCTCACGCCGAGCGCGCTGCTCGTCGTGGAAGAGGCAAAGGCTGCGCAATTCGTCACGCCGGAGGGCTTCGAGGAATTGGAGCGGCGCGCTTATGACGACACGGAGTTCGTGTTTTTGAAGCGGCCGTAAATTCGAACATTACCTTCGCCCGAACAGCTTCTCGACATCCGACAGCTTCAGCTCGACATAGGTCGGGCGGCCGTGATTGCACTGGCCGGAGTTTGGGGTGCCCTCCATCTCGCGGAGCAGGGCGTTCATCTCCTCGGGCCTGAGCCTGCGGCCGGCGCGCACCGAGCCGTGGCAGGCCATGGTGGCGGCGACGTGCATCAGGCGGCGCTCCAGAGGCAGCGCCTCGTCCCACTCGGCCATGTGCTCGGAAAGATCGCGCAAGAGCCCGCCCGCGTCGGCCTTGCCGAGCAGCGACGGCGTCTCGCGAACCGCGACCGCGCCGGGGCCGAAGGATTCGATCGCAAGGCCAAACGACCCCAGCTCCTCGCTGCGCTCGAGCAGGCGCTCCACCGTGGCCTCATCCATCTCGACGATCTCAGGGATCAGCAGGATCTGCCGCTGCACGCCATTAGTAGCCAGCGAGGCCTTCAGCCGTTCATAGACGATGCGTTCATGCGCGGCGTGCTGGTCGACGATGATCAGGCCGTCGCGGGTCTGCGAGACGATATAGGTCTCGTGGATCTGGGTGCGTGCCGCGCCGAGCGGACGGTCGACCAGGTCGCCGACGGGCTGGCTCTCGATCCGCACGTCCGCACTGGGCGCACCGACGTCGAACGCTGCCTGCGCGCGCTCGGCGAAGGCGGGCGCGGCCGCACCGTCGAATGACGGCATCGGCGCGACCGGGGCCGAGGGCGAGGCGCGCCAGTCCCAGCTCGCTGGGCGCGGCGGCGTGAAGGCGGGCCGGAACGAGGACAGCGCGCTCTCGCCGCTGTTGGCCGCCGTACGCCGGCCCTCCCGTGCAAGCCCTTCCTTCAATCCGTGCACGATCAGCGCACGGACGAGGCCGGCGTTGCGAAACCGCACCTCGGTCTTGGCCGGATGCACGTTGGCGTCGACCTCGCGCGGATCGAGCGTGACGAACAGCGCCAGCACCGGATGACGGTCGCGCGGCAGATAGTCGGCATAGGCCCCGCGCACCGCCCCTAAGATCAGCTTGTCGCGTACCGGGCGGCCGTTGACGAAGAGATATTGCCCGAGCGCGTTGGCCTTGGTCAGCGCAGGTGCTGCGGCATAGCCGGCGACCACCACGCCCTCGCGCTCGGCATGGACCTCGATGGCATGGTTGCGGAACTCTGCCCCCAGGATGTCGCCGAGACGCGTCAGGCGACCGGCGACGCCGGGCAGCGCCGCAGCCCAGGTCACCGGCGCGCGCTCTTCGCCCGCGAGCGTGAAGGCGATTTCCGGCCGCGCCATCGCGAGGCGCCGCACCACCTCACGGATGGCTTCCGCCTCGGTCCGGTCGGTCTTCAAGAACTTCAGCCGCGCCGGCGTCGCGTAGAAGAGGTCATTGACCTCGACCCGCGTGCCGTGGGCCAGCGCCGCGGGCATGATCTCGGATTTATCGCCGCCCTCGACATTGAGCGCCCAGGCGTGCGGCTCGCCGGCGTGCCGCGTGGTGATGGCAAGCCGCGCCACAGAACCGATCGAGGGCAGCGCCTCGCCGCGGAATCCGAGCGTTCGGATCTGCAGCAAGTCCTCGTCGTCGAGCTTGGAGGTGGCGTGACGCTCGACCGCCAGTGACAGGTCCCTGGCGGTCATGCCGCCGCCGTCGTCGGTGATGCCGATCCGCCGGCGCCCGCCGCCATCGGTAAAGACGTCGATCCGGCTCGCGCCGGCATCGATGGCGTTCTCGACCAGTTCCTTGACCACGCTCGCGGGACGCTCGACCACCTCGCCGGCGGCGATGCGGTTGACGACCTGTTCGGGTAATTGGCGGACGGGCATGAAACTCGATTTTCGGCTTCGATCTTGGGCTTCGATCTGGATTCGCGGAGAACGCTATTCTAGGCCGTGTTGCGTCAAAAGCATGTGTTGGGCAACAGGAACGTGGCGGGCTGGGGAAAAGGGCTGTCTATCGCATTGATGGGATTGGACGTTCGAGAGAATCGCGCAACCGGGATGGATCGATCTCCGGCTGCCGTCCCGATTGTGGGGTACCGGGCTGCGGTGTAGCATCGCGAAAAACGGCAACAGGACGGGAGGACGCCATGTGCCATCTCTTCGCGCATCAGCCCCAACGCGACTACGAATCCCAGACCCGCTCCTTACGGATCGGTGGGCATTGCACCTCGATTCGTCTGGAAATGGCGTTCTGGGACACGCTGGAGGAGATCGCGGCCAAGGAGAACATGAGCGTCGGCAAGTTCCTGACAACGCTCTACAACGAGGTGCTCGACCATCACGGCGAGGTCAACAATTTTGCCTCGTTGCTGCGCTGCTCCTGCCTGATCTATCGCTCCCGGAGCTTGGAGCCGGTACGGGATTTCAAGGTCGCCGTCGCACCCATTCTTGATGCGGCTGAATAGCCCACCGTCATTGCGAGGAGCTCTTGCGACGAAGCAATCCAGACCGTCACCGCGGTGGGCTTCTGGATTGCTTCGCGTCGCTCGCAATGACGGGGAGGGAACGCTGTGCTCCATTCCGAGCCGATGGACGTCGGGCGTCAGATCTCTTTCTTCTGCATCGCGCCGGCAATGTAATCCGCCTGCCGGATCGCCAGCGAAACGATGGTCAGCGTCGGATTGCAGGCAGCACCGCTGGTGAACTGGCTGCCGTCGGAGACGAACAGGTTCTTGACGTCGTGGCTCTGGCCGAACTTGTTGACCACGCCGTCTCGCGGCTTCTCGCTCATCCGGTTGGTGCCGAGATTGTGCGTGCTCGGATAGGGCGGTGTCGGATAGCTCACGGTGGCGCCGACGGCGTCGTAGACCGCCGCACCCTGCTTGTAGGCGTGCGCACGCATCGCGAGATCGTTGGGATGATCGTCGAAGTGTACGCTCGCGACCGGCTGGCCGAACTTGTCCTTCACGACAGGATCGAGCGTGATGCGGTTGGTCTCCTGCGCCATGTCCTCGCCGACCAGCCACATCCCGGCCATCCTGGGATAGCCGTCGAGTGCGGCGGTGAACGGGCGTCCCCAGGCGCCGGGGTTGAGGAACGCCGCCATGAAGGGCAGTCCGAGCGACAGCGTCTCCATCTCGTAGCCGCCGACGAAGCCGCGCTTCGGATTGTTGGCGGCCTCGTCGCGGATGATGCCGGCCATGGTGGTGCCGCGATACATGTGCACCGACTTCTCGAACACGGCATAGACGCTGCCGGTCATGTGGCGCATGTAATTGCGGCCGACCTGACCGCTTGAGTTGCCGAGGCCGTCGGGGAACATCGTGGATGCGCTGTTCAACAGCAGCCGCGGGCTTTCGATCGAATTGCCGGCCACAGCAACGATGCGGGCCTTCTGGCGCTGCATCGCGCCAGTCTCGTCGGCGTACACCACGCCGGTGACCTTGCCGCCTGCGTCATGCTCGATCTTGACCGCCATGCTGGCGGGGCGAACCTCGAGATTGCCGGTCGCCTCGCCCTTGGGTATCTCGGTGTAGAGTGTCGACCATTTCGCGCCGGATTTGCAGCCCTGGAAGCAGAAGCCGATCTGCTGACAGGCGCCGCGTCCGTCGCGCGGCTGGCTGTTGATCGCCATGTTGCCGGTGTGCACCGTCTTGTAGCCGAGCTTCTTTGCGCCGGCCTCCATCACTCTGAAGTTATTGTTGCCGGGAAGTCCGGGAATGCCGTTGGTGCGGGTCACGCCCATCTTGTTCTCGGCCTTGGCGTACCACGGCTCCATCTCCGCGAGCGTGACCGGCCAGTCCAGCAAGTTGGCGCCGGGAATGTTGCCGTAGGTGCTCTTCACCTTGAACTCGTGCTCGTCGAACCGCAGCGACGCGCCGGCCCAGTGTGTGGTCGAGCCGCCGACCGCCTTGACGATCCAGGCGGGAAGACCCGAGAAGTCTTTTGCGACGCGCCATGATCCCGATGTGGTGCGCGCATCGGTCCAGGCGAGCTGCGAGAAACTCTCCCACTCGTCATTGACGAAGTCCTGATTCTCGATGCGGGGACCTGCTTCGAGAATGACGACCTTGACGCCCTTCTGTGCGAGCTCGTTGCCCAGCGTGCCGCCGCCGGCACCGGAGCCGACGATCACCACAACGCTGGAGTCGTTCAGATCGAATTTTGCCATATGCGTTCTCCTGAACCGTTGGGTGAGCCTTAAGCCTTCGGCAGCCAGTCGATGTCGGCGAAGCCGCGGTTGATGTAGCCGCCGTGTTCGGCGGAGGAGCCCTCGTAGCCGAACCGCGGCCAGACCTCTTTCTGGTTGTAGAGAGAGACGACGAGGTCGCCGCGCACCTTCTGGAAGAAGTCGCTCTGCTCGATCTCCTTCAAAAGCACCACGCGGTCGGCTTCCCAGGGCACTTCGGCATAGGGCGCCTTGTGGCGATCACGCGCGTTCTGATCGAGCCTGGTGATGCCGTCGCTGATCAGCGACTTGACGGACGCGTCCTTCGCCGCCTTGCCGTCCCACGGCTTGATCGCGGTGATGTAGTAGCTGTCGCCGAGGACGTCGTGCGGATAGATATCGCGCGCGACCTTCAGCAGCGTCTTCATCGTCGCGGGCGAAAGCGCGCTTGTCTCGTCGGCCCATGCGCCCTCGATGCTGACGGCGACGCTGGTCGCGACTGCCACGACCGGGACGGCGGTCGCGGCGCCCTTGAGAAAGACGCGGCGGCTGTGCTTGCTTCGACGGTCGACTTCCCTCATGGCATTCCTCCGTTGATCTTGATTTTTGATTTGGTTAGTTGAAACGTCCGCCGCGCTGGATCACCTCGATCTTGTAGCCGTCGGGATCACTCACGAAGAAGAAGCGCGCCAGCGTTTTGCCGTCGTGCTTGAAGTCGCGCAGCGGGCCCGGTGCGAGCTTCTCGCGCTCGAAACGGGCGTGTTCGGCATCGAGATCCACCACCACCACGGCGAGATGTCCGTAACCGTCGCCGAGCGCATACGGCTCCTTGCGATCGAAATTGACCGTCAGCTCCAACTCGAAGGGCGAGGAGGGATGACGCAGATAGATCAGGGCAAAGTCTGCGAACTTCAGACGGTCGGCGACTTCCAGGCCAAAGGCCCGCTTGTAGAAGTCGAGCGAGCGCGCCTCGTCGAGTGCGCGGATCATGGAATGGACCGGCTTCGCCATTCAGTTCTGCTCCTTAAGAAAGGCGATGATGGCGGCGCGCGTCTCCGGCTTCGCCTGCCGGTAGACCATGACCACGCCGGGAATCACGGCTTGCGGATTGGTCAGCCAGGCGTCGAGCTTCGTCTCGTCCCAGGCGAAGGCTGCTTGTGCGAGGGGCTCTGAATAGTGAAAGCCTTCGACCTTGCCGGCGGGCCGTCCGACGATTCTAACCAGCGGCGGACCCTGCCGCACCGGTTCCGACAGGTTCGTGGTGTGGCACACCGCGCATTGCTGCTTGAACAGTGTCGCGCCATCCGGCGGCTTTGCAGCCGGCAAGGGCATCTGCGCCTCGGCCACCCGCACCACCAGCACCATCGCGGTGCACAATCCCAGCACGATCGCGCGCATCGTCAAAAGTCCGCCCATCCACGTCAATTCAGCGTGCGCAAATTCTAGGCGTGGCAAAACATGCGGTGGTAGTAGCGGGCTGTTTCGCTGCGTGCGGAGATGCGCGCGGGGTGCGTTGTTCCGCGCTGCCGCATATGCGGAGGACAATTTCGCGAAACCGCCGTCAATTCCCTAAACGATCACCACACGAGCCAGATTGCATCGCGGTCGCGCCGTTCGATCTCGTAACGCGATGGACTGGTTTGACTCTGGCGGACGGCGCATCAAGCCGACGAACCGATCATCGCGAAAATCCAGGAGAAATGGATGAAGTTGGTGAAAACCTCCGCAATCGCATGCGCCGTCTCGGCTCTCATTGTCACACCGGTTCTCGCGCAAGGTACGTCGTCGGGCGCGAGGCCTAGCGGCACCGTGCAAAGCAAACCCATGCAAGGCAGCACAATGGGCAGCGGCGACGAAGAGATGAGCGCCCAACCGGGCGCGGCGGGCGAGACGACGGGCATGAAGCCGACGAAGGGCACCAGGGGCACGGTTGGCACCACGGGCAGTGCTGCACACAAAGGGACCGCCGACGAGTCCGCGACGGGCGGTGCAGCTACGGGCAAGCGCTACTAGCCCAAGCGCTACTAGCCAATGGAGTGAAACGGCAGAACTCCGGTCGCCCTGCGGCCGGAGTTCTTTTGCTGTGTCTGCTAGTCGTCGAAACCGCGCCCGCGCTTCGACTTGATGTCGCTGCGGCGCTTCTTGCCCTCGAGCCGGCGCTGCTTGGAGCCAAAGGTCGGCTTTGTCGCGCGCCGCGGCTTCGGCCGGACCATGGCTTCGCCGAGCATTTCCGTAAGGCGGTCGATGGCGTCCTGGCGGTTACGCTCCTGGGTGCGGAAGCGCTGGGCTTGGATCACGATCACGCCGTCCTTGGTCATGCGCTGCCCTGCGAGCCGGGCGAGGCGCAGCGCGGCATCCTCCGGCAGCGTCAGTTTGCGGGTGTCGAAGCGCAATTGCGCCGAGGTCGCGACCTTGTTGACGTTCTGCCCGCCCGGGCCGGAGGCGCGGACAAAGCCGATCTCGATGTCGTCCTCGTCGATGACGAGATCGCGGGATATCCGCAGCATGGTGGCACCATTCGTGATGCCCGGACATATCCCGGCCGCCCAAGTTCGGCAATGGCGCCCGAAATACAAATGGCCGGGCGAGCCCGGCCATTTCAGGAAGCGTATGGAAGACGTCAGTTCGACTTCGTCACCGGTGCGGCTGCCGGTTGCGCCGCGGCCTGCGGAGCGCGGCCGACGACGACGGTCAGCAGGCCCTGGCCCCAGAGGCGCTTTGCGGCCGCCTTGGCGTCGTCCATGGTGACCGCATCGACGACGGCGTTGCGCTTCTCGATATAGTCGATCGGCAGCTTGTCCTGTTGATATTGCAGCAGCGCCTGCGCGAGCTTCGAGGAGGTGTCGAGCGCCAGCATCTGCGAGCCCTTGAGGTAGGACTTGGCCTCGTCGAGCTCCTTCTGCGTCGGGCCTTCCTCGGCGATCCGGCGCACTTCCTTGTCGATGGCGTCGATGGTGTCGCCGGCGCGGTCGGCGCGGGTGCCGGTATTGCCGATGAAGACCGCCGAATGCTCCATCCAGAGCAGCGATTCGAACACCGAATAGGCCAGCCCGCGCTTCTCACGCACCTCGCGATAAAGCCGCGAGGACAGCCCGCCGCCGCCGAGGATGTGGTTGACGACATAGGCCGCCATGAAGTTCGGATCGCTGCGCTTCACTCCGGGGCCGCCGAAGGTGATCACGGTCTGGGGCACGTCGAGCGTCACGAACGCGCGTTGCGGCGGCTTGGCGGCCTCGACGTCGGAGACCGGCACGAGATTGGCCTTGGCGGGCAGGCCACCAAAAGTGTGGTCGAGCAGCTTGCCGAGCGTATCGGGATCCACATCGCCAACCACCGCGATCTTCAGCGTGTCCTTGGCGAGCACGCGGCCGACATAATCCTTCATGTCGGCGACCGTGATGGTCGGAACGCTGTCGAGGTTGCCGTTGGACTGTCGGCCGTAGGGATGATCGCCGAAAGCGACCTCCAGGAATTTGCGGCTCGCCAGCGAGGTCGGGTTGGTGGTCTCACGGCGCAGGCCCGAGATCACCTGCGAGCGAATGCGTTCGATATCGGCGGTTTCGAAATGCGGCGAGGTCAACGCGCTTCGCAGCAGGTCGAAGGCCTCGTCCTTGTTGTCGCGCAGCATGCGCAGGCTGCCGCGGAACGTGTCGCGGGTAGCGGAGAAGGAGAGCTCGATGGCGCGGCGGTCGAGCCGCTCATGGAAGGTCTTGGAATCGAGATCGCCGGAGCCTTCGTCGAGGAGATCGCCGACCAGATTGGCGACGCCCGACTTGTCCTTGGGATCCTGTGCCGAGCCGCCGGCAAAGGAATATTCCATCGCGATCAGCGGCACAGTCGCATCCTGTACGAACCAGGCCTCGATGCCGCCCGGCGAAGTCAAATGCTGGATCTTTGCGGCCGCCTGCGACGGCGAGACGGTCGCAAGCGCGAGTGCCGCGCCGGTGACGAGGGAGAATGAGACACGTCGAAGGAAGGGATAGGTCACGAACGCTTCTCCTCGCGCTTGGCGGCGCCGGTGTCCTTGATCAGATAGCCCGTCACCGAGCGCTTCTTCTCGAGCCATTTCTGCGCGACGGTGCGGACCTGCTCGGCGGTGACCGCGCGGATGCGATCTGGCCAGCTCCGGATGTCCTCGATCGACAGGCCTGTTGTCAGTGCGCCGCCATACCAGCGCGCCAGCACCGCTTGGTTGTCCTGGGCGTAGATCGCCTCGGCGATGAGCTGGGTCTTGACCCGCTCGAGATCCTCGGCGCGGATCGGATTCTGCGCGATGTCGGCAATGACGCCGTCGACCACCTGCTCGACCTCGGCGAAGCTGACGCCGGATTTGGGCGAAGCCGAGATCGCGAACTGGGTCGGGTCGAGCGAGATGCTCGAATAGCTGGCGCTGGCGGAGACCGCGAGCGGCTTGTCGACCACGAGCGCACGGTAGAGATAGGAATTGCTGCCGCTGCCCATCAGCTGCGCCAGCACGTCGAGGGCAGCGCTTTCGCCCGCCGCAGCCGTGGTCGCCGAGGGGACCAGGTAATAGCGCCGCAAGCCGGGTTGCTCGACGCGCGGATCGGCCAGGGTCACGGTGCGCGGCGCCGCGGGCTCCGGCTCCTGAGGGCGGACGCGGCGCGCCGGGATCGCGGGTTGAGCCGGGATGGAGCCGAAATTGCGCTCGACCAGCGGGCGGATGTCGGCGGGCTCGACGTCGCCGGCGATCACCAGGATCGCGTTGTTCGGCGCGTAGAAGCGGCGGTAGAAGGCGAGCGCATCCTCGCGGTCGAGCTTCTCGATCTCCTGGTGCCAGCCGATCACCGGCCGGCCGTAGGGATGGTTGAGATAGAGCGCGGCCATGATCTGCTCGTTCAGCCGCGCGTCCGGATTGTTGGCAACGCGCATGTTGTATTCTTCGAGCACGACGTCGCGCTCGGGCAACACGTTCTCGTCCTTGAGGATCAGGCCGGTCATGCGGTCGGCCTCGAACTCCATCATCTTCGGCAGCTGCTCTTTCGGTACCCGCTGGTAATAGTTGGTGTAGTCCACCGAGGTCGAGGCGTTCTCGTTGCCGCCGACGCGGAGCACGGTCTGGGAGAATTCGCCGACCGGATGCTTCGATGTGCCCTTGAACATCAGGTGCTCGAGGAAGTGCGCGAGCCCGGACTTGCCCGGCGTCTCGTCCGCCGAGCCCACCTTGTACCAGATCATTTCCGTGACGACGGGGGTGCGATGATCGGGAATCACCACGACCTGCATGCCATTGCCAAGCGTGAAGCTGGCGGGCGGAGCCGATGTCACCGTGGTCTGAGCAAGGGACGCGCCGGCCGTCAGGACACTCGTCGAAAGCAGCGCGGCAAGGAGGCGGGCAGCCGATCGGTAAGAGGACATCATGATCCTTATGAAAGGCCGAGCCCGGATGTCCGGCTCGGAGGCACGGCATGGTACACCGTGCGGCAAACGCTTCGCGTCACGAAGCAGAGAACTCGACTCGGGCGCAAGTTACTGATCAGCAATCAAAGACCGCGTCCAGCGTGCACGAGTCGCCGGCGCAGGACCGCGTCTGTCGGGATGTCGCAAAGGGACAGGAGCGCTATTGTTCCTTGTCCTTGCCGGACATGATGTCGAAATAGGTCCGCCTCGTCTTGTCCTCTCCGGCGCCATAGGCGTAGCTCGGCGACGGCGTCTGGTAGCCCGGCGGCGGCTCGACCAGCGACTGCCGCGGCGGCTCGGTCGTGAATTGCTTGGCCGCCTCGCCTTTGTTGTTCGACATCATGCCCCACAGGCCGCCGGTGAAACCGAGCTGGGCCGGGCTGAGCGACGGATTGCCATTGGTGCCCGGCTGAATAGGATCATTGCTCGTGCGCTCGGGTGCGGCTGTCCTGCCGACCTCCATCTCGGCGGGCGACAACGCCCGGCCGGCCTGCCAGCTTTCCGTGGCCTTGACGGCCTTCTTCCGCTGCGCGATCGCCTCCTTGCGGCGTCTCTCGTCAGGGTCCTTCGGCCAGTTTGGTGCGTTCTTGGCTTCAACGCCGGCGGGTGGCGGCAGGTCAAGCTTGGGCGGCACCACCAGCGGCGACCGCTCGCGGTACTCGATACCCTTCTTCTCCATGCTCTTGGCGCCGATGCCCGACATCAGATTGTCGATGAGCTTCTCTTCGAAGGTCATGTCGTCGTCGTCCTCGCCGTCGTCACCGGCGCGGGCGGCGCCAGCCGACATGACGAGACCGATGCCGAGCGCGACAGCGGACAATTTCAACGCCCGCCAGAACCCCTGCCGGGGGTCTTCAACCATCGAACCGCTGGTCTTCGAGCTGCGCATCACTGTACCTGTTCCAAATTGTGGCAGTTTGCCGCTCTCGCGCGGCATAATCCCTCGCAAAAACAAGGTTCCGCCTGCCGGTCCGTATCGGCCGGGATCAGGGCGCTTTTGCGGCGGGTACCCCCAGGAAGGAATTATACAATAGCGCCGCCACGCCAGCAACGATGGCCACGTCCGCGAGGTTGAACACGTACCAATTATAGGTATTTCCGCCGATATTGATGTGAAACAGGGCGAAATCGACCACCGCGCCATAGGCCAGGCGATCGATCCCATTGCCGATGGCGCCGCCAATGATCAGGCCGAGCGCGATGGTTGCCAGCAGGGTGTGCGAGCGCGCCATCCAGATCGCGAGCGCAACCACCGCCAGGACCTTGACCGCCATCAGCGCCATTTGCGCCGCCTGACCGTCGTTCTGGAGCCAGCCGAAGCTGATGCCGATGTTCCAGGCCAGCACCAGGTCGAAGAACGGGGTCACCTCGACCGCGCCGCGACGGGCGAGGTCGAACACGTTCAGCAGCCAGAGCTTTGAGGCCTGGTCGGCCACGAGCGTGACCAGGGCCGCGAGGATGCCGGCGCGGAGCGGGGTCATGGGCAGTCGGCCACAACACGCCCCGTCGTCGTCCTGGCGAAAGCTAGGACCCATACGCTGAGGCGGTCGTTGTTTGAAAGACTTGTGGTCATCAGCCTTCGGCGCAATTGGCGGCGGTGGTAATGGGTCCTGGCTTTCGCCTGGACGACGGTGAGACCTAGATGCTGACCCCCAGCGCCTTCCATTCGCGCAGCGCCTGGGCATCGCGCGGGGTGACGTCGGGGTATTCGGGGTCTTCACCCACCGCCGGCGAAATCTTCCAGGAGCGGGCGCATTTGGTGCCGACCGCCTTCTCCACCACGACTGCAACACCTGGAACGGCATCGAGACGGAATGCGGAAGCCGGCGCCTCGCCCTCGCGCACCTCGTAGTTCGAGGTGATGCAGATCTCGGCGAGGTCGGCGTCGAACAGCGTCGCAAGCATGTCGCGGTCGGCGACATAGATGACCGGTGATGCCTCCAGCGACGAGCCGATGTTCTTGGCGGCGCGTTCGAGCTCCAGCGCACCGGTGACGACGCGGCGGACGTTGCGGATCGCTTCCCACTTCGCGGCGAGCTTGTCATCGCGCAGGCTTTCGAGGTCGTCGGGAAACTGCGTCAGGTGCACCGAGGGCTCGGCGTCGGGCCTGTACATGCGCCAGGCTTCCTCTGCGGTGAAGCTGAGGATCGGCGCCAGCCATTTCAGGATCGAGCTGCACAACAGGTCGATCGTGGTCAGCGCCGCCTTGCGCGTCGGCGAGGACGGCGGATCGCAATACAGCGTGTCCTTGCGGATGTCGAAATAGAACGCCGAGAGCTCGCTGTTCAGGAAGGCGGACAAGGTTGCGACCACGGTCTTGTAGTCGAACTCCTGATAGGCCTTGCGAACGACGGCAGCACGGACCGCGAGCTCGTGCAGCACCAGCCGTTCGAGTTCGGGCATCTCGGCGGGTGCGACTGCGTCAGCCGGCTTGTAGTGATCCAGCGTTCCCAGCATCCAGCGCACGGTGTTGCGCAGCTTGCGATAGGTCTCGATGGTGTTCTTCAGGATCTCCGGGCCGATGCGCTGGTCGTCGGCATAGTCGGTTGCGCAGACCCACAGGCGCAGGATATCCGCGCCCGAATCCTTGATCACCTTCTGTGGCTCGACGGTGTTTCCGATCGACTTCGACATCTTGCGGCCGTTCTCGTCGAGCGTGAAGCCGTGGGTGAGCACGATGTCGTAGGGCGCGCGGGCCCGCGTGCCCGCGCTCTCCAGCAGCGAGGAGTGAAACCAGCCGCGATGCTGGTCGCTGCCTTCCAGGTACATCACGGTGTCGTCGCCGCCATCGACCTTGCGGACGATGTTGCCGAGCTGCGGGAAGTTCTGGCGATCCTCGAGCACGAAGGCGTGCGTGGAGCCGGAATCGAACCAGACGTCGCAGATGTCGTCGATCTTCTTCCAGTCTTCCTTCGCGCGCGATCCAAGGAAGCGCTCGCGGGCGCCTTCCATGTACCAGGCGTCAGCGCCTTCCTCCATGAAGGCTTCGCTGATGCGCTGATTGACGATCTCGTCCTGCAGGATCTCGGCCGAGCCGTCGCTCTTCTCGCGCACGAACACGGCGATCGGAACGCCCCAGGCGCGCTGGCGCGAGATCACCCAGTCGGGGCGATTGGCAATCATGCCGTTGATGCGGTTCTCACCCGACGGCGGCACCCATTGCGTGACCGAGATCGCATGCAGCGCGCGGGCCCGCAGCGTATCACCCTTCTTGGCATGGCCATTCTCGCTGACGTCCTTGTCCATCGCGATGAACCATTGCGGCGTATTGCGGAAGATCACCGGCTTCTTTGAGCGCCATGAATGCGGGTATTGGTGCTTGAGGCGGCCGCGCGCGAGCAGCTTGCCGGCCTCGACCAACGCCTTGATCACGGCCTCATTGGCATCGCCCTTCTCGCCCTTGTCGTTAAGCACGCGCTTGCCGGCGAAGCCGGGGGCCTGCGCGGTATAGGCGCCGTTCTCGTCGACAGTGTAGGGGATCGCGGTCGAGATGCCGCGCTCATCGAGCTCGCGGGTATTGGCCATCCAGACGTCGAAGTCCTCGCGGCCGTGGCTCGGCGCGGTGTGCACGAACCCGGTGCCGGTATCGTCGGTGACATGCTCGCCGGCGAGCAGCGGCACGATGAACTCGTACCCGCCATCGAGGCCGCGCAAGGGATGGGCGCACTCCACGGCGTCCAGCGTATCGCCGGGAATGTCGCGCAGCTTCTCATAGGCCGTGACGCGCGCCTGCTTGAACACCTCTGCGGCAAGCGCATCGGCCAGGATCAGGAGATCGCCGGTCTTCGCCCAATTGTCCGCGGCAGCATCCGTCACCTTGTAGAGGCCGTAGGCGATCTTCGGTGAAAACGAGATCGCGCGGTTGCCGGGCAGTGTCCAAGGCGTGGTGGTCCAGATCACGACCGAAGCGTTGGCGAGCACACCATGTGCCGGGGACGTGACGGGAAACTTCACCCACACCATGTCGGAGGTGTAGTCCTCGTACTCGACCTCGGCCTCGGCGAGCGCGGTCTTCTCGACCACGCTCCACATCACCGGCTTGGAGCCGCGATACAGCGTGCCGTTGGCGGCGAACTTCATCAGCTCGCGGGCGATCTGCGCCTCCGCGGGATAGCTCATCGTCTGATAGGGATGATCCCAGTCGCCGATGATGCCGAGGCGCTTGAATTCCTCGCGCTGCACGTTGATCCAGTGTGTCGCATAGGCGCGGCACTCTTTCCGGAACGCCACCATCGCGGCGGAGTCGCGGAAGTCGGGCTTCTGCTTGCCCTTGGAGCGGTAGTTCTCTTCCTCGATCTTCCATTCGATCGGCAGGCCGTGGCAGTCCCAGCCGGGCACATAGTTGGAGTCGAAGCCGAGCATCTGCTGGCTCTTGGTCACGACGTCCTTGAGGATCTTGTTCAGCGCGTGCCCGATATGGATGTTGCCATTGGCATAGGGCGGGCCGTCATGCAGCACGAATTTGGCGCGGCCCTGGGCTTCCTGGCGCAGTCTGTCGTACAGGCCGATGTCGTTCCAGTATTTCAGCAGCTCCGGCTCGCGCTGCGGCAGGCCGGCGCGCATCGGGAATTCGGTCTGCGGCAGGAACAGGGTTTTCGAATAGTCTTTGGCTTCGGATTTTTGGGACTTTTGTGGCTTGTCGGACATGAGGCTGACGGGCTCGGAAGGGCGCGGGAACGGATGGCGATGCGGAATCGCGGGTGAAACGACAACATCCCGGTCTTGCGCCGAGCCGAAAGCTCAGGCGGAAGCCGGGCCGCTAATCCCTATGATGCGCCGCGCAAACATGGGCTCTCCATAGCAGGGGGGCGGGGGAAGCGCAAAAGGTTCGGCGCGCCGATTTCCGACCTCAATCGATGACGCCAAGCCTCGGAAACGCGTCCGGGGCGGCGGCGAGCATGGCGCGGGCGCGGGCGGAATCATCGTCCATCTGGCGGATCAGGGCATCCAGGCCGTCGAATTTCAGCTCCTCGCGGATGAAGCCGATAAAGGCGCAGTCGAGCGTCTGTCCGTAAAGATCGCCCTTGAAGTCGAACAGGAAGATTTCCAGCAGCGGCGCACCATTATCAAACGTCGGGCGGCGGCCGAAGCTTGCCACCCCGTCCAGCCGCTCCGCGCCGCGGCCGACCCGCACCGCATAGATGCCGTGCTTGAGGCCGCAATTGGCATCGAGACGGATGTTGGCGGTGGGATAACCGAGGTCGCGGCCGCGCTTCTCGCCGTGGATGACCTCGCCGGTGATGAACCAGGGCGCGCCGAGCATGGCCGTGGCCTCGTCGAGTTGGCCTTCGGCGAGCGCGATCCGGATCGCGCTGGACGAGACCGGCCGCTCGTCGATATCGACATGCGGCTGCACGTCGACCTCGATGCCGAGCCGGGGCGCCTCGTTGACGAGGAGGCTCGGCGAGCCGACCCGACCCTTGCCGAAATGGAAGTCGTAGCCGACGGCGATCCCGCCGATGCCCAGGCGCCCGATCAGGTCATGGTGAATGAAGTCTTGCGCGCTGGTCCCGGCGCGGGACTTGTCGAAAGTCATGACCACGGCGCCGTCAAGTCCGGTGCCGGCCAGAAGCCGCAGCTTGGCACGCTCGTCCGTCAGGCGGAATTGCGGGGTGTTGGGGCTGAAAAACCGGCGCGGATGCGGCTCGAAGGTCAATGCCAGCGCGGGGCGGCCATGGATCCTGCCCATTTCCAGGGCTGCGGCGATCACGGCGCGATGACCGAGATGAACGCCGTCGAAATTGCCCATGGCGACCACGGCCCCCCTTGCAATGGCGGAGTCCGGCGTGGTGTCGCGGATAACGGTAAAATGCGGAGCCATCAGGGGAATTCTCGAACCGGCGGGACCGGCCGGGACCGTGGCGCGACGGGCCGGATGAAGTCAAGCGGGAGGGGGCGGCCGCATCGAAGGCGATTTCAGTCCACCGGGGGCGCTCCCAGTTAACGCGCTGTTTAACGCCTTGGTGCTAGTCCTTGGAGCGTGGAACCGCGGGGCTCCGGCCCGGCAGGTCCGATCGTAATATTTCCTGGGTTTGCGTTGGGGGAGTCGAGATGGCGGTTGATTTGTCGATGTCGGTTCTGGTGGTTGACGACTACAGCACCATGATCCGTATCATCAGGAACCTCCTGAAGCAGCTTGGCTTCGAGAATATCGATGATGCAAGCGACGGTTCGGCAGCGCTGAACAAGATGCGCGGCAAGAAGTACGGCCTCGTGATTTCCGACTGGAACATGGAGCCGATGACGGGTTACGACCTGCTGCGCGAAGTGCGCGCAGATCCGAACCTCGCCACCACGCCCTTCATCATGATCACGGCCGAATCAAAGACCGAGAACGTGATCGCGGCCAAGAAGGCCGGCGTGAACAACTACATCGTCAAGCCGTTCAACGCGGCGACGCTGAAGACCAAGATCGAGGCGGTCTTCCCGGACATGGCGAGCGCGTAAGGCGTGATCGAAGTCATCGGTTGAATTCGGAAGGCCCGGGCGATTGTCCCGGGCTTTCTGCGTCGGGTTCGTCGTTCTGGAATCGATGCCCGATATCAAGCGGGAATGACGATCAACTCGCTACCACTTCAGTTCGCGCATCAGTGCCTTCGGCGGATGGCCGAACAATTCCAGCACCGAAGCCGGGTCGAGCTGGTCGAGCCCCTCGAACTCCTCGGCATGGATGCCGCGGGTCACGAACAGGCAATCGATGCCGAACTCGCGCGCGCCGGTGAGGTCGGTCCGGACGGAATCGCCGATCGCCAGCACCTTTTTGCGGTCGATCTGGTGGCCCTGGCGTTCGCCGGCGAGCGCCATCGCGCGCTCGTAAATCGGCCGGTGCGGCTTGCCGTAGAAGATCACCTCGCCGCCGAGCTCGCGATAGAGCTCCGCGATCGCGCCGGCGCAATAGATCAGCCGGTCGCCGCGTTCCACCACGATGTCGGGATTGGCACAAACCAGCGTCAGCTTGCGCTCGCGCGCCTTCAGCATCATGCCGCGATAGTCTTCCGCCGTCTCGGTCTCGTCGTCATAGAGACCGGTGCAGACGATGTAATCCGCCTCCTCCAACGGCGCGGTCACCGCATCGAGGCCGCGATAGATCGAGTTGTCGCGCTCGGGGCCGAGCCAGAACATCTTGCGGCCGGGATGGTCGGCGACATAGAGCCGCGTCAGGTCGCCTGAAGACACGATCGCATCATAGGTCTCGTCGGCGACGCCGAGCTTGCGCAATTGCCGCTGCACGGAGTCGGCCGGGCGCGGCGCGTTGGTGATCAGGATCACCGTACCGCCGCGGCTGCGATAGGTGTGCAGCGCCTCGCAGGCTTCGGGGAAGGATTCGAGGCCGTTATGGACCACGCCCCAGATGTCGCTGAGCACGACGTCCACGCCCGCCACGAGTTCACGCAGGCTTTCGGCGAAATGCAGCGTGGTCATGATGCGTGGGGCCGATCAGATGCGGCGCGCGAGCGCGGCGTTGCCGGTGACGCGCTGTGGCGCAGACGCAGCCGACGTCGCGCCTGAGCTGGGTGTGCCGGAGCCATTGGATCCCTGAATGTCCTGTGCCTGGTTCGGCGCGGCGGTAGCAGATGACCCCTCCGGCCGCAATGGCCGGGGCGGCGCGAACAGGAATCCCTGGCCGAACCGCACGTCATAGTCGAGCAGGTCGATCACGGCGCGCTCGCCCTCGATCCGCTCGGCGATCAGATCGATGCCGAAGCGGCCGAGCAGGTCGGAAAGGTCGGAAGGGTGGATGTCCGAGGCCGAAGCCTGCCTGGGGTCGAGCAGGAGCGAAGCCGGCACCTTGATGAAGCGCACGCCGCGATCGGCGAGCTCGCGCGGTTCGATGCGCAAATCGGTGACATGGTCGATCGAGAAACGGAAGCCGCGCTGGGCGAGCGCGGCGAGATTCTCGGTCTCGGCCGGACCGAGATTGCGGAAGGTCGATTGCTTGAATTCCAGCACCAGCGAGGGCGCCAGCGCCCGGTTGGCTTCGAGGAAATCGAGGTATTGCGCGAAGGTCGTGGAATTGCCGAGCGTGGAAGCCGCGACGTTGCAGAACACGCCGACCTCCTTGTTGCGTACCATCAAGCGTCGCAGCACCTGCACGCAGCGCAGCATCACCATGTTGTCGATGCGCCCGATCAGCCCGGAGGCCTCCGCGATGCTGATGAACTCCTCCGCCGCGACCAGCTGGTCACGCTCGTCGCGCAGGCGCGTCACCGCCTCGTAGAAGCGAACCTTGCGCTGCGGTAGCGACACCATCGGCTGGAGAAAGATGTCGATGCGGTTCTCGTCGATCGCGTTGCGGAGCGTCGCCAGCAATTGGGTCTGGTTGCGGCCGTTGGCGGTCTGAACCGGATTGGCGGTCTGGGTCTGGATCGCCGGTGGTGCCGGCCGCAACGGCGGCGGCGCGGGCGCCGGGGGAGGGGGAGCCGGCCGCTCCTCCTCAAGCGTGGCCATCAGGTCGAGCGGCGCCTCCGGCTCCTGCCTTGCGACCGGCGTGGGGCCCGGCACCGGCGCGCTGCCGGCCATCAGATCCTCATGGGCCGACACGGTGGTGGCGAGCTGCCTGACCAATCCGCCGAGCTCGTTGATCTCGCCGACCACCGACTGGATGCGGTCGGAGTTGGCCGAATTGGAAGAGGCGATGCGTGCTTCGATCGTGGCAAGCCGGCGGCCGAACTCGGCGACCTGGCGGGCGAGGTCGGCGGTGCCGCGCGAAAGATCGGCGATCTGGCCGCCGACGTCGCTGCGGTCGCGCAACCGCATCGACACTGCATTGTAGAGGATCAGGAAGGTCAGCGCCGTCAGCGCCACGATCGCGGATTCAGTTCCGCTGATGCCGGCGACCGCGTAGAGCACGAGCCCGAGCGAGGCGGCGACCAGAACCATGCAGATGGCGATGAAGATCGTCGAAATCCGAATCATGCCGCGCGTTACGCCTCAAGAGCTGACTGCCTGACCGGGAAAACACGGGTGGCGTTTCGAACCCGTCACGCCGCATGCTCCCCCAAGCGGCATGACCTTAACATCATTGTTGATTCGAGGGGATAGCAGCCCAGTCGCGGAGTCAGGATGGTGCCGCAGCGCCGACCGTGTCGGCCGAGACGGCCTCGCGGGTGCCAAGCGGCCTGGGCGCCCCGGTGGTCGTGTCACGCAGGGTCTGCCGTTCGATCTCGGAATTCAGCTCGGCTCCGAACATGATGACGATGGCGGACATCCACATCCACATCATCAAGCCGATCGCAGCGCCGAGCGAACCATAGGTCGCGTTGTAATTGGCGAATTCGGAGAGATACCAGGACAGCAGCGCCGAGCCGGCGATCCAGAGGATCGCGGCCGTTACCGCGCCGGGGCTTAGCCATTGCCAGCGCGGGGCGTCGCGGCTGGGCGCGAAGCGGTAGAGGACGGCGAGCGCCGCAAGGAGAATGACGAACAGCACCGGCCATCGCGCCAGCGCCACAATCAGCTTGCTTTCGGGCGCCATGCCGAGGTGGTTGAGCGCGAGCGGGAAGGCGACGACGGCGCCCACCATCAGCAGCAGGGCAACGATGCCGCCGACCGTGAAGGCGAGCGAGACGGTGTTCAGCCGGATGAAGCTGCGCTTTTCACGCTCCTCATAGGCGACGTTGAGGGCGTCGAAGATGGCTTTGACGCCAGCATTGGCGCTCCAGATCGCGAGCACGAGTCCAAACAGGAAAGTGAAACCAAGGGTCGCGCCGCCGTTCGACACGACGCGCGCCACCTGGTCCTCGACGATCTGGAACGCGCCCTCGGGCAGCATCATCGCGAGCGATTGCAGGTTGGAACTGATCGTCGAGGGATCGGCGAACAGGCCATAGAATGAAACCAGAGCCGTGATGGCGGGAAAGATCGCGAGCAGTCCGAAAAAGACGACGCCGCCGGCGGTCGCGAGCAGGCGATCCTCGTCGATGCGCTGATAGGTGCGCCAGAGGATGTCCTTCCAGCCTGCCCACGGGATTGCGAACGGGCTTTTCGCGCGGCGGCCGCGGCCAGGCTGCAAGGCTGCACCCGTCGGGCTCGTTTCCGGCGAATTCGCCTCGCCGTTGCGGTGGTCTTGCGGAGGTCCCGGCCGGATCAGGCCAGAATCTTGGAAATACCGTTCCGCGGTGAGCACGAACACGGTCGTGGCTGCCACTAACAGCCAGCTGTCGAATTGCTCGGCGCGCCGCAGAGGCATTTTCAGGTATCCGCTCCGTGGCCGTGACGCCGCCGGCGCGCGGCCGTCAGCCCGACCAGCCCAACGGCCGCGAGCATCAGCCCGAGTTGCACGGGCCGGTTGGACCGAGCCGGCCACGTGCTGCCGCCATATCCTGGTTCATGTCCTGTTTCATGTCCTCGTTCGCCCGGCGCGAGCGGCGCCAGGGGAATTGTGGTCGCGACCTCCTTCACCGCCTGCTTCACCGTTCCGCGCGGGATGCGCGGGGTGGCGATAGCCACCCGTAGGCGGCTGGCGAGCGGCAAGATCGGCTTGGTCTTGCGCTTCATCTGAGCCATGGCCACGCCGGCGCAGGCGGCGGCCAGGACCAGGAGGACACCGCCGGCAGCGCCGAATCCCCAGAATTGCCCGTAATGGATTGCAACCCAGCGGTACAGGGCGATCAGGCCGACAAAGAAGGCTGCGACGACGAACAAGCCCGCAACGGCGAGCAGTCCGGCCGCGGTCGCGTAAGACGTCATGCGCCCCGTGGCTTGATTGCTCCGGTCACGGGCATAAGATTGGGCGGCGCGCTTGAGATGGTTGAGCTTGAGCGCGACGCCGGCGCGCAGCAATTCGCCCGATGGCGCAAGCATGCGGTGATCCTCCGAGTGCGAGAAAAATTCGTCGGGGGATGAACGTGGCGGTATTTGACTTGTTCCGACGAGGTCTGCCCGCCGTGATCGATCAGCCGAGATCGGCTGCCGCGATCCAGAACACTTCGCCCTCGGAGTCCTCGGTGTCGAGCCAGAGCAGCGGCAGTTCGGGAAAGGCCTCGTCGACGAGTTCGCGGCCGCGGCCGATCTCGCAGATCAGCCCGCCATCCGGCGTCAAATGGCCGGGCGCGTCGCGCAGGATCCGGCGCACCACTTCGAGACCGTCGGCGCCGCCGTCAAAGGCGAGCATCGGCTCGGCCCGGCACTCCGGCGGCAGCGCCGCCATGCCTTCGGCGTCGACATAAGGCGGGTTGGTGATGATCAGGTCGTATTTGGCGTCACCGAGCGGGGCGAACAGGTCGCCGCGATGCAGGCTGATCCGGTCATCGAGCCCGTATTCGCCGACATTCCGTCTGGCGACGTCGATCGCGCCCTTGGAGATATCGACGGCGTCGATCGTGGCATTCGGAAAATGATGCGCCGCGAGGATCGCGAGGCATCCCGACCCCGTGCAGAGATCGAGCACGCGTTCGACCGCGCCGGGGTCGTCGATCAGCGAGCCGGCTTCGCCGTCGCCGCCGAAATGCGACTCCAGGAGCTCGCCGATGAACGAGCGGGGAACGATGACGCGCTCGTCGACATAGAACGGCAGGCCGCGCATGTAGATCTTGTTGACGAGATAAGCGGCCGGTTTGCGCGTGGTGACGCGCTGGTGGATGAGATCGATGATGGTCCTGCCCTCGACGGCCGTGACGCGCGCGTTGGCAAAAATCTCGAACTGCTCGGGATGCAGATGCAGGGCTTCACAGACCAGGAAGGCCGCTTCCGCGACCGGATCGGGTGTGCCATGGGCAAAGGCGAGCTTGGCCTCATTGAAGCGGCTCACCGCATAGCGGACGAAATCGATCAGCGTGAGAAGCTCGCCGCGGCCCACTTTCGCGAGCTTTGGCGCGGCGCGGCCGCGCACGGTCTTTTTGGATGTCGTTGCCATCAGGATCGGGTCCAGCGTGCGGCGGCTTCATCGTCGCGGGCCTGGGCCTCGACCCACCCGGTGCCGGTGGCGCTCTCTTCCTTCTTCCAGAACGGCGCGTTGGTCTTCAGATAATCCATCAGGAACTCGGCTGCCTGGAACGCTGCCTGGCGGTGCTGCGAGGCGGTCAGCACCAGCACGATGTTCTGGCCGGGCATGAAACGGCCGACGCGATGGATCACCGTGACGCCATTGAGCGGCCAGCGCGAGGTGGCCTCGTCGGCATGGCGCCTGATCTCTTCCTCCGCCATCCCAGGATAATGCTCGAGCGAGAGCGCGGCGATCTTCGCGCTGTCCTCGTCGCCGCGGCAAATGCCGGAAAAGCTCACGACCGCACCGATGTCGGTGCGGTTCCCGGTCAGCACCGCGATCTCGCGCGCGAGGTCGAAATCGTCTTGCTGGATACGAATGGTGACGGGACAGGTGGTGGCGGGCATGGTCTAGCCGCCGGTCATCGGCGGGAAGAACGCGATCTCGCGCGCGCCCGCGATCGCGGCGTCGGACTTGACGTGGGCATGGTCGATCGCAGCGCGGATCACCTTCGGCTTCTCGAACGCATAGGCGTAGGCTTCGCTTTGGCCGGACAGCCAGGCGATCAGCTCCTCCACGGTGCGCACGGTCGCGGGCGGCTCGATGGTCTCCTCGGCCTTGCCGACGCGCTCGCGCACCCAGGCGAAGTACTTCACCTTCATCCCTCATCCTCCTTGATGAGGTGATGGATGCCGGCGCCGAAATAGTCGTAGCCGGTGTACATGGTGAGGATCGCCGAGGCCCAGAGCAGCGCCAGCCCGGTCATCGAGACCATGGGCACCACCTCATCGCCGGCGGGACCGGCCAGCAGGAAGCCGATGGCGATGAGCTGAACCGTCGTCTTCCACTTCGCAAGCTTGGTCACGGGCACGCTGACGCGCAGCGCGGCAAGATATTCGCGCAGGCCCGAGACCAGGATCTCGCGGCACAGGATCACGATGGCGGCCCACAGCGACCAGCCGTGAATGATACCGTCGGCGGCCAGCATCAGCAGGCACGAGGCGACCAGAAGCTTGTCGGCGATCGGATCGAGCATGCGGCCGAACGCCGATTGCTGATTCCAGATTCGCGCGTAATAGCCGTCGAGGTAATCAGTGACCGCAGCTGCGATGAAAATGGCGACCGCAACCCAGCGCAGCCACAGCGGACCGTCCATGATCGACTGTGCGTAGATGCACCCGACCACGACCGGGATCGCGGCGATCCGGCCATAGGTCAGGATGTTCGGGAGGGACATCGCGCGGCTGGTGGTCCCTCGTGTCGTGGCGATGTTCATTCGTCCTACCAATACCGCTGCAGCCTGAAGGTCAACCGTTCCGCTCCCAAATGGGGTGCGGGATGCGACGACCATATGACCGCGGCCCCCTTTTATTTCATCCCGGCTGAGGGTGGAAATACTCGAAAATCCTGCGCGCGCTCTCGGCGCTCACCCCCGGAACCTTGCCGAGATCGGTGATCGAGGCCCGTTCGATCTCCTTCAGGGTTCCGAAATGATGCAGCAAGGCACGTTTGCGTGACGGGCCGATGCCCGGAATCTCCTGCAAGCCGGCCTCGCGGATGTCCTTCTTGCGCAGCTTGCGGTGCGAACCGATGACGAAGCGGTGCGCCTCATCCCGCAGGCGCTGGATGAAATAGAGCACGGGGTCGCGCGGCTCCAGCTTGATCGCCTCGCGCTCCGGCATGAACAGGGTCTCGCGGCCGGCATCCCGGTCCGGCCCCTTGGCCACCGACATCAGCGCCACCTGGGTCAGGCCGAGATTTGCAAAGATTTCCCGGACCGCGTTGAGCTGGCCGCGGCCGCCGTCGATGATCACGAGATCGGGCCATTGCGGGAAGTCGTCGTCCTTGGTTTTGGCCGCGCCCTCTTCGGGCGGGTTGATCAGGCGCTTGAAGCGGCGCTCCAGCACTTCGCGCATCATGGCGAAGTCGTCGCCCGGCGTGATCCCTTCCGACTTGATGTTGAACTTGCGGTACTGGTTCTTCACAAAACCGTCTGGGCCGGCGACGATCATGGCGCCGACTGCGTTGGTGCCCTGGATGTGGCTGTTGTCGTACACTTCGATCCGCTTCGGCGCATGCGTCAGGTTCAGGGTCGTGGCCATGGCGTCCAGCAGACGGCTCTGCGTCGCGGTGTCCGCGAGCTTGCGGCCCAGGGCCTCGCGCGCGTTGGTGAGCGCGTGGGTGACGAGCTCCTTTTTCTCGCCGCGCTTCGGCGTGGACACTTCGACCTTGCGGCCGGCCTTGATCGACAGCGCGTTGCCGAGCAGCTCACTCTCTTCGATCTCGTGCGAGAGCAGGATGTTCCTCGGCGGCGGCTTGTCGTCATAGAACTGGGCCAGGAAGGAGCCGAGCACCTCTTCCGGCGTATACGTCTTCTCCGCGCGCGGGAAATAGGCGCGGTTGCCCCAGTTCTGCCCGGTGCGGAAGAAGAACACCTCGACACATGAGAAGCCGCCCTCCTGGTGGATGGCGAACACGTCGGCTTCTTCCACCGTGCGCGGATTGATGCCCTGCTGCGACTGGATCGCGGACAACGCAGCGAGGCGGTCGCGGTAGAGCGCGGCGCTCTCGAATTCGAGTTCGCCGGAGGCCTTCTCCATCTCGGCGGCAAGCTCCTGTTTCACCGCATGGCTCCTGCCGGACAGGAAGTCGCTCGCCTCGCGCACCAGGGTCGTGTAGCCGGGGAAGTCGATCTCGCGGGTGCAGGGGCCGGCGCAACGGCGGATCTGATAAAGCAGGCAGGGCCGCGAGCGGCTCTCGAAGAAGGAATCCGTGCAGGAGCGGATCAGGAACGCGCGCTGAAGTGCGGTGATGGTGCGGTTGACGGCGCCGGCCGAGGCGAACGGACCGAAATAGCGACCGGGCCGCGTCTGCGCGCCGCGATGCTTCAAGATCTGCGGCGCCCAATGGTCGCCCGTGATCAGGATATAGGGAAACGACTTGTCGTCGCGCAGCTGCACGTTGAAGCGCGGCCGAAGCTGCTTGATGAGGTTGGCCTCCAGCAGCAGCGCTTCGGTCTCGGTGTGGGTCGAGATGATTTCCACGGTCACGGTGGCGGCGATCATGCGCAGGATGCGCGCCGGCTGCGGCGCGCTCTGGCGCGCATAGTTCGACAGGCGCTTTTTGACGTTCTTGGCCTTGCCGACATAGAGCACATCGGCATTCCCATTGAGCATGCGGTAGACGCCCGGCGAGGTCGGGGCGAGGCGGACCGCGCGTTCGATCGCCTCGTGGCCGGTCGCCAGCGGCTCTTCGCCGACCGTGCCGCTCTCTTCCAGGATGTCCGGCAGCCGTGCGTCGTCCTCGTCGTCCCCGTTTGCTGTGGCGGGATCGAGGTCGGGCGGCGCCGCTTCCGTCTCCCGGGGCGGGACGTCGGGCGCGTTGCCGCGCACGGGTTTGCGCGCGCGTGCGTCGTCCGGATTGTCGGTGGAATCGTGAACCATGGTGCGAATTTAGGCGCTGCGGGTGCCGATTTGAAGTTCCGGCCGTGCGGCACGCACAGGATGGCGGCGCAGTTCCCGGTAACGCTTGCTTAAGCCTGTTAACAGCCCGGTAACCCGACTTAACAGGCCTTTAACTTAAAACTCTCGATAAATCTTACGCGAAATAGTGGTGGTTCCGTAACCATGCGGTTTTGCCTCGCGCGGCGGCGCAGGCATCGCACCGGTGGCGGCAGTTGCGTTGGAGTGTGTGATGAAGGGGCTCGTTGTGGGCGCAGCCGCGTTGGCTGCAGTCGGCTGGACGGCTTCGGCAGAGGCCGCCGATCTCAATTACGGGCAGCGTGCGCCCTATACGGTCAATCAGCCGCTCAATGCCTATAGCTGGGCCGGCCCGTATCTCGGTGCCAATCTCGGCTATGAATGGGGTTCGGTGAACAACAATCCCGCAAAGCCGTCAGGCTTCGTCGGCGGCGTTCAGGCCGGCTACAATTTCCAGACCGGCCCATGGGTGTTCGGCGTCGAGGGCGACATCCAGGCCGCCGGTGCCGACGACACCTTCGCGCCGTGGAAGTTCTCCAACCCGTGGTTCGGCACCCTGCGCGGCCGCGCCGGCTATGCCTTCAGCAACGTGCTGTTCTACGGCACGGCGGGCCTCGCCTTCGGCGAGCTGCGCGCGCAGACGTTCGGCTGGACGGAGTCGCACACCAGCGCCGGCTGGACCATCGGTGCCGGCGCGGAAGTTGGATTCGCGCCGAACTGGAGCGCCAAGCTCGAATATCTCTACATCGATCTGTCGACGAGTCAGTTCGCGATTACAGGCGTGTCAAACGGCTATAGCGCCAGCGTTGTGCGCGCAGGCGTGAACTATCACTTCTGATACCCAAAGAAGAAAATACCGGACTACAACCTCCCGGCCGCTTGCGGCCGGGATTTTTTTTGCGCCGGTGTTTCGCGTCGGACTCGCTAGGGAAGGATGACCAAATCGACCGCCTTCGGCCCCTTGCCCTTCTTGTCCGGTTCGACTTCGAAAGTAATACGCTGTCCTTCGGCAAGGTCCTTCAGTCCGGCCCGCTCCACAGCAGTAATATGCACGAAGACGTCGCGGCCCCCGTCGTCCGGTTTGATGAATCCGTAGCCGCGCTCACCGTTGAAAAACTTGACCGTTCCCGTCATGGCCATCGGGAAACTCCCCCTCATTGCTCCTCCGTCGTGACGCAGACGCACGTCACGACATGACCGGGCCTTACGAAGCCCGGGAGCTGGCCATCCTTGGGCAGACCATTCGGTCCGACTGGATCTTTCTTAGGCCTTCACTCCGCCGCAACCATTCGCGGAAGCGGAACGTAAAGCCAGTCACCGCAACAGCATAATACGGTTCTCTGCAGATTGACCACCGCTCCTGCATATTTTTCCCAAGATGCCGGAGTGTTACGGTCTCGGCACCTCTAATCGGAATCTGGCAGCGCCCCCCTGGCCGAGCGGCATTTCCAGCTCGGGTAGGATCGTCTTGAGCTCGCCGTGCAGTGTGTAAGGAGGATTGACGATCAAGAGCCCGCTGGAGGTGAGGGCTGCGCCGTCGGCCTGCGGCGCCACGCTGAATTCGAGTCGCAGACATTTTCCTGGCGGTTTTGCTGCGGCTGCGAGCCGCGCCACTGATTGCACCAGCGCGTCGGTGGCGCGCCGGCTCTTGGCGGGATACCAGATTACATAGATACCGGTCGGCCATTTCGCGAAAGCCGCCGAGAAGGCCTCTTCGAGCTTTTCGAACTCGTCCTTTGCCTCGAACGGGGGGTCGATCAGCACCAGCCCGCGCCGTTCCTTGGGCGGCACGAAAGCCGGCAACGCCATCCAGCCGTCGAGATCGACCACGCGGGCCTGTTCATCGTGGCGCAGCACGCCAATCAGCGCCTTGCGCGCCTTCGGCTCGATCTCGCAGAGCAAGAGGCGATCCTGCGGCCTCAGCAGGCCGCGTGTGATCAGCGGCGAGCCCGGATAGGCCTTGAGCTCACCCTTCGGATTGAAGGCGCGGACGATGTCGAGATAGGGCTTGGTCAGCGCCATGGCGTCGTTTGACAGCCGCGCCTGCATCAGCCGCGCAATGCCCGTCAGCCACTCGCCGCCGCGACGCGCCTCGTCGCTTTCGAGATCGTAGAGGCCGGCGCCGGCATGGGTGTCGATGACGCGGAACGCGCCCGGCTTATCCTGGAGATAGGTGATGATGCGCGTCAGCACGATGTGCTTGATGACATCGGCGAAGCTGCCGGCATGGAAGGCGTGGCGGTAATTCATGCAAGAGCACTACGCCACGTGACGGCTTGAGCAAAGAGGCACGATGCCTGGGCTAGCCACCCCGGATCGGCGGCATCGTCACTTGGTCGCGGCGGCAGGCGCGGCGGTCGATCTCCTCGCAGGCGCGGAATTGCAGGTCCTTGCTGAGGCAGATACGGACTTCCGACAGCCGCGTCCGGTTGCAGGTGATAGAGACGGCGGCATTGCTGAGGCCCGGATTGGCCTTGATGAAGGCTTCCTCCACCTCCGCCGGCGCCACGGTCCTGGCTTGCGATAGATCGAGATATTCGGCCGGAATCTTGATCGCGGCGCGCGCCTTCCGGATCGTCTCGAAATAGTTGCGGTCGGCGAGCCCCGAGCAGGTGCCGTGCTTGTCCCATTCGTTGAAGATCAGCCCCGGCGCCCGCATCAAATCGAGCATGGAGGAGACGATGCTGCGGTTCAGCCGCGGCGACGGCCGCTGACAATATTCCGGAAAACCGTTCTCATATTGCGGCCACAGACCATGCACCACGAAAGCGTAGGGCCGTCCGCTGCACTGGGTCTGCGAGCGGCCGCCGCGCTCCGCCGCCTCTTCGCAGAAGGAGGGCGACCACGACAGCGACAGCACATAAAAATCGAACTCGCCGGGCGTGTTCTGCCGCCTATCCTGGGCCTTTGCGCCACCGGCCAGCACAGCCAGTCCGGCTGCAAGCGTCAGCGAGATCATCAGGCGGGAGAACGAATGCAATCTGGAATGAAACATGGCGACGCCCCTCAACTAGACTGTGCAGACGAGCCTAGCAGGCGATAGGAACATTTCAAGAACAAAATTCGGGCGACCGTCGTTCGGCCGCCTGACCGGTCGGGATCAGAGCAATTATTGCTTGGCGGCGCGGCAGGCCGGGTTGTAGGCCCAGTTGCGGTCGAGCCCGACCACGCACCATTCGACGCCCTGGCCGTAGCCGGCGAAGCCGCCGTCCTCGACGATGGAGAAGTGCACCTTGCGCATCTTGCCGTCCGTGAGCATGGCCTCGCCGGTGCAATAGCGGCGCGGGATGTTGTCGGATGCCCAGGGCCGGAACGCGGTCTCGTGAACCGCGGCGAAGCCGGTGATCTTCAACGAGGAATTCCAGAACGAGCTTTCTTTCTCCCAGAACTGGCTGGCGATCGTCGGCAGCGCCCTGTCGCATTCGGAAACGTTGCCGTCATAGCGCGGCCCGCTCAGCCAGAAATTCAGCTCCAGCGGATTGGCGGCCCTGGCCTCGCCGAGCGACAGCGCTCCGAAGAGAAGGCCGAGCACGGCGGCAAAGCGGAGCGATTTCAGGAAGGTCGAGGCGCGCATGGGCAATCCAGACAGCATGATCTGCGAGGGTCGGACGGTGCCGCGAAGGCCGGGGGAGGTCAAGTGCAGCGCGGCAACACTTGCCGACGAGTTGACCGCAATGCTGCGTTAGAGGGGTCTTCGGTTCTTTCCTCCGTCGCGCCGGCACCGTAAACTGCCGCCAACCAATCGGAGTGACGGGAATGCGAATCATTGCGGCCGCGGGTCTACTTGCCTTGGGTATGATGGCGAGCCAGTCGGCGCGCGCCGATCTCCTCCCGGTGCCTCCGTTCAAGGGCAACGACACCGGCGGCATCATCGCCTATTCGATGGCAACCCAGGTCGATGCGCGGCAGGTCGCGGTCGATCACTGTGCGCGCTACGGCAAGGTCGCCAAATTCCTGGCGATGCAGGCCTATGAGGGCGGCTACATCTCGTTCTCCTGCCGCTGGGTGCCCTATGGCGCCGCCGACCAGCCGATCCGCACGCTCTACTGAGGCGCTTTCGCAACGCCGCTATCTCGCAGCCGGGAGCTTCCGACATGACGCGCAAACTCGCTTTGCTCGGCTCCGCCCTTTGCCTCGTCTTGTCGGCAGCCAGCGCCCGCGCTGACGACCTGCCGGTGCGCAAGGCGGGCCTATGGGAATTGAAGATGGTCAGGACCGGCACGCCGGTGCCCGAGATGACCATGCAGCACTGCACCGACGAGACCGTCGACAAGGAGATGAACAACAACATCTCCCCGATGGCCAAGCAGATCTGCGCCAAGCAGGATATCAAGAAGACCGCGACCGGCTATGTCAGCGATTCCGAATGCAATGTGGCCGGCATCAGCACGACCTCGCATGCTGAGATCACTGGCGATTTCAATTCGGCCTATACGGTGAAGACGTCGTCGCACGCGCAAGGCGGCGCTGCCGGCGCGGCAGGCCGCGACACCACCATGCAGCTCGAAGCGAAATGGCTGGGGGCCTGCAAGCCGGACCAGAAGCCCGGCGACATCGTGATGCCCGGCGGCTTCAAGATGAACGTGCGCGACATGGACAAGCTGAAGGCGCTGCTGCCGAAGTAGGGCTCTTACCTTCTCCCCTTGTGGGAGAGGGTGGCTCGCCGCGCAGCGGCGAGACGGGTGAGGGGTCTGTCTCCGCGCGCGACTCTTTTCGGCTTGAATTCGCGGAGACAGACCCCTCATCCGGCGCTTCGCGCCACCTTCTCCCACAAGGGGAGAAGGGAAGAGCAGGTTACACCGGTATCCGCACGCTCGCCCTTAATCCGCCCATCGGGCTGTCGCCAAGCGTGATGTCGCCGCCGTGCGAACGGGCGATGTCGCGGGCGATCGCGAGGCCAAGACCCGTGCCGCCTTCGTCCTGGTTGCGGGCGTTGTCCAGCCGCAGGAACGGCTTGAACACCTCTTCGCGCAAATGGGCGGGAATGCCCGGCCCGTCGTCGTCGACCGTAATGGTCAAATAACGGTGATCGCGCTGGCCGGTGATGGCGATGCTCTTGCCGTAGCGGGCGGCATTGGTGACGAGGTTGGCGAGGCAGCGCTTGAACGAGGCCGGCTTCACCGTGACCACGGGCAGCCCGTTGAACGCGACGGTCGCAATGTGGCCGTGGCGTTCGGCGTCGCTGCGCAGCTCCTCGAGCGCCTGGGCCATGTCGGTCGGCTGCGACTGCTCGCCGGAATCGCCGCGGGCAAAGGCGAGGTAGTCCTCGAGCATCATCGACATTTCGTCAACGTCCTTGCGCATGCCCTCCATTTCGGGACTGTCGCCGATCAGCGCCAGCTCGAGCTTGAACCGCGTCAGGATCGTGCGCAGATCGTGGCTGACGCCGGCGAGCATCGCGGTGCGCTGCTCCATCGTTCGCTCGATGCGCGACTTCATCTCGAGGAAGGCGACCGACGCGCGCCGTACCTCGCGCGCGCCGCGCGGCCTGAAGTTCGGCGCCTCGCGGCCCTTGCCGAAACTTTCGGCGGCGTCGGCAAGCCGCAGGATCGGCTTGATCTGGTTGCGCAGGAATAGCACCGCGACGATCAGCAGGATCGAGGACGTGCCGACCATCCAGAACAGGAAGATCTCCGAGTTCGAGGCATAGGCGGCGCTGCGCTGCGCGAACACACGCATCACGGCGTCGTCGAGCTGGATCCGGATCTCGACCAGGTTGGAGCGGCCGACCGTGTCGATCCAGAAGGAGCGCCCGATCTGGCGGCCGAGCTGCACCGAGAGCGTCTGGTCGAGCAGCGAGAAGAACGGCTTTGGTCCCGGCGGCGGCATGTCGCCGGCCGGGAGGAAATCGACGACGAGGCCGAGGCGCTGCTGCGCGATGCGGCGGATCTGGTCGCGATCCTTGTCTTGCGGATAGCCCTTGTAGACGTCGATCAGCGCGGCGATGTCCTGCACCACGGCGGCCGACAGGCGCCGTGTCACCGTGTTCCAGTGCCGCTCCATGAACACGAAGGCGACGACCGATTGCAGGATCACCATCGGCACGATCATGATCAGCAGCGCACGCGCATAAAGGCCGGTCGGCATCCAGCCCTTGAACGCGTTGCCCATCCAGCCATTGGCGGCGGAGACGCGGCCGGCGGCGCTCTTCAAAAGCGTCAGGCCGGTATCGATCGTGCTCATCGGTGGCGCTTCACTCTTTATGGCGAGGCTACCAGCCGGTAGCCGATGCCGCGCACGGCCTGGAGGAATAGCGGATTGGCGGGATCGGTCTCGATCTTGCGCCGCAGGCGGTTGATCTGCACGTCGACGGCGCGCTCGTTGACGCTGCCATTGCCGGTCAGCGCGCTGCGCGGCACGGTCTCGCCCGGTGTCTCCGACAGAATCCGCAGCATCTCGCGCTCGCGGTCGGTGAGGTGAATGACGTCTTCGCCCTGGCGCAATTCGCCGCGCTCGAGGTGATAGATGTACGGGCCAAATGCGATCTTCTCCACCGCAGCGGCCTGCGGCGGCGGCGCGGCGCGCTTGAGGATATTGTTGATGCGCAGCGCAAGCTCGCGCGGCTCGAACGGCTTTGCGACGTAATCGTCGGCGCCGATCTGCAGGCCCTCGATGCGCGCCTCGGCTTCGTGCCGCGCCGTCAGCATCACGATCGGCACCGAGGATGAGGTCCGGATGAAACGGGCGAGATCGAAGCCGGTCTCGCCGGGCATCATGACGTCCAGGATCAAGAGGTCGAAGTGCAGGCCCAAAAGCTTGGAACGGGCGTCGCTGGCGCTGGCCGCGGTCGAGACGCGATAGCCTTCGCCGGCAAGGAAGCGCGAGAGCAGGTCGCGGATGCGGCGGTCGTCGTCGACCAGCAGGAGATGCGGGGCATCGTCGGCGGGGCGTGCCGGCGGGCGTGCGAGCGTGGCAGCGAGCGGCACGGTCACTCCTTGTCCTGATTGACGGTGGCAAAGATCGTCTCGAGCACCTTGTCCGGATCGTCGCGGTCGATCATGGCGCGCAGGAAGCGCTTGACGGTCTCGGCATCCTGCGGCGCCATCTCGGCGAGCGCCTTGGTGATGCGCGTGGTCTGGAGGCCGGCGAGCTTCTGCACCAGCGCCTCGCCCTTTGGTGTCGCATACAGCAGGCGTTGGCGGCGATCATTGTCGCCGGTCTTCTGCACGATATAGCCCTCGTCCAGGAGCTGCTTGAGCACCCGGCCGAGCGATTGCTTGGTGATGCGCAGGACGTCGAGGAGGTCGGCGACCTTGAGACCTGGATAACGATAGACAAAGTGCATGACGCGATGATGGGCCCGGCCGAAGCCGAACGCCTCCAGCTCCTGGTCGGGATCGCCGACGAAATCGCGATAGGCGAAGAACAGCAGTTCGATGATATCCCAGCGCAAATTGCCTCCGTCGTCTGCGGCCGGCCGCGGCCCGGCAGCGTCTTGAGAAGGAGTCGCGAAATTTATGTCAGGCATATTGACGTATCTTGGTCTCAATGTTACAAAACGATCGGCCCGCACGAAATTTTAGATCGTTTCGCGTCGGGTGGGCATCGAAGCAAGGCGGCCGCAGAGGGCCGGACAGGCGGCGACGGCCGGAGCAGATCTACCGTGCGATTGTCGAACGGCATTTCGGCAAAACATACTGGACTTCCGTCTTCCGCAAAAGCATGTCCTCGGTGACATGCTGGCCACGGAAACCGGCCGTAACAAGGCTGGCGGCGGTCCGGCCAGAAACCAATCGAGCCAGCCGGGCCCGAATCAGAGCAGGCGGGTGCCACAACGGCGCCGCCACCGGCAGCGGGAGGCTAAGGACATGAGCATGAAATTCGACATCCAGCCCGCATCCAATCCGACCTCCGAGAAGGATCGGGTCGCCAAGCTGGTGGACCCCGGCTTCGGGCGGGTCTTCACCGACCACATGGCGGTGGTCCGCTACAACCAGGCCAAGGGTGGCTGGTACGAGGCGCGTGTCGAGGCCCGCGCTAATTTCCAGCTCGATCCGGCCGGCGCCGTCCTGCACTACGCCCAGGAAATTTTTGAAGGCCTCAAGGCCTACAAGCGCGACGATGGCGGCGTGAACCTGTTCCGCCCAGATGCCAATGCACGGCGCTTCAAGGACTCGGCCGACCGCATGGCGATGGCGCAGCTCCCTGAAGACGTCTTCATCGAGGCGGTCGAGCAAATCGTGCGCATCGACCGCGCCTGGATGCCGGGCGGCGAGGGCAGTCTTTACCTGCGCCCCTTCATGATCGCGAGCGAGACCTTCCTCGGCGTCAAGCCGTCGTCCGAATACATCTTCGCGGTGATCGCCTCGCCGGTCGGCTCCTACTTCAAGGGCGGCCCCGCGCCGGTGTCGATCTGGGTGTCCGAGAACTACACGCGGGCTGCGGTCGGCGGTACAGGTGCCGTCAAATGCGGCGGCAACTATGCCGCAAGCCTGCGTGCGCAGGCCGAAGCGATCCAGCACGGCTGCGACCAGGTCGTCTTTCTCGATGCGATCGAGCGCCGCTATATCGAAGAGCTCGGCGGCATGAACGTGTTCTTCGTGTTCGACGACGGGTCGCTCTCGACGCCGCCGCTCGGCACCATCCTGCCCGGCATCACCCGCGATTCCATCATCGCGCTGGCCAAAGACGCCGGCAAGACCGTGCGCGAGGAGCCGTACTCGCTCGACCAGTGGCGCAAGGATGCGGCGAGCGGCAAGCTCAAGGAGGCGTTTGCCTGCGGCACCGCCGCCGTGATCTCGCCGATCGGCACCGTGCGCTCGGTGAGCGGCGATTTCGAGATCTCGGGCGGCGCCGCCGGCCCCGTCGCCATGGGCCTGCGCAAGCAGCTCGTCGACATCCAGTACGGCCGCACCAACGATCCGCACAACTGGATCCGCAATCTGTCTTGATTTTTGCCCTCTCTCTCCGCTCGCGCGGAGAGAGAGGCGCAATGAACGCGACACGATGATCGTGCGACAAAGTCCGAGACCTCCAATACCTGGACATCGAGTCTTCCGGACATTGCGAACATGACATCCACTCTTCCCCAGCCCCTGAAATGGGTCGTTCTCGCCGCAATCACCGGCGCCACCGTCTTCGGCATCCTGACCATCGGCCCCAAGCCGGATGTCTCAGCTGAGGGCCGTTCGCCCGTCGTCGACGTGCGCACCACCGATCCGGAGATGAACACCGCGATCGCGCGCGCCCGCGGCACGCTGCCGACCTTCTGGGCTTCCTACGAGGCGCCGAAACCGTCAGAGACAGGGCACGCCCTGAAGGTACACTTTTCGACCCGCAAGGGCGGTGAGCATATCTGGATCGCCGAGGTGAAGAAGCTGCCGAATGGGGCCTATTCCGGCCTCTTCGCCAATGAGCCACGCGATCTCCCCGGCAAGCGGGCAGGCGACGAGGTCAAGTTCAGCGAAGCCGACATCTCGGACTGGATGTTCATACGCAACGGCAAGATCGTCGGCGGCGAAACCATCAAGCCGACGCTGAAGTCGCTGCCGAAAGCGGATGCGGATGCGCTTCGGGCCCGGATGGAGCAGCCGTAGGGCGTCGCGGTACGCTCTCTCACTCCCTCGCCCCGCTCTTGCGGGGAGAGGTGGGGTGAGGGGCTGTCACCGCGAACTCGAGAGACATAGGTCCGCGGAGAGTCCCCCTCACCCGGTCGCTTCGCGACCGACCTCTCCCCGCAAGCGGGGCGAGGTGAAGGGCACACTCCGGTTGCCGCTTCGCGCGTCGGCTGGTAAATGCCGCGCATGGCCGAAAAATCCAAAAAGCCCCAGAAATTGAAGGCACGCCTGCCGCGCGGGCTCGAGGATCGCGATCCCGCCGCGATCCGGGCGACGCGCGAGATGGTGGAGAAGATCCGCTCCGTCTACGAGCTCTACGGGTTCGAGCCCGTGGAAACGCCGGCGATGGAATACACCGACGCGCTCGGCAAGTTCCTGCCCGACCAGGATCGTCCGAACGAGGGCGTGTTCTCGTTTCAGGACGACGACGAGCAGTGGATCAGCTTGCGCTACGACCTGACCGCGCCGCTCGCCCGCTACGTCGGCGAGCGATACGGGACCGACGCTCTCGTGTTGCCCTACCGCAGCTACCGCGTCGGCTACGTCTTCCGCAACGAGAAGCCCGGCCCCGGTCGCTTCCGCCAGTTCATGCAGTTCGACGCCGATACGGTCGGCTCAGCGACCCCGGCGGCGGACGCGGAGATCTGCATGATGGCGGCGGACACGATGGAGGCGCTGGGCATTGCGCGCGGCTCGTATGTCGTGAAGGTCAACAATCGCAAGGTGCTCGACGGCGTTCTGGAAGCAATCGGGCTCGGCGGCGAAGAGAACGCTGCACGCAGACTGACCGTGCTACGCGCAATCGACAAGCTCGACAAGTTTCCCGCCGAGGAAGTTCGCAAGCTGCTCGGTCCCGGCAGATGGGATGGCGGCGAAGAAGGCAAGGGCGACTTCACGAAGGGCGCCAACCTGAACGCGTCGGAGGCTGACGTCGTTCTTGCCATCACCAAGCCGCGCGACGATTGGAAAGAGGCCATTGCCGCGGCGGAAACCTATCTCACCAAGAGCGAAGTCGGTCAGGCCGGCGTGAGCGAGCTGGAAGAGATTGCCAAACTGGTGACGGCGTCGGGTTACGGCGCAGACCGCATCAAGATCGACCCCTCCGTGGTGCGCGGCCTCGAATATTACACCGGCCCCGTCTACGAGATCGAATTGCTGCTCGACACCAAGGACGAGAAGGGCCGTCCCGTCCGCTTTGGCTCCGTTGGAGGTGGCGGCCGTTATGACGGCCTCGTCTCGCGCTTCCGTGGTGAGCCGGTGCCGGCGACCGGATTCTCGATCGGCGTGTCCAGGCTTCAGGCTGCGCTGACGCTGCTCGGCAAGCTCGACACGAAGCCCGGGTTCGGCCCCGTCGTTGTCACCGTGTTCGACCGCGACCGCGTCGCCGACTATCAGAAGATGGTCGCGTCGTTGCGAACCGCCAGCATCCGCGCCGAACTCTATCTCGGCAATCCCAAGAACATGGGCAACCAGCTCAAATATGCCGACCGCCGCAATGCGCCTTGCGTCATCATCCAGGGATCGGATGAAAAAGCGCGTGGCGAGGTGCAGATCAAGGATCTGATCGAGGGCGCGAAGGCGGCGGCCGCGATCGCTTCCAACCAGGAGTGGCGCGAGAGCCGCCCGGCGCAGTTCTCGTGCAGCGAGGCCGACCTCGTCGCCAAAGTGCGCGAGGTGTTGGCGCGCCATGACGTGAGCTGGGGCTAGCTATTCGCTGACGTCGCCATGCCCGGGCTTGTCCCGGGCATCCGCCTCCTGTTTGATGGCGCCCGTCAATGGCCGGTGTTCGGCCCAAGGGAGAGAAAAATGCCTGAGATCACTGTCAGCATGGCCGAAGGCCGCACCGACGAGCAGAAGGCCGGCATGATGCGCGACATCACCCAGGCACTGGTGAAAAATCTCGGCGTCGATGCCGACGCCGTCGTCATCCAGATCAATGAAGCCCCGCTCCGCCACAAGATGAAGGGCGGCAAGACGTTCGTAGAGCGCGCGGCGGCTGCGAAGAAGTAGCCATCGCTGGAGCTGCAAACGCAACTGTCGTCCTGGCCTAGTGCGCAATTGCGCACGGGGGCCAGGACCCATTACCCCAAGCGGCAGTTGTTACGGCAGGTCGTGGTTTAGACCGCGCATGACAATGTTCAGTCGGGGTAATGGGTCCTGGATCGGCGCTTCGCTTCGCTGCGCTTGTCCAGGACGACGGGGGAGGCCCCATGGACGCACGTGACTTCATCAAGGTCGGCATGAGCGCCGAGCGCACGCTGGTGGTGCCGGTGGAGCGCACGGTCGGGCATTTCGTGCCCGGCATGCCGATGGTCTATGCGACGCCGATGATGATTCTGGAAATGGAGATGACGTCGGGCGATGCGATCCGCAGCGTCCTTCAGCCGGGCTGGGTCACCGTCGGCACCGAGGTGGATATCCGCCATCTTGCAGCAGCCCTTGTCGGGGCGACGGTGCGGACTACCGCGAAGGTTTTCGCAGTCGAGCGCCGCGTCGTCCGCTTCGAGGTCGAGGCCTTCGAGGGATCGCGAAAACTCGGCGAAGGCCGCCACGCCCGCGGGCTCGTCAATGTCGCGATGTTCAGCAAGCGGCTGGGGGCGACGTAGCCCCGCGCTCTAGCTACTTCGCCAATTCCTTTGACCGCTGCGTCGCCGCCGCGATCGCGCGGATCATCAGATCGCGCAAGCCGGGCTCGCCCATCAGCACGCCGAGTGCGGCGGCCGTGGTGCCGCCGGGCGAGGTGACGTTCTGGCGCAGCGTGCCGGAGGCAAGCTCCGACTGGTGCAGCAGCTCACCGGAGCCGGCGACGGTTTCGCGCGCGAGTTTTGTCGCGAGCGCCTCGGGCAATCCCGCCTCGACACCGGCGCGCGCGAGCTCTTCGGCCAGCAGAAACACATAGGCCGGGCCCGAGCCGGACACCGCGGTCACCGCGTCCATCAGGCTCTCATCGTCGACCCATTCGACCGAGCCGGTGGCGCGTAGCAGCGCGTCGGCCACCGCGCGTTGCGGCGCGCTGACGCTGTTCGCGGCGACAGCCACCGTGATGCCCCGACCGATCGCGGCCGGCGTGTTCGGCATCGCGCGCACCACCGCGCCGCCGCAGACCTCTTCGAGCGAGGCGATCGTGGTTCCCGCCATGATCGACACCACCGCGGTCTTGTCGGAGACGAATGGCTTCAGCTTGGCGCCGGCCTCGCGGAACATCTGCGGCTTCACCGCGACCACGAGCGTCTCGATCCGGCCCGCCGTCGTCACATCAGGATTGAGCGCAATGCCCTTGGCGGCAAGTGCGGTGATCTCGGCCGAGATGTGTGGATCAATCACCGCGACCCGGCGCGGATCGAGCCCGCCCGAAAGCCATCCGGTCAGCATCGCGCCGCCCATCTTGCCTGCGCCGGCAAGCAGGATGGTGCCGGTGATGTTTTTGAGAGTGCTGTTCGCCATCGCTGTCGCCACCGCCGTCGTCTTGGCCTAGTGCGCAATTGCGCACGGGGGGCCAGGACCCATTACCACGGCTGGTTCTAGTGGAAGGATGGCAGGGCAACAAGCATCGCGAGACACGGAGAGACCTCGCGGTATGGGTCCCGGCCTTCGCCGGGACGACGGCGAGGAGGGAGGTGTGGCTCCCTCACTTGCTGAGAGGCTTTAAGCCTCGCCCACCGTGTCGAACATCGCCGCGTCCATGGCTTCCGTCGTCGACTTGCCCGCCCACACCACGAACTGGAACGCCGGGAAATAGCGTTCGCAGGCGTGGATGGCGCCGGCGAGCATGGCTTCGCACTGGCCTGTGGAGGCGATGAGCCCGCCCGGCAGCACCAGGGCCTGCCGGTGCATGATCATGCCGGTGGTCGTCCACAGGTCGAAATGCCCGACCCACAATTGCTCGTTGACCGCGGCCACGAGCCGCTGGACCTCCGGTCGCCGCGCAACCGGAATCCTCATGTCGAACGCGCAGGCCAGATGCAGCGCCTCGATCTCGCCCATCCAGGTGAAGGAGATCTGGTAGTCGGTCCATTGTCCCTTGGAGACAATCGTGAGTTCGTCTTCGCCGGAGCGTTCGAACGGCCAGTTGTTGCTGGCAGCGATATCCTCGACCACCGCGAGCGGATGGTTTTTGGAATCGATAGTGCCTTCGAGCAGGGACATGCCGTCTCGACCTCTTGCCTTTTTGTTGTCTTTGATACGCACGCGGTTGGTCCGGCGCGCGCTCCCTTTAAATTCGTTAAGGCGATCCGTTCGGATCAGCGCGGGCTTGTCGCGGATCAACTGATGTGATTTGCGGAATCTGCGCAACTGGCTGCCGAGTCCGTCCACAAGTCAGGACTCGTTCGTCCACAGCTCATCTCGGCCACAATTATTAACGCGGGTGAGGCCGAACCGGACGGAGAAGAACAAACCGGAATCGGATTCGCCGATGGCCCGCCAATCCCTAATTCCGCCGCGCGCCCCCTGGACCGCCATAGCGGCATGGGACCATGCGGTTTTCCCATGCGGAACCCGCTTGCCGCGGCCCCCAACCGGCGTCATATTTCGGTCAGGCCCTCCATTCCGGACGGCCGATGTTCTCAGGGCGGGGTGAAAGTCCCCACCGGCGGTAAGGGCCGTAAGGCCTAAGCCCGCGAGCGCCTTCCTCAAAGCTTGGCTGAGGGGAAGGGTCAGCAGATTCGGTGCAACTCCGAAGCCGACGGTTAAAGTCCGGATGAAAGAGAACGGTCGGTGGCAGACGCATCGCAGGATGCGGCTGTTTGTCGTTCCGTGTGCCCTGATTCTGGTCCTTAACTGAGGAAAGCCATGAATCAGATGTTGCAAGACCCCCAAGTCCAAACTTCCAAAGCCGAAACCTCCCAACCAACCCAGACGCCACCGCCGGTTCCGCAGGATCCGGTACCCGACCATCCGCGCTTTGCGAAACCGCAGCGGGTGGCCTTCGTGCAGGCCTGCTGGCACCGCGACGTGGTCGAGGAGGCCCGTATTGCCTTCGTCAAGGAGGCCGAAGCGCGCCACCTCAATCATGTCGACGTGTTCGAGGTGCCAGGCTCGTTCGAGATCCCGCTGCATGCGCAGATCCTCGCCAAGACACGGCGCTACACCGCGATCGTCGCGGCCGGCCTCGTCGTCGACGGCGGCATCTATCGTCATGAGTTCGTCGCCGACACCGTGATCAAGGCGTTGATGGACGTGCAGCTGCGTACCGAGGTGCCCGTGTTCTCCGCGGTGCTGACCCCGCAGCAATTCCACGAGACCGAGGTGCACTACGATTTCTTCCGCAGGCATTTTGCGATCAAGGGCGTCGAGGTTGCGGCCGCCTGTGCGGAGACATTGCTCGGGCTCGAGCGCCTGCGCGGCCAGGTCGCCGCGGGAATCGTCTAACCCAGCGCAACGACCATCCCTCATCCTGAGCGGCGCGAAGCGCGTCTCGAAGGATGAGGGGCGATCGCCGCCGTCATCACCCCAATGACACGCCCGCTTTGGCGCGGCTGATCCCGAGCGCCAGGATGCGCTGCAGGAGAGCCGGATATTTGAGCCCGGCATGTAGAGCGGCCGTGGCGAACTCCTGGCTCTTGGCGATCTCGGGATTGGGATTGGCTTCGATGAAATACGGCGTGCCGTCGGCGGTGAGACGAAAATCGATGCGCGCGTAGCCGTCGAGGCCAAGCACCCGGTAGATGCGTTTCGCGGCCCGCTGGATCCTGGCGGTCACTTCCGGCGCCAGATCCTTCGCAGGCCCGTCGACGATGCCGACCTTCTCCTGATAGTCGGTGTCGTGCTTGGCTTTCTCCGTGGCGATGTGCCGTGAGCTGCGGCCGCCCATGCTGCCGAACTTCAACTCCCAGACCGGCAGAACGCGTAGGCGGTTGTTGCCGAGCACGCCGACGTAAAGCTCTCGCCCCTCGATGAACTGCTCGGCGATGGCGGCGGATTCGACCCGCTCGTGGATGAAGGCGACCCGCTCGGCCAGCTTCTCGTCGGTATCGACGATCGAGGCTTGCGAGATGCCGAACGAGCCATCCATGTTCAGGCTTTTGACGATCAGCGGCAGCGCAAGGCGCGTCGGGCGTTTCACCTTGCGGCGCATCGGGAAGACGGCGAAGGCCGGCGCGGCGATCCGGCGGTGATGCACCAGCGTCTTGGACAGATCCTTGCCGCGGGCCAGGGTCAGGCCGCGCGGATTGCACCCGGTGTAAGGGACCTTCATCAGCTCGAGATAGCTCGCGATGTGCTGGTCGAAGGCGACGTTGTTGTGGAATTCCTCCAGCAGCGTGAAAACCACGTGCGGCTTGAACTCCTCGATCGCCTCGCGCACCGGCTTGATTTCCTCCTGCGCGCCTAGTGGGCGAACCTCATGACCGGCCGCGCGCAAGGTACTCACCACGTCGTATTCGGTTTTCCACGCGTTGATTTCCTGCGCGGTGTGCCCGTCGCTGGAGTCCGGCGGCACAAAGTCCGGATGCATGAGCACTAGAATGCGCAGACGTCTCATAGCGCGATCCATTTTCGTCGAGACGGGCCAAACATCGTGTGCATCGTCTTGGCGGTCACGAGGACGATGAAGTCGAGAACGAGCTTCTGTTCAGGGCCGACGGCACGCAGATCGAGCTCGCGACAACGAGAGATCATCTCGTCGAGCACGGCATCGAGCGTAAGCTGATTCTCGCCGGTCCATCGCGAGACCAATTGCCTGATCTGGGAGCGGTGGCGCCTGATCAGGGTCGAAGCCGGCTTTGAGCGGTGATGCCGTGGATCGGCTGAAAACAGCCGGGAGAGATCGCGGTCGTAGGTCTTGGGGGGCGTGAAGGCGTAGAACGCCTGCTTCTTCTTGTAGTGCTCTTCGAGCGTCTGGCTGAGCCGACCCAGCGGATCGACACGTTCCCGCGTCGCGATCGGCGGTCGCTTGCCCGCGATCTCGCCCATCAGCTCGTCGACATATTCGAGCTTCTTCAGCGCCGGCCAGCCAGCGTATCGAGTCCGCCAGTTCGAGCGCGGCCGCAGCCACACCGCAAAGGTTTCGGCGAAATCCTCGTCCGGATGGCTCTGCGCATACCACAGCCGCAGATGCTGGACATAGCGCCGGCTGGCCGGATTGGGCCGGTAGTAGCGCGGATAATGTTTCGACGACGGGCCGAACAGCTGCTGCCAGCGCCGGCGGCGCTGCAACTGGTAGCCGTGCTGTATGGCGTGGCCCGCTTCGTGACGGAGGATGGCCATGCATTCGCGCCAGGTCCCGCCCTCGACGTCGAACATCATCTTCTTCTCGAGCTTCATCAGGCGGGGATGAGCGAGATAGAACGGAATGGCGATGCCGGGAACGCCGCCTGGACTGAACCATTCGCTCGACATCCATGTGTGCGGCCGCAGCCGGATGCCGCGTTCCTCGAGCTCCTCGTAGAGCGTGCTGACGCAGTCCTCGAGCCAGGTGCCTTCGACCGTAACCCTCAGGCTGGAGAGGCGTTGCTTGAGCAACTCGTCATCCGACAGCTTCTCCCAGGCAAATTTCCGGCGTGGCATCGGGCATCCAGAGGGCAGAGATGACTCGGGATTCGGATGATGTCATGGGCGGTCGTTGGCAACAACCCGGGGGCTGCCTCGTAAGGGACGTAGACGCTCGCACTCCCTGTCCCCGCTTGCGGGGAGAGGGTGGGGTGAGGGGGAGTCTCCACGGGGACGGTGAGAGTTGGACTCGCGGAGAGTCCCCCTCACCCGGAATTCAAGCTTCGCTCGAATTCCGGCCTCTCCCCGCAAGCGGGGAGAGGCGAAGAAGAAAATCAGTCGAACAGGCTCGACACCGACTCTTCCGCGGCGGTGCGGGCGATCGCGTCGGAGATCAGGCTGGCGATCGGCAGCGTGCGGATGTTCGGCGCCTTGCTCACCGCATCCGTCGGCAGGATCGAGTCGGTGATCACCAGCTCCTTCAGCCTGGAGTTCGTGATGCGGGCCGCCGCGCCGCCGGAGAGCACGCCGTGGGTGATGTAGGCGTAGACGTCCTTGGCACCCTTGGCGATCAGCGCATCGGCGGCGTTCACGAGCGTGCCGCCGGAGTCCACGATGTCGTCGATCAGGATGCAGGTGTAGCCGGCGACGTCGCCGATCACGTTCATGACCTCGGATTCACCCGCCCTCTCGCGGCGCTTGTCGACGATCGCGAGCGGGGTGTTGATGCGCTTGGCGAGGCCGCGTGCGCGGGCCACGCCGCCCACGTCCGGCGAGATCACCATCGTCCTGGAGAGGTCGAACTTGTCCTTGATGTCGCGCACCATCAGCGGCGCCGCGTAGAGGTTGTCGGTCGGGATGTCGAAGAAGCCCTGGATCTGGCCGGCATGCAGGTCGAGCGTCATGACGCGGTCGACGCCGGCCTGCGTGATCAGATTGGCGACGAGTTTGGCCGAGATCGGCGTGCGCGAACCCGATTTGCGGTCCTGCCGGGCGTAGCCGAAATAGGGTAGCACCGCGGTGATGCGGCGCGCCGAGGAGCGGCGCAGTGCGTCGGTGATGATCAGCAATTCCATCAAATGGTCGTTCGCCGGGAACGAGGTCGACTGGATGACGAAGGCATCCGAGCCGCGCACGTTCTCCTGGATCTCGACGAAGATCTCCATGTCGGCGAAGCGCCGTACCACCGCCTTGGTCAGCGGCAGGTCGAGACCCTGCGCGATGGCCTGTGCGAGAGCCGGATTGGAGTTGCCGGCGACGAGCTTGATGGAGCCGTTCTTGGCCGACATGGACGCTTCCTCCCGCGCTTTGCTGGACACGATGTTCAACATCAAACAATACCCACTGGAAGCACGGTTACGACGGGCGAGGAAATATCAGGCCGGGGGCTGCAATGGCAACCCGGGACGCTACGTTTTCCCTGCGAAATCCCGAGTCCGGCCAACGGTTTGGCCGGAAGTTGGGGCCGTGGTTTCGCGGGGGTTATCGCTCGGCATAGCCCAGCGCCGAGGCCGGCATCTCGGCCGATGGAGCCTCCCGGATCACGCTCGCCACGGCCGGCCCGCGCAAGCCGGGAGCCGAGCCCGGCGCATCCGGCGTACCGTTGATCATGTTGGAAAGTCCGCTGAATCCGGCCTGGGCGATCTTCCGCAGCACGAGGTCGTCGGCAGCGCTCCAAGGGTCGCGGCCGCCCTTGGCCGCCGTCGGTTCCTCGCCGGAAAGGCGCAACGCCCGCTGCTGGTTGGCGTCGTAGACGTCCCAGACCCAGGCGATCACGGTCTTGCCGCGCACGATCTGAGCGGAGAGGTAGCTGCGCACGCGGTAGGCAGCCGTCCCCTCGCGCGAGACCACGGACAGGCTGCGCAGCTTGGATTCGGTGTCGAGCACGCCGACCATGCGGTCGAACACTTGCGGCGGCGGCCCGTCGATCGATTCGAACGCGACTGTCGCCCCGGAGCCGGCGCTCGGCGCCATCGCATAGGAGTTCGCGGCACCACCGCCACCGGCACAGCCGCCAAGCGCGGCCGCAGCCGTCAGCAGCATGACCGCCAGCACGCGCGAACCCGCGCGGCGCAAGATGAATGACGCGTCCCTCATTATGGAGGGCAGCGATATCGTTAAAACGCATTAACGTCTAGGGCGGGGGCGCCACAGCCCACTGTCATCGCGCGCAGGCATCGCCCCGGAATGACACGGGTTGCCCTTGTGTTCACGCTTCGAGCGCGATCGCGTGAACGTGGCGGCCGTAATCCGGCTCCTTGCGATGCACCGAGCGACGGTAGCTGAAGAAGCGTTCGTCGGCATAGGTGTCCAGACCGAGATCGTCGATCATCAGGATGCCCGCGGCTTCCAGACGCTTGCGGATGAAGCCGGCGAGGTCGAACATCGCGTGGCTTTCGCGCACCGACGGGATGAAGAACATGGCGTTGTCCGCATCCGCCTCGATGAAGCGCGCCACGAACTCGTTGCCGACTTCATAACTGTCCTGACGGATCAGCGGGCCGATCGCGGCGATGATGCGGCTCCGCGAGGCGCCGAGTTTTTCCATCGCTGAAATGGTTTGCTCCAGCACGCCGGTGAGCGCGCCCTTCCAGCCGGCATGCGCACCGCCGATCACGCCCGCATTGGGGTCGACGAACAGCACCGGTCCGCAATCGGCGGTAGAGACGCCGAGCGCGATGCCGGGCACGTTCGTCACCAGCGCATCGCCCTTCGGTCGCGGCCCGCTCGGCCACGGAGCGTCGGCCACGAGCACGTCGGGCGAATGGATCTGGTGCAGGCTGAGAAAGCGTTCCGGTGCGACGCCGACATGCTCGGCCATACGGCGGCGGTTCTCCGCGACAAGGGCCTGATCGTCATTGGAGCCGAGCCCGCCGTTCAGCGCGGAATAGATACCGCTCGAGACGCCGCCCTCGCGGGTGAAGAAGGCGTGGCGCAGGCCGGGCACCGCGGACAGCAGCGAGGAGGCAAGCGTCATGAACCGTCTCCGGCGCGTTCGAGATCGCTGAGGCCCGCAAGGCCCGTCAACCGCGGCTCGGAAATGCCGAGCACCTTGAACATCGAGCCCATGCCGCTGCGCCCGGTTTCGGTCAGGCGCTTGAGCGCGATCGAAATGTCGGTGGCGACGTCGGGCGCCGCCTTCTGCATCAAGGCGGCTGCACGGGTCTCGATGCCGACGCGCTTGAGGAAATCGCCCTGCGTCACCGGCCCGTGCACGCGGGCGCCCACGTCCTCCGCCCCGCGCGCGAGCGCCTGGAAGTCGACATGGGCCGTGACGTCGGCCTGACCCGGCGCCTTCAGGGGATCGGTGAAGGTGTGGCGCGCGATCGCCTGGAAGGTGTCGCCGGCATCGCTGCGCAGGTGGCCGTAATCGATGATCAGCGCCGCGCCGTCCTGGTCGCGCACGCGGCTGGCGAGCTTCATGATCTCCGCATCGGGCCGCCATTCGAACACGGCCCCGACGGGCGCGGCGCGTACCAGAGGCGGCAGCAGCACCTCGAAGCGCGGCGTCGGCTCGGCCGCCGCGCCGAATTGAAGTTTTCCGTTGGCGTCGACCTCGATCACGCGCTCGTGCCAGCCGTTCTCGTGACGGACCATCTGGTGGATCGGCAGCACGTCGAAATATTCGTTGGCGAGGATGATGCTCGGTCCCTCAGGCACGTCATAGATGCTGTCGTGCCAGGCGATGTTGCGCACGCCCGACAGCGTCGCATTCTGCCGCTCGCGCAGGACCGGATTGACCTCGACCATGTGGATGTGGAGTGCCTGGTAGAGCGGCGGCAGCACGCGGAGCGCACGTAGCGCATCGGCCATCATGGTGCCGCGACCGGGGCCGAGCTCGATCAGCCGCAGGAATTGCGGCGAGCCCATCTGCTTCCACACCGACGCGGTCCACAGGCCCAACAGCTCGCCGAACATCTGGCTGACCTCGGGCGCGGTGGTGAAGTCGCCTTCTCGTCCCAACGGATCGCGCGAGACGTAATAGCCATAGCGCGGATGCATCAGGCACAGTTCCATGTACCGCCAGACCGGCATGGGGCCTGAGGATTTGATCAGCGCCTTGATCTCGTCGAGTAACGGCTGGTCGGTCACGGTCTATCTTCTCAAAAGGAATTAACGAATAGCCCCTACGGGCTTCGGCGCACCGCGCCTCACTGCCAATACAATAAGTATGAGGCCGACAATAAGCATCGGGATCGACAACAGCATGCCCATGGTTAATCCGCCCCAGAGGAAGCCGAGCTGGACGTCCGGTTCGCGGAAATGCTCGCCGGCGATCCGGCTCAGACCATAGATCAGGATGAAGGCGCCGAGGATCATGCCGGGCCGTTTCAGGGCACCAAATCGGATCATGATCGCGAGCACAGTGAACAGCAAAATGCCCTCCATGCCGGCCTCGTAGAGCTGGCTCGGATGGCGCGGCAGCTGGGTGGGATCATTGGGGAAGATCATCGCCCAGGGCAGCTCCGGGTCGGTGGCGCGGCCCCACAATTCGCCATTAATGAAATTGGCGATGCGGCCGAGCAGCAATCCGACCGGGGCGACGGCGGTGGTGATGTCGCCGAGCGACAGGATCGAAATGCGGTTGCGATAGGCGAACCACATCACCGCGACGACGCAGCCGAGGAAGCCGCCGTGGAAGGACATGCCGCCTTCCCACAGCCTGAAGATCGCGGCGGGATGGTCGATGAAGAAGGGCAGATTGTAGAACAGCACATAGCCGGTGCGGCCGCCGAGGATGATGCCGAGCGTGACCCACAGGATGAAGTCGTCGATCTGCAGCAGCGACATCGGCGCCGGACCGCCCCACAGCCGCTCCTTCTTCAGGAGCGAGCGCGCATAGAGCCAGCCGAACACGATGCCGCAGATATAGGCCAGCGCATACCAGCGGATCGCGAACGGACCGATCTCGATCGCGATCGGCTTGAAGGCGGGAAAGTCGATGAGCAGAAAGGGCATCGCGTCTTCTATATCTAGACGAGATTGCGGCGATAGAGCGCCAGCAGACGCTCCCAATGCCGCTCGGCGGCGTCGCGGTCGTAGACCGGACGCTTGGGGAAGGCGAAGCCGTGATGGGTGCCGGGATAGATCTCGACTTCGGCTTTGGCGCCGCTCATGCCCTGCTTCACCTTCTCGATGATCTCGGCCGGTGCGTAGATGTCTGTCTCGGCGCAGGCGAAGTAGAGCTCGGCCTTGGTCTTGGCTGCCGCGAGATGCGGGCTGTCGTCCTGGTCGGTTGCGAGCTGGGTGCCGTAGACCGAGGCGGCGGCCTTGACGCGATCGGGAAAATGCGTGGCGGCATTGACGGCGTAGCGGCCGCTCATGCAGTAGCCGACAGTGCCGATCAATTTGGTGTTCGCGGCCGCCTGGCCCTCGGCATAGGTGAGCAACGCGCGCGTGTCGTCCATGATCATGGGGATCGTGAGCGATCCCATCAGCGCGAACATGCGCTTGCGTTCCGGGGCGTTCGGATCGGCCGGCAGCGCGCCGAGCTCCATCACGCCGGAGCGGTAATAGAGGTTCGGCAGCATCACGTAATAGCCCGACGTCGCGAGCCGGCGCGCCATGTCGCGCAGCTCCTCGCGGATCGCCGGCGCATCCATGTAGAACAGGATGACCGGAAACGGCCCGCCGCGTTCGGGATGGCTGATGAAGGTTGCGGTGTGACCGTCCTTGGTGGGGATCGCGATCTGCTGGTCGATCATCTCGAGCGCCTTTTGTGATTCTTCTTATGCAGGGACGTTGAATACGATTGCAAGGAAACCGGGGCATGACAAGGATACCGCCGATCGGCCCTTGAACCGGCCCAAACGGATTGCCATTGTCTTCCCGCGCGTCGCGCAGAGTTCATCGAAAGCCGCCAGGAGACCGACATGACCCAAACCAACAACCGGTTTTTCGACGAGATCGGCCGCCTGATGAACGACGCCGCCGGTGCCGCGCAGGGCGTCAAGCGCGAGTTCGACACGGTGATGCGCACCCAGGCCGAAAAATTCCTGCGCGACATGGACCTGGTCAAGCGCGAGGAGTTCGAGGCGGTCAAGGATATGGCGCGCCTGGCGCGAGAGGAGAACGAGGCTCTGAAGGCGCGCATCGCGGCGCTGGAGGCCAAGCTGGGCGGCTAACTCCGCAGGGTCCATCCGGGCGATCCGGTTCCGCCCGGCAGCCCATTCTCCTTGTCATTTCCGCGTCTTCCGGGTAAAAGCCCGCCACGTCCGCAGCCCCCGCACCCCTGGAGGCTTGCTGCGGCGTATGCCATGGGCCGCGTTGCGGCCCATTAACTTTTGCAAAAACAAGGACTTAACGTTATGGCGACCGTCAAGGAATTGAAGGCGACCGCACGTCCGAAGAGCGGCAAGGGGGCCGCCCGGGCTGAGCGTCGCGCCGGGAGAGTGCCCGGAGTGATCTACGGCAACAACCAGCCCCCGCTGACCATCTCGGTTGACGATCGCGAACTGCGCTCGCGCATCCTCGCCGGCCGGTTCCTGACCACGCTGGTCGACATCGACCTCGAAGGCAACAAGCACCGCGTGATTCCGCGCGACTACCACCTCGATCCGGTCAAGGATTTCCCGATCCACGTCGACTTCATGCGGCTCGGCGAAGGCGCCACCATCCGCATCAGCGTTCCCTTGCACGTGGTGAAGGCTGAAGGTTCGCCCGGCGTGAAGCGCGGCGGCGCCGTGAACATCGTTGCGCATGCGATCGAGCTCGAGTGCGGCGTGGAGAACATCCCGCAGTTCATCGAGGCCGACGTCGGTTCGCTCGAAATCGGCCACTCGCTGCATCTCTCCGACATCAAGCTGCCGGCCGGCGTGAAGGCGCTGACCGCCGAGGACGCGACCCTCGTCACCATCGTGCCGCCGTCCGGCTACGCCGAAGAGCAGAAGGCCGCGGCTGCTGCTCCGGCTGCGGGTGCTGCTGCTCCGGCGGCTGGTGCCGCTCCGGCTGCGGGTGCTGCTGCTCCGGCAGCGGCTGCCAAGGCCCCCGCTGCCAAGGCTCCCGCCGGCGGCGACAAGAAGAAGTAATCTCTCAAAGCTGGCGCGCGGTCCCTGACCGCGCGCCGAGCGAGGGGCGCGCCGCGTCATGCGACTGTTTGTTGGGCTCGGCAATCCCGGCCCGAAATTCGCACGTAACCGGCACAATGTCGGCTTCATGGCCGTCGATGAGATCGCACGGCGTCATGGTTTCGCGCCTTGGCGCCGCAGGTTTCAGGGCGAGACCTCGGAAGGCACGCTCGGCACCGAGCGCGTGATCCTGCTCAAGCCGATGACCTACATGAACGAGTCCGGCCGCAGCGTTCAGGAAGCGGCAAGCTTCTTCAAGATCGCACCGGGCGACGTCACTGTATTCCATGACGAACTCGAACTGCCGCCGGGCAAGGTGCGGGTGAAGATCGGCGGCGGCATCGCCGGCCACAATGGCCTGCGCTCGATCTCCGCCCATATCGGCAACGAGTACCGCCGGGTGCGGCTCGGCATCGGTCATCCCGGCGTCAAGGAATTGGTGCACGGCCATGTGCTGTCGGACTTCGCCAAAGCCGACAACGACTGGGTGGCGACGCTCTGCGACGCGGTGGCCGAGCACGCGGCATTGGTTGCCAAAGGCACCGACGCGACCTTCGCCAACAGGGTGCACCTCGCCATGCAGGCGAAGGGATTTTTGACCAAGGACGACAACGGCAAGGAATAACGCTCGTGGGATTTAAATGCGGGATCGTCGGATTGCCCAATGTCGGCAAATCGACCTTGTTCAACGCGCTGACCGAGACGGCCGCGGCGCAGGCGGCGAACTATCCGTTCTGCACGATCGAGCCGAATGTCGGCGAGGTCGCGGTGCCGGATCCGCGGCTCGACAAGCTCGCAGCGATCGCCAAGTCGGGCCAGATCATCCCGACCCGGCTGACCTTCGTGGACATCGCCGGCCTCGTGCGCGGCGCGTCCAAGGGTGAAGGCCTCGGCAACCAGTTCCTCGCCAACATCCGCGAGGTCGACGCCATCGCGCATGTCGTGCGCTGCTTCGAGGATTCCGACATCACCCATGTCGAGGGCAAGATCGCCCCGCTCGCCGACATCGAGACCATCGAGACCGAGCTGATGCTCGCCGATCTCGACAGCCTCGAAAAGCGCGTCGACAATCTGTCCAAGAAGGCCAAGGGCAACGACAAGGACGCCAAGGAGCAGCTCGACCTCGTCAATCGTACCCTGGTGCTGCTGCGCGAGGGCAAGCCAGCGCGCCTCGTCGAGCGCAAGGCGGAGGAGGAGCGTGCCTTCGGGATGCTCGGCCTGCTGTCGTCCAAGCCCGTGCTCTACGTCTGCAACGTCGAGGAAGGCTCGGCCGCGACTGGCAATTCGTTCTCGAAGGCGGTGCAGGACCAGGCTGCCAAGGAAGGCGCCATTGCCGTCGTCATCTCGGCAAAAATCGAATCCGAGATCGCCACCATTTCGCGTGACGAACGCGCCGACTTCCTGGAGACGCTGGGTCTCGAAGAGGCCGGCCTCGATCGCCTGATCCGCGCCGGCTACACGCTGCTCGACCTCATCACCTATTTCACGGTGGGCCCGAAGGAAGCGCGCGCCTGGACCATCTATCGCGGCACCAAGGCGCCGGGCGCTGCCGGTGTGATCCACACCGACTTCGAAAAGGGTTTTATCCGCGCCGAGACCATTGCGTATGAAGACTACGTCACGCTGGGCGGCGAAGCCGGCGCCCGCGATGCCGGCAAGCTCCGCCTCGAAGGCAAGGAATACGTCGTCGCCGACGGCGACGTGATGCATTTCAGGTTCAACACGTAAGATTCTGGCTGCGCTCTCGTAGGGTGGGCAAAGGCGCATCGCGCCGTGCCCACCATCTATCCAGTGTCGCGATGAAGAGGTGGGCACGCTTCGCTTTGCCCACCCTACGCCGCCGGTGCTTGCCTCACCGTACCCCGCCGCCCTGATCCCTGATCGCGCCGAGATGCTCGTTGATGCGGAAGATGATCAGGATCAGCTCCGCGATGATGCGCGAGAACACGATCCCGACGACGACGCTCGCGATCGACGACAGCAGCATCAGGAAGCCGCCGAACGGGCTGATCGCCATCATCGCGAGGCCGGAGAAGATGCCGGAGAGGCCGAACAGGCAGATCAGCGCAATCACCAGCCAGTAGAAGGTCTTGATGATCGTCGGCGTGATGAAGCGGTCCCATTGAAACAGGTCGCTGAATGAAAACATTGCTCTCCCCAGGGCAATTCGGATGTTGTCGGACCTTGCAAATGGATCGTGGCCCCTGATCGATCCGACTCAAGACCGACGCCGGTGCGCCGAATGTAGCACGAGCCATGCGGGCCGGCGGGTTGAGATTGCCGCAAAGTGCGGCCACAATCTGTCATTCCCTCAAACCTTTCCCAAGATGACCCTGACCTTCGAAGATTTCCCGCCCGGCCGGTTCGGAACATTCGGCCCGCGCCATGTCACGCGCGACGAGATCGTGGCCTTTGCCGCCGAGTTCGATCCGCAGCCGATGCACCTCGACGAGGAGGCCGCCGGCAAAAGCATGCTGCGCGGCCTGTCCGGCTCGGGCTGGCATCTCTGTTCGCTGATGATGCGGATGATGGCCGACGGTTTCATTACCCGCGCCGCTTCGCTGGGGTCTCCCGGCGTCGATGAAGTGCGCTGGCTGTCGCCGCTCAGACCCGGCGACGACCTCATGCTCGACGTCGACGTCGTGGAGGCCCGCACCTCGAAGAGCCGGCCGGAGCTCGGCATCGTCAAGTTCAAATGCACCGTGCGTAACGCGGCGGGGCAGGCGCTGTGCGAGATGACGTCGCCGATCCTGATCAAGCGGCGCGAGGGGGCGGTCTGATGCCATTTTTCGAGGAGATCGAGATCGGGCATCGCCGCGAGATCGGCGCCTATACGTTCACGGCGGAGTCGATCAAGACATTCGCCGCAAAGTTCGATCCGCAGCGTTTTCACCTCGACGAGGAGGAGGGCAAGAACTCGCTGTTTGGCGGGCTCGCGGCCTCGGGCTGGCATGTCGGCTCAGCCTGCATGAGCCTGCTTGTCGCCGACGGCCAGCGTCTGGCGCGGGAAGCCGCCTCGCGCGGCGAGGAGGTCGCGGTGTGGGGTCCGTCGCCGGGCTTTCGCGATTTGCGCTGGATCAGGCCGGTGCTCGCCGGCGACATCGTCACCTACGTCAACGTCGTCATCGACAAGCGCAGCTCCGCCTCGCGACCCGGCTGGGGCATCCTGACCGCGCGCACCACCGGCACCAACCAGCGGGGCGAGGACGTCTACGCCATCACCGCCAGTGCTTTCGTGCCGATGCGTGCGAACGGCGGTTAGATTCGTTCCAGGATGAACGGCAAAAACAGCGCGCGAGTGTTGCCCCCGCGCTATGGACGCGATTCCGGGTGGCTGCCATAAGCCTGCGCAACATGGTTTTCCCGCGAAGCAGTTCGCGGAACCATCGAGTTGCTAACCAATTATGAACCTGTCGCTGTCTATTTGAACGAACTGGGCAGAGTACAGGGGACGAGGACCATGGCAGACCGCGGCGCACTCAAGCTGGTCGGATTCATCTTTGCTACCGCGACGCTGGCCGTGATGCTGGTCGCCGGCATGGTGGTGAAGGGCTATGCCGATGGGGCCTACACCCTGGAAGCCTCGACCGTGGAAGCCGCCCGGTAAGATTTCGTTAACTCCGCGGGGCCGCAACGCGGCCTCCGCCCTCAGCGGCTATAGACGAACGCCAAGATCGCGATCGCAACCGCCAGCAATCCGACAAAACGCAACATGATCGTGCCGAACTGGTTCGGCGCGGGCCGCAGCGGTATCGGGTCGGTGGTGTCGGGCCGAATGCTTTCCATGACATGTCCCCAGGCCCGGCCGCGATGGCAAGAGCGCTTGGCGTTAGTCGGCGGGCGTGGGTCGAGGGTTCAAAGGCGAGGGCCTTCACCTCGCCCCGCTTGCGGGGAGAGGTCGGATCGCACAGCGATCCGGGTGAGGGGGACTCTCCGCGAGTCCATCTGTCACCGAATTTTCTGAAGCAGCCCCTCACCCCAACCCTCTCCCCGTAAGAACGGGGCGAGGGAGAGCACACATCCCACAGAATCAAAACCGCCGCGCCCCTTTCGGAACGCGGCGGTTGGTGATGCGTGATGTCAGCGATCAGCTGTTGCGCAGGCCGTCGGCAGCGCGCTTCCACTGCGAGACGTTGTCGGCGATCATGCGGGTCGACTTCATCGCGGCCTGGCTGAGCTGGGCGTAGCCGGAGATCTCGCGCTGGACGCGCTGGCCTTCGGCGTGGAGCAGGTCGCGCAGGCTCTCGAGCTCGGAGATCAAGTTCTCGATCTCGGCGAGGGAGGTGCCGGCGACGCGCTGGATCAGCGAGTTGACGTTGGTGACGGTGGCCTCCGCGCTCGGATCAAGCGGCGGCGCGTCCGTGGCGGTCGCTGCCGGTCGGCGCAGATAGGCGATGTCGTTGCGGACGAAGTCACGGATGCCGGCTTCGACTTCCGTCACTGCGGCGAGGTTGGTGTCGATGGTCTCGGTCTCGGTGCCTTCGGTCTTTTCCGGACGCATGGCGTTCATCGTTGTTCCCCTGTTCGCGTTGAGCGCAGCGCGAGTGTCCCCCGCACGACGACGTCAGTCTGGGACTAGGGCGTCGGATTTTGGCCGCAACTTGGCCGAGGTGCGGCAAGGGCGGTCCATTCGGGGGCTTTGCCGTGGCGTATGGTTACGGAAGTCTGAATGCGCCCGCGGAGAAGAACCTATCTCCTCATGGTGAGGAGAAAGATCAGCGCCCAGCTACCAGCTCTTCTTGAAACCCGCCGTCAGGCTCTTGTTGATGGCCCCTTGCGAGGTTTCGCCGACCGAGCCGGAGACGGTGACGTTGTCGAAGAGCTTTTGCTCGGCGCCGACCTTACGCAGCCATTTGTCGTCGGTGGTCGACAGCGACTGGCCCGCGGTGATGCTGGTGCCGGTATCGGTGAGGGTGACCTTGGCCGATTGGTCGGTCTCGTAATTGCGCGTGATGTGACCGCCGACGCCGGGAAGCGCCGTGGTGCCCTGCTGGTTGACGCTGTAGCCGTTCTGCAGCGTCAGCGACGTGTCGCCCGACAGCGGCACCGACTTGATCAGCGACGCCCCGAGCTTGCTCTGCTCGGCGCCGGGATCGACGCGGGCCTCGACCGCGGTCTTGTCCCAGATCGCACCTGCGCCCGGCGCGGTCGCGGCCGCCCAGGCGCTGCCGGACGACTGAGGTACGCTGCCGCCATTGGTGGCTTTCTGCGCCAGCAGCTCCGACATCGTCCGCGGCTCGCTCGTCACCGTCATGTCGGCGCCGATGCGGGCGTCCCAGAATGAGGATACCGACTGCTTCACAGTCACCGCCGAGGAACCGTTGGCATTGGCGTTCGTCGCCCAGTTCAGCCCGTCCTTGGCGGCGGCCTGCGCGCGCTTCTTGGCGGCGATGATGTCGTTGAGCGTGCCGGCGTCGATCGCGAGCTGGCCCCAGTCGAGCTTGTCGACGTCGATGCCGCTCAGCACGTCGGGGTCGTTGACGTCGGGGGCTTCCGCCGTCTCGGCCTCGTCGTCGGGCGCTGCGGCCGGGCCGGGGGAGAAGGGCGGAATGATCTGCGCCGACACCGTCAGCACCGAGCCCAAGATGAAAGCGGCCGCCAGCATCGGCAGCCTGGTCCAGCCAAACCCTGTCGCGAATTCCATCGTCCTGCCCGTCAGCCCAGTTCCCGCCGAGGATGCGGAACCATCGTTGCGAAATTGTGGCGGTTCCATCGAACGCGAACCAACGGGCCGCGCGAAAGGCGCGCGCCCGATGGCGAGCTTCTCCACGATTGCATCCGGCGGGGCTGGAGGCCAGGCGCGCGTCGCGGGGAGCATCAGCCATCGGTCCCGAACTGCGGGGCCCGTTGGTGTTCCGTTCAGCCGACGCCGGTCATCTTCGGCAGATGAATGGCGCGACCGAGTGCCTGCTCGACCAGATCGAACGTATCGATCAGCACGCGCATGCTGGTGAGCTTGCCCGCCTTGAATTGCGCGAACTGTGCCACCCGCAAGCTGATCGGCTTGCTGGAATCCAGCGCGGTCAGCGAATAGCGCAGCATCGAGGCGGCGGAATCGACGCCGAGCATGATGCTCTCGCGGTCGAAGCGGCGGACCTGAAAATTGTCGGCGAACTGGCGGATGACGTCGAGCACGGCGTCCTTGCCCTGGCGCGCGCCGAGGAACGGAAACATGTCGATCGGCCCGTAGAGCGCCCACTCGACGTCCTCGTCGATCAGGGCCTCGATGTCCTCGAAATGCCGGTCGTTGATCGCACGGTGCAATGCGCGCGAGAAACGCCAGAGGCTGTGCTCTGTCATCTTGGGCAGTCCTGAAGCTGGCTTGCGAAAAAACGAAAAACAACCCCAAGCGCACAGGATAGGTGCCGCGGGGTCGCTCAACTCATTTGTATACGAACAAAATACGCCAATTCGGCCAAAACGCAATTCACGTTTTCGCAATGCACAATTGATCCCGGCGTGTGAGATTTACAATAGAACCCCGTATTTTCCCGGTCCGAGCGGATTCGGAAAGAGCTAGCCGCCGTCCGCCCGCTCGCCCACGATCAGCGGGCCGATCTCACGTTCCAGCACCTGCTGCACCAAGTCGTAGGAATCGATGATCTCGCGGATCTGCGCCACCTGGCCGTTGCGGAAAGTGTAGAATATGGCCATGTCGACCTGAATGATGCGGTCGTTGCTGCGCTTCCGGAAGAACACGCGCAGATAGGCCGCGACCGTGTCGCCTTCGGCGACGATCTGCGGCACCTCGTAGCGGATCTCGGCGTATCGCTCCTGCACGGTGCGCCAGAATTCGCCGAGCTCCTTCTTGCCGTGGCAGGGGCCCATGTGGGGCAGCACGTCGATCGGCGCGTGGGTGAGGAAGTCTACGTCGTCGGTGCAGCACGACAGCGCCGCCTCCAGATCGCTGCGCGAGATCGCGTCGAGCAGATGCAGCACGCGCTGGCGATTGAGCTTCTCGACCGTCATTCCGCCCGTCCTCATTGGCCGTGTGGAGCTTGCGCAAAGCTAACGCGCGGCCTCGGATACCGGCAATCCGCAAAACCACAGGGGATATTGCAGATCATATGACGCGCAAGCGCAATGCCAGGTTCATGGCTGCAATTGAGGGTTGAGTGACCGTGCGACTGCACGAATTCGCATGGCGTTCGGCTGCATGGACTCGGAGCGCGCGAGCGCGGCAGCGGACGCGGAACCGGGACGGGCCCGTACCCGTTGAGGGTACGACACCGCATCCGGAGACATCGATCCATGAAATCCCTCGCCGCCATCGCCGCCGTACTTCTCATCTGTGGCGCGACTTCCGCCGCCAACGCCAAAGGCTGCATCAAGGGCGCCGTCGTCGGCGGTGTCGCCGGCCACTATGCCGGCCATCACGGCGTCCTCGGCGCCGCCGCGGGCTGCCTCTACGGCCGCCACCATGCCAAGGAGCAGCAAGAGCAGGAGAGGCAGCGGCAACAGCAGAGCCAGATGAACGGGCAGGGCAAGCTGTAACGGCACGAAAACTGTGCTCCCGCCGTCTTCTATCCGGCATGCTTCGATGGTAAATTCCATTCGCGAACGCTGGGGTTGAACCAGGCGAGGGAACGATGGACGTCGGGAAGTCCTTGTGGGGTTTAGTCCTCGCAATCCTGTTCCTGTATTTCCTCGTCGCTTTCCTGGGGAAGGCTTCCCGTTCTGCGGGCGTCAAGTACAATTGGGTCGGCGTCTTGCTGTCGTTCTCGACGATCGGCCTCGCCATCTATCTCGTTTTCTTTCGGCAGCTTTGAGCCGGCCCGGCTGCCTCACGTCCCGGGCTCTCGGCCGGGCGTGAGCCAGCTCACATCACGCGCCTGCCCCTGTGGCTATCGTCCTGCCCATGTCATCAGGGAGACGTGCCATGGCCGCCATCGCCAGAGTCAGAAAGTCCAGCCTGCACAACGCGCTCGAAGGCCTCGCGCTGACCGCGACGCTGCAGAGCTTCCCGACCTTCGCCGCCGCGGCCTTCCTGCTCAAGCTCGTCGGCAATCACGACCTGGTCGGCGATCCCGGCGTCGCCATCTTCGTCGCCATCGCCTCGCTCGCCCATGCGCTGCTCGCGGTGACCTTCGGGCCGAGCTTCCCGGCATTCTTCAAGACCGTGTACGAACCAAAATTCTTCGAGGCCCATCTGTCGCTCGCCGAAAAAATCACGGCATGGCGCACCCAGCCGGTCGCCTCGCTGCAACTGATGACGATCGTGCTGCTGCTGTCGGTGATGGCCGTGGTGACGGCGAGCGTGGGGTGATCGCATCATGCCCTTCATGACCGCGTCGAAATCCGGCCCGTTCAACTGGCTCGAAGGCTTTGCGCTCACCGCGATCCTGCAGGGATTTCCGATCTTCGCCGCGGCGTCGCTGATGGTGAAGCTCCTGGGCAACCATCACGGCGGCAATCCCATGCTCACCATCACGATGGCGACGATCTTCTACAGCTTTCTCTCCATCTGGGCGGGATCGACATTCCCGAGATTTGCAAAGAACGCCTACGAACCGCTGTTCTTCGACGCCAGCCTGCCCTTCTCCGAAAAGATCGCCCGCTGGCGCGCCAAGCCCGCGACGTCGACGCAATTGGTGGCCTCAGTGCTGCTGCTGTCGCTGCTGGCGGCAAGCGTGGGGTGAGCTCGCGTTCTCATCATTATTGCCGCGATGAACAACCATGGGCGGCGCCGGCGCTCTGCGCCCCCTACCTCTTCTTCCACCCACCTCTATGCCCCGGCGCGCCTCCGCTCGACCGCGGCGATGGGCCGAACTCCGGGCCCGACTGCCTGGAATCCGTCGGCTGGATGATGCGGCTTTCGCCGCCGAATGGTTTTGACGGCAACGCGCGGTCCCCCCGATACGGCAGCGACTCCGGGCCGTGCATCTCGTCGAGATGCGGCTTGTGCACCTTCGAGCCGCTGCCGCCGCCGCTCGCCTTCAGCGCGGAGCTCACCGTCTTCTTCTTCATCGCGCTGACCGGCAAATTAGCGGCGTCGCCGTATTTCTTCGCACCCGCATAGGCGCCCGCCTTGCCCTGCACCGTGCGCTGCTTGACGGTGGGATCGTCGACCACCGCGAGCTCGGTGGCGCGCAGGCGCTTGACCTCGTCGCGCAGGCGCGCGGCTTCCTCGAAGTTCAGATCGGCGGCGGCCTCACGCATTCTCGTTTCGAGATCGCCGAGGACGGCTTCGAAATTGTGGCCGATCGAGATGACGTCGTCGGTCATATCATGGCCGCCGATCTCGACCAGCACATGATCGCGCTCGTAGACGCTGTTCATGATGTCGCCGATCGACTTCTTGATGCTCTCCGGCGTGATGCCATGCGCCGTGTTGTACTCGACCTGCTTCTCGCGGCGGCGGTCGGTTTCGGCGATCGCGCGCTCCATCGAGCCCGTCATCTGGTCGGCATAGAGGATCACCTTGCCGTCGACGTTGCGCGCCGCGCGCCCGATGGTCTGGATCAGCGAGGTCTCGCTGCGCAAGAAGCCTTCCTTGTCGGCGTCGAGGATCGCGACCAGCGCGCATTCGGGAATGTCGAGGCCTTCGCGCAGCAAATTGATGCCGACCAGCGCGTCGAAGGCGCCGAGGCGCAGATCCCGGATGATCTCGATGCGTTCGATGGTGTCGATATCGCTGTGCATGTAGCGGACGCGAATGCCCTGCTCATGCAGATATTCGGTGAGATCCTCCGCCATGCGCTTGGTCAGCACCGTGATCAGCGAGCGATAGCCGGCTTGGGCCGTGGCGCGGACCTCGCCGACGAGATCGTCGACCTGGGTGCGGGCTGGGCGGATGTTCACGGGAGGATCAATCAGGCCGGTGGGGCGGATCACCTGCTCGACGAACACGCCGCCGCTCTCGTTGATCTCCCAGGCGCTGGGCGTCGCGGAGACCGCGACCGTCTGCGGCCGCATCATGTCCCATTCCTCGAAGCGCAGCGGGCGGTTGTCCATGCAGGAGGGCAGCCGGAAACCATATTCGGCGAGCGTCGCCTTGCGGCGGAAGTCGCCGCGGAACATGCCGCCGATCTGGGGCACCGTGACGTGGCTCTCGTCGGCGAACACCAGCGCGTTGTCGGGCACGTATTCGAACAGCGTCGGCGGCGGCTCGCCGGGCAGGCGCCCGGTGAGATAGCGCGAATAGTTTTCGATGCCGGCGCAGCTTCCGGTCGCCTCCATCATCTCGAGGTCGAAGGTGGTGCGCTGCTCCAGCCGCTGTGCTTCCAGCAGGCGCCCCTGATCGTGGAGCTGGTCGAGCCGCATCTTCAGTTCGGCTTTGATCGACTTGATGGCCTGCACCAGCGTCGGGCGCGGCGTCACGTAGTGCGAGTTGGCGTAGATCTTGATGAATTCGAGCTCGTCCTGCTTGTGGCCGGTGAGCGGGTCGAACTCCTCGATGGTCTCGACGGTGTCGCCGAACAGGTTCACGCGCCAGGCGCGGTCTTCATAGTGCGCCGGGAAGATGTCGATGACATCGCCGCGCACGCGAAATGTGCCGCGGGTAAAATCGGCCTGGGTGCGCTTGTACTGCAGCGCGACGAGGTCGGCGATCAGCTGGCGCTGGTCGATGCGCTCGCCCTTCTTCAGGGCAAAGGTCATCGCGGTGTAGGTTTCGACCGAGCCGATACCGTAGATGCAGGACACCGAGGCGACGATGATGACGTCGTCGCGTTCGAGCAGCGCGCGCGTCGCCGAGTGGCGCATGCGGTCGATCTGCTCGTTGATCGAGGAGTCCTTTTCTATGTAGGTGTCGGTGCGAGGGACATACGCTTCCGGCTGGTAGTAATCGTAATAGCTGACGAAATATTCGACCGCGTTGTCCGGGAAGAAGCTCTTGAACTCGCCATAGAGCTGGGCGGCGAGCGTCTTGTTCGGCGCCAGGATGATGGCGGGGCGCTGCGTGGCCTCGATCACCTTGGCCATCGTGTAGGTCTTGCCGGAGCCGGTGACGCCGAGCAGCACCTGCGAGCGGTCGTTGCGATTGATGCCCTCGACCAGCTCGGCGATCGCGGTCGGCTGGTCGCCACGCGGCTCGTAATGCGATTTGATCTCGAAGCGCACGCCGCCTTCGGACTTTTCGGGACGCGGCGGCCGATGCGGGGTCCACACCCTGGTGGAGCCGTCGTCCTTGCGGAACTCCGGCCGTCCCTCGCGGATCAGCGATTCCAGCGCGTCGGCGGTCGCCTTGACGCCGAGCGCCTCCATCTTGCTGCGCGGCGGGCGCGCCAGGGCTTCGGCATCGTCCTCTTCCGTGGGAAGGCCGAGCTGCCGCGCCAGCTCCGGATCGAGCGTCGGGATCGTGGCCGCGGTTCCGTAATTGGCCTGCGGTGCCTCGCCAAAGCCCGCGTCGCGGGCGCCGGGCGGCTGCGGATTGGGCCGCAGCGGCATCGGCCTCGTATTGTCCTGCGGAAACTCCTTCGGCGTCGAAGCGCGCGCGCGATGCGCCGCGGCCTCGCCTCCGGAGCGGCGGTCGCGCGAATTGTCCGGCGGCGGCTGCAGGCCGGTGCCGGATCCGAGCCCGGCATCGCCGCGATTGATCGCGGGATTGAGCAACTCGGCCAGCGCCGGCCCGATCGGCTGCACGTCGGGGCGCGACGCCTTGGAATTCGGCGCTTTCGCGCTCGGAGCCTTGGTCTTGGGGGATTTGCCGGATTTTTCGGAGGATGCAGGTTTCTTCGCCATGCGTCGAATATGGGGCGAGTCCGGCTCTCAATAAAGAGCGAATGCCCTTCCCGGATCAGACTGCTGACAGCAGGTTGGCAGCAGCCGAACGGTCCCGCGCTGGCAGCGGAGGCGCGATCCGCAGAACGCCTTGGGCGTGCACATGCGACGTTCGGTTATGGTCCGGTTGCTTCAATTTTAGATTGCCAAATGGAACTGCAAAACCTAGGCTTAGTTCCGGGGGCGACTTTGGGACTTCTACACTTCTGATCGGTGATTTTGCCGCAAAAAGACTTTTCGTGAATTGAACCCCCTGTCGGCCGCGCGAGACGGCCGGCATGTTGCGTTTTTTGGGGGTAGTCAAATGCGTATTTTATTGGTCATTGCGATTTGTTTGTCCGTGATCGCGTGCTCAAGTTACGAGACCACGTATATGGGCACGGATGAAGCCGGGCACCTCACGACGAAAACAATTGCGGGTGTGCCGATCGTCATTACCGTGCCGCAAAAGCTCGGCTTCATGGCGACGAAGAGTTGCTATCGGGTCGAGACGTCGAGGATGGTCGACAACAAGCCCGTTATCGTCGCAACGGATTCCACCGAGTTCAGCGTGGACAAGACTCCAATCCCTCTCGGGGAAAGCAAGCTTGTCAATCTTGATATCAAGCGGCCGGCCTATGGCACCGCCAAGACGACGATGAAGATGAACGGCCAATATCCGAGCGAGCTGACGTCGGATGTGGACGACAAGACCCTTGGCCGCGCGCTCGACACCCTAGACAAATTCCTCGAGAAGCAGGGAGACGCAACCGGAGGCGGCGTTTCCAAGACGCTGATCGGGCAGGAGACCTACATGGTTATCTACGACCCCGTGACCATGCGGATCACGCAGGATCGTCTTTCGAGCCGCGCCAAGGGCTGTGCTTGACCGATGACACCGGCTGCGCTTGTCAGGACGTTCGAGCGATTCAAGGCGACGTCGGGAATCGTTGGGGTGGCGTTCGGGCCGAAGGAAGTGGCAGGAAAAACACTCAATAATCCCTTGTCCGTGAGCTTCTTCGTCAAGAAGAAGCTCGCACGCAAAGGTGCGCGCCGAACCCTGGCCGACGGGCGCATGCGCCTGCCGAAGCTGATCGAATTCCAGGGTGACAAGGTAGCCACCGACGTCGTGGTCGTCGGTGGCCATTCGGAAGGAGATGTCGGCGATCCAGCTCCGGAGGTGCAGGTGAATCGCGCCGGGGGCAGGGTCTCGAACCTCCAGCTCACCGGGACCATCGGCTGCCTGGTGCGACGGCGGGACGGATCAGGTCTCTCGCTGCTGACCAACCGGCACATTGCGCTGGATCCCGGAACGGTACTCGCCATTCCCGATTTCCAGACTGGCGATGCGGTTGCGGGAACGACCTCGAAGAGCGTCGGCTTCGTTGCCGACGAAACCTTCCTTCCCGTGTTCAACGAGCCGCAATCCTACATCGATGTCGACTGCGCCCTCGTCGACATTCCGCAGGCGATCCAGGATCGCTTCAGTCCGGATATTCCCAACCTCGGCGTCCCCACGGGAATGTTCCAGCCGGCGATGTCGAGCACGAAGGCGTACGTCAACTCTCTGATGGGCCTCGAGGTCTCGTCGTTCTCCTGGAAATCGGGGCTGCGGACGGGGACGATCTCTCACGTCTATTATGTCTACCAGCAATCGTCGACGGGCATGCAGAGGGTGGCCAACTTCACCGTGAAGAGCTCGGACGGCAACACGCCCGGCCTACCCGGCGATTCCGGCAAGCTCTGGCTGACGCAAACCGGCGGGCAGAATCTGTGCGTGGGCATCCACAGCGGCGTCGTGGCCGACGATCCGCAGAGCAGCCGGTTCGCGATGGCGACCGAATTTGCGTCGTTGGCCAGGTTCATGAACTTCGACTTGGCGTAACAACGTCGGATAGCGCGACCCTTACGCCGCCGGCGACGGCCCCTCGTCGTCCCCGGCCGCCTGATGCGGCTCGAGGATGTCGAGATGGATGCCGCCGCAATCGGTGCAGCGCATGGCCCAATACTCGCATCCGGCACGGCCGCCGATCACGCGGAGCACGGCGAGATCGCCGTCGCATTCCGGGCAGCTGGACAGCACGTTGCGGGTGTAAATCTTCGGCCGCGACGTGTCTTCGAATTCGATGACTGACATGACCGGTTTCCCCTTTGACCCTGCGCCGTTCCTTGGTCGCCTGCAGTCCCGCTCGCCTATTCGTCGTCGCTGTCGTCGGCCCGCCGGCGGAAGCGATCGATGTGATGCTTGGCATGGGCAATCGCGGCATCGGGATCGGGCCAGGCGAAGCCGACTTCCATGGCCGGAAACAGCACGCCGTCGATGGCAACCGGGCTGAAATCGGCACGCCTGATACGGGCGTGCCAAAGCCCCTTGCCAGCTTCGAAGGATTCGATGTCAAAGCCGTCGTAGAGGGTCGTCATTGCAGTCCCCAAATTTTTGTTCGAGCGCCTTGTTGGAGGGTCAGGGGACCACGTTTGCGGCTTTCAGAATGTGAAGCCGTTCACAAGCGGCGGCCTTTTTTGTCCAAAGGCCGATTGCAACGTCAGGTCCGCGCGCTGGTGCGGCCGGTCCGCCGGACGGGACGGGCGGCAGGTTCCGACGCCGCGCGCATGATCCAGCGGCGGAACGCGGCAAAGTCGCGCTGCTCGGTCTGGAAGCTGCGATAGAGCAGGTACCAGCGCATGCCCTTGGGCACCGAGAGATCGAATGGCGCCACAAGCCGGCCGGCGGCGAGATCGTCGTCGATATAGGGCCGGATTCCCATGGCGATGCCGAGCCCGTCGGCGGCAGCCTGAAGCGCCTGGCCGTAGAACTGGAACTCCGGCCCCCGCGCGTTGATGCGCGCGAGGTTCGCGGCCTTGAGCCAAATCGGCCAGTCCTCGGGCGAATGCGCGACGCGGATCAGGCTCGGTCCCCTGAGATCGGCCGGGCGCTTTAGCGAGGACGCGAGGCGGGGCACGCAGACCGGTGTGAGATCGCCGGCGAACAGCGGCTCGGCCACCAGCCCGGGCCAGTCGCCGGTGCCGAGCTGGATGCCGCAGCTCCAGTCCTCGCCGAACGGCACCGACGCGCCGCCGGTGGTGAAGCGCACCTCGATGTCGGGCTCCTCGTTGCGAAACTCCGACAGGCGCGGGATCAGCCAGCGCATCGCGAAGGTGTGGCCGATGCCGATGGTGAGCACGCGGACGCTCGAGGGCGCCGTCACCTGGGCGGTGAGGCTTGCGAGCGCATCGAAGATCGGGGTCAGCCCGCTCTGATAGGCGCGGCCCGCCTGCGTAAGCAGCAGCTTGTTGGCCTTGCGCTCGAACAGCGCGACGCCGAGCCGTTCCTCCAGGATGTGCACCATGCGGCTGACCGCCGCCGCCGACACGCTCAGCTCGAGTCCGGCCGCGGCAAAGCTGCCGGCCCGCGCCGCGGCCTCGAATGCCTTGATGCCGTTGAGAAACAGCAAGCGCCGCAAATGACCGACCCTCAGGAAAGCTGACGCCAGGCCAAGATAACTCAGTTTGCGTAGGCGGGGCAAGCGGGGCAGAAATATCGGCGTAATCCAGGCTGATTTGCTGAAGCGGAGGCGGTGCCCTTCGCCTCTCCCCGCTTGCGGGGAGAGGTCGGAATCCAAGCACAGCTTGGATTCCGGGTGAGGGGGACTCTCCGCGAGTCCCACTGCTGGTTCCCTTGCGGAGACACCCCTCACCCCACCCTCTCCCCGCAAGCGGGGCGAGGGAGTGAAGCGCCGTTGCGTCCCTTACACGCCACCACCGGAGAACGTCACGTGACGCCCATCATGATCGCTGCCCTTGGATTGCTGATGGTTGGCACCGCGTTCCTGTCGGGGCTGTTCGGCATGGCGGGCGGGCTGATCCTGATCGGCGTGCTGTTGGCCCTGATGCCGCTGCCGACTGCGATGGTGTTGCATGCGATCACGCAGATGGCCTCCAACGGCTGGCGCGCGTTTCTCTGGCGCGCGCATATCCGCTGGCGGCCGGTCGCGAACTATATGGTCGGCGCGGCCGTCGCGCTCGCGGCGTGGTCGCTCACCCGCTACGTGCCGGACAAGCCGGTCGCGCTGCTGCTGCTCGGCATCACGCCGTTCATGGCGCGGCTGCTGCCCGCCAACATCAAGCCGGATCCCGATCGACTCTGGCAAGGCACCGTCTATGGCACGATCTGCATGGGCCTCATGCTGATGACCGGCGTGTCGGGACCGCTGCTCGACACCTTTTTCCTCGGCGGCGATTTCGGCCGGCGCGAGAAGGTGGCGACCAAGGCGATGTGCCAGCTCGTCAGCCATTTCATCAAGCTGATCTATTTCGGCGGCGTGATCGACCAGGCGGCGACGCTCGATCCCGTGCTCGCGGCCGTCGCGATCGCAGCGTCGATGCTCGGCACCACGCTGGCGCGGCGCATCCTGGAAGCCATGACCGACCAGCAATTCGTGGCATGGTCGATGAAGCTGATCACCACCATCGCCTGCTACTACATTGCCTATGGCAGCTGGCTGCTGGTCCGCACGCCCGTGCTGGCTGCGTTCGACAAGGGAGGTTTGCAATGAGCGAGACTGCCGACCCGCTGGTGCTGGACTTCGTCGAATGGGTTGCGCGCGAGCCGCGCGCCTATGCCGAGGTGATCGCGACCTGGAAGACCTCGTGCCCGCGTCTCACCATCTGGGAAGACGCCGCCGACCGCGGCTATGTCGCGCGCGAGACGCTCCCCGGAATGGGGCTGATCATCGCGGTGACGGAGGACGGCGAGAAGCTGCTGCGCACCAACGGGCGCTGACGCGCTTCGCCGCACCCCCGTGCTCTCGCTGTCATCATCCGCGAAGGCGGATGATCCAGTAATCACCAGCGGTGGTTTGTCACACGACTGCCGCGGCGTACTGGATGCCCCGCCTTCGCGGGGCATGACAATGGAGGTTGATGCGGACAGCTCTCTCCACATCGTCATTGCGAGCGCAAGCGAAGCAATCCAGAATGTTTCCGCGGCGGCAGTCCTGCGTCGCTTCGCTCGCAATGATAGAATACGGGGAGACCCCTTTCATGTCGCTCAAACTGTTCGAACTCGTCGGCACCGATCCCTCGCGACCGTTCAGCCCGTTCTGCTGGCGCACGCGGATGGCGCTGGCGCACAAGGGCCTTTCGGCGGAGACGCTGCCCTGGCGCTTCACCGAGAAGAGCGCGATCGCGCCGCACGGCTCGGAGAAGGTTCCGGTGCTGCTGCATCACGACCAGCCGGTGGTCGATTCCTGGACGATCGCGACCTATCTCGAAGACAAGTTTCCGGACCGTCCGTCGCTGTTCGGCGGCGAGGGCGGCCGCGCCATGGCGCGCATGCTCAATGCCTGGGGTGACATCGCCATCGTCGGCGGCATCTTTCCGCTGATCATCGCCGACATCCCGAAGAATCTGGCCGAGGTCGACGCCGCCTATTTCCGCCAGTCGCGCGAGGCGCGTTTCGGCAAGAGTCTGGAAGAGGTGATGTCGAGCCGCGATGCCGGCGTGGTCGCCTTCCGCAAATCGATCGAGGTGATGCGGCAGACCCTGAAGAAGCAGCCCTTCATCGGCGGCGCTGCACCGAACTATGCCGATTACATCGTGTTCGGCGGTTTTCAGTGGGCGCGCGTGACGAGCCCGTTCAAGCTGCTCGAGGCGGACGACCCGGTCTACACCTGGCGCGAAAAGCTGCTGGATGCCTTCGACGGCATGGCGCGGAAATCGCCGGGGCATGCTGTCTGAGCCTGGTAGCCCGGATGGAGCGCAGCGCAATCCGGGAAGGTCGCAATGCGTGGTACGAACCCGGATTACGCTTGCGCTCCATCCGGGCTACGCACCGCCGCCGCTTCGCGCAAACACGCCCGGCACAGGCAATCCTCGCCCTTGACCGGCATCGGTAGCCGCGCCGTTTCTTCCGCGCACCAGCACGTGCCTGAGAGGTCGCAGCCGAACTCGGCGCCGCAACGGGAGCAGGCGAGGCGGCGCGGTTCCTGCACCGGAAGTTCTTGCGGATTTGTCATGATTTGCGCAAAAGCTGTGCTGTCATTTTCATGCCGGGTTCATCTCCCGCTGCGGTATATTACGCCTCGCGCACGTATCAGGAAAGCGGTTGGCAACGCGCGAAGGACACATCGATGGCCCGCGATTCCCAAGCCGCGCTCGTCGCGCTCAACCGTTTCGGCTTCGGCGCCCGCGGCGGCGCATCCGGCGATCTCATCAACGCGGCCTCCGATCCTCGCGGTTTTGTGAAGGCGGAACTCGCCCGTCCCGACGCTGTGCTGCTGGAGGCGCCAGGCCTGCAATCCACGCCGCAGCTCGGGCAGGCCGTGTTCGCCTATCAGGATCAGGTCAAGCAGGCGCGCGAGGCCGCCGCCAAAGCCGGCGCGCCGATCGAGACGCCGTCGCAAGTGCCGGCCGATCAGAAGCCCGGACCGCGCCGCAATCTCTCGCTGAACGCCGTGGCAACCGAGATCGCCGGCCAGATGGTCGAGGCGAAACCTACTGACAAGAAGCCTGCTGACAACAAGCCGGCGGACAATATGGCCAAGCCGGACAGCATGCAGCCCAACGCGGCCGCGCCGGCTGCCGCAAAACCCGCCCCGCAGCCGCTCAACGTCATCCAAAAGACCTTTCGCGCCGAGGCGTTGGCGCGGTTGCAGCGCGCGACCTTGGTCGAGTGCGGCTTCACCGAACGTCTGGTCGTGTTCTGGTCCAACCATTTCTGCATCTCCGCGACCAAGGGCGAGCTGGCGCGGATATGGGCTGGCGCGTTCGAGCGCGAGGCGATCAGGCCGCACGTGCTCGGGCGCTTTTCCGACATGCTGAAAGCGGTGGAGCAGCATCCGGCGATGCTGTTCTTCCTCGACAACCAGCAATCGCTCGGACCGGACTCGCGCGCGGGCCAGAATCGCAAGCGCGGCCTGAACGAAAATCTCGCGCGCGAGATCATGGAGCTGCATACGCTTGGCGTCGGCGGCGGCTACACGCAGGACGACGTCACCTCGCTCGCGCGCATCATCACCGGCTGGACCTTTGCCGGCCGGCAGGGACAGCTGGGAGCGCCTGGTTCGTTCGTATTCAACGTCAATGCGCACCAGCCCGGGCCGCAAATGCTGCTCGGCAAGGCCTACGAGCCGACCGGGCTTGCGCAAGGCGAGGCTGCGCTCGCCGACATCGCACGCCATCCCTCGACCGCGAATTTCATCCCCACCAAATTCGTCCGACATTTTGTCGCCGACGATCCGCCGCCGGCGCTGGTGGCGCGATTGCGCGATGTCTTCATCAAGACCGACGGGGATCTCAAGGCGCTCGCAACCGCACTGGTCGATTCCGACGAGCCGTGGAAGGCGCCGCTGACCAAGATGCGGAGCCCCTATGATTTCCTGGTCGCGAGCGGCCGGCTGCTCGCGCGCGTGCCGGAGGATCCCGGCGCCTATCTCAACAACCTCAATCTGCTGGGCCAGCCGCTGTGGTCGCCGGCCGGCCCGAATGGTTTTCCCGATACCAGCGCCGCCTGGGCTGCGCCCGAAGGCATCAAGCTCCGGCTCGACATCGCCGCGCAAATGGGCGCGCGGCTCGGGCCCAACATCGATCCGCTCGATCTGTTGGAATTTGCCGCCGCAGATGCGGCCTCGATCGAAACGCGGCGCACCATCGAGCGGGCGGAGTCGCGGCAGCAGGCGCTGGCGCTGCTGTTGATGTCGCCGGAAATGCAGAGGAGATGATGATGATCGACTGCGTCGAGAACCGGCTCCTCACCTCGCGCCGCGCCCTCCTGCTCGGCGGCGCCTCCTTCGCGGCGTGGGCCTATCTGCCGAAATTCGCCCGCGCGGCGGACGGCCGCGATCCCCGGCTGATCGTGGTGATCCTGCGCGGCGCGCTTGACGGCCTTTCGACCGTCGCGCCGATCGGCGATCCCGATTATGCCGGCCTGCACGGCGCGATCGCGCTCACGGCGGACGGTGCCCATCCCGCGACCATGCTTGATAATTTCTTTGCGCTGCATCCGGCGATGCCTGAGTTCGCACGCATGTATCGCGATAGGCACGCCGCGGTGATCCACGCGGTGGCGACGCCCTATCGCGACCGCTCGCATTTCGACGGCCAGGACGTGCTCGAAAGCGGCTACGCCGGCCCGGGGCGCGTGCAATCCGGCTGGCTCAACCGCGCGCTGGAGGCGCTGCCGCGCGGCGAGCGGGTGTCGAGTGCTCTTGCCGTCGGCCCGACCACGCCGCTGGTGCTGCGCGGCAATGCGCCGACCGTCGGCTGGGCGCCGGTGGCGCTGCCGCAAGCCGATGACGACACCGCGATGCGTCTGGTCGAGCTCTATCGTCACCGCGATCCCGCGCTGGCGGCCGTGCTGTCGCAAGGCCTTGCGCTAGAAAAGGCCGCGAGCGGCGACGACATGAAGCCGAAGCCGGGCAATGCGGTCGCGCAGATGCGGCAGGTCGCGCGCGGCGCCGCAAAACTGATGGCGTCCGACGACGGCCCGCGCATCGCGGCGCTCGCGTTCGACGGCTGGGACACGCACGCCAATGAAGGCGGGCCAGTCGGTCGTCTCGCCTTCCTGCTCGGCGGGCTCGACGGTGCGCTCGCCGAATTCGAAGGCGACCTAGGCGAGCGCTGGCGCGACACCGTCGTCGTGGTCGCCACCGAATTCGGCCGCACCGCGCGCATCAACGGCACCGACGGCACCGATCACGGCACGGGAACGATCGCGCTGCTCGCCGGCGGCGCGGTGAAGGGCGGCCGCGTCATCGCCGACTGGCCCGGCCTCAAGCCCGCCAACCTCTTCGAGGCCCGCGATCTCAAACCCACCACCGATCTGCGCTCCGTGATTAAAGGCGTGCTGCAGGGCCAGTTCGGCCTGTCCGATCGCGTGCTGGCCGAAACGGTGTTTCCGGATAGCGCAAGCGCACGTCCGATGAAGGGGCTGGTTGCTTAACTGCGATTCCGGGTCCGCGCCTTGCGGCGCGTTCCGGAATGACGACATGATCAGCCGAACATCAGGAGACCATCACCCATGTACATCGCCATGAATCGCTTCCGCGTCGCCAAGGGCTCGGAGTCCGCCTTCGAGCAGGTCTGGCTTTCGCGCGATACTCATTTGGACAAGGTGCCGGGTTTCGTCGAGTTTCATCTGCTGCGCGGCCCCGACCTTGAGGACCACACGCTGTACGCCTCGCACACGGTTTGGGCGAACCATGCGGCGTTCGAGGCCTGGACCAAATCGGATGCTTTTCGTGCCGCGCATGCGCGGGCCGGCGACACCAAGCCGACCTATCTCGGCCATCCCCAGTTCGAGGGCTTCGAGGTGATGCAGACGGTGGGGCGCGGCGCCAAGTAGAGCGCGACGCCGCAAAGATCAGCCCAGCGTGATCTTGTCGATCTCCGCCATCTCCTCCGCACTGAGCTTCCACGCAATCGCCTTCACGTTCTCCTCGACCTGCGCGACGCGGGTGGCGCCGGCAATCACGCTCGACACTTGCGGGCGCGTGGCGAGCCAGGAGAAGGCGAGCTCGAGCATGCTGTGGCCGCGCGCTTTCGCGAATGCCGTGAGCTTCTCGACGATGTCCTCGTTGCGCGGCGTGACGTAGCGGTCGCGCAACGCCGGTACCTTGCCGAAGCGCGTATCGGTCGGGGCGGCCGCGCCGCGCTGGTACTTGCCGGTGAGGAGCCCGCTTGCGAGCGGGAAGAACGGCAGGAGGCCCAGCTTGTACTCCTGTGCGGCCGGCAGCAGGTCCTTTTCGATGTCGCGCACCAGCAGGCTGTATTCATCCTGGCAGGAGACGAAGCGGCTGACATTCATCGCGCGCGCGGTGAACTCGGCTTCCGCCAGGCGCCAGGCCGGAAAGTTGGAATTGCCGATGTAGCGCACCTTGCCCTGACGGATGAGATCGTCGAGCGCGCGCAGCGTCTCCTCCATCGGCGTCAGCGGGTCGTAATCGTGCTGCTGATAAAGATCGATGTAGTCGGTCTTGAGCCGCGTCAGGCTCGCCTCGACTGCGTTCATGATGTAGCGGCGCGAAGCGCCCTGCTTGGTTCCGTCGGTCGCCATCGGCTTGGAAAATTTGGTGGCGAGCACGATGTCCTTGCGTCGGTCGCCGAGCACGGTGCCGAGCACTGTTTCCGAACCGCCCATGCCGGCATAGATGTCGGCGGTGTCGAACAGCGTGATGCCGAGATCGAGCGCGCGATGGATCACCTTGCGCGAGGTCTCCAAATCCGTGCGCTGGCCGAAATTGTTGCAGCCGAGGCCGACCGCAGACACGCGCAGGCCGGAGGCGCCGAGATTACGAATTTCCATGGGAGATCCCTGTCGGAGATGGCAGGCGCGTATTGTGACTGCGGCGCGCCGCCGCAGCAAGCCGCGCGCCGCGTTGCTGCCATGCCGACAGGAGCTGCCGACAAAAAAATGCGGCCCCTGTCAGACGCGGCGACTGACGGGGACCGCTTTGGGGCGCTTGATCGGTGACGGGGGGCTGACCAGACGCAGCTGCAGCCTAGTCCCGCTATGTTACGCGCGGGTGACAGGCAAAGTTATCCACAGGCGTCGCGATCGCGAGGATCAGAAGATCTTGCGATAGACGATGAACCCGGAACGCTCGGCGACCTTGTCGTACAGGCGCTGCGCCGTGACGTTGGTCTCATGCGTCTGCCAGTACACGCGCGGGGAGCCGGCGAGCTTTGCACGCTCGTAGACGCCGTGGATCAGCGCCGAGCCGACACCCTTGCCGCGTGCGGCCTCGGTCGTGAACAGGTCCTGCAGATAGCAGGACGGCTCCATCGCGGTGGTGCTGCGGTGAAACAGGTAATTCGTCATCCCGAGCAGGCGGCCGTCGCTCTCGGCGACCAATCCGTGCACCGGCTCATAGGCATCAAAAAAGCGCTGCCATGTCACGCGCGTGATGTCGGGCGAGAGCGCGGTCGGGCCGGAGCGGCCGTAGAAGGCGTTGTAGCCGTCCCACAGCGGCAGCCATTGTTCGTAGTCCTGCCTGGTGACGGAGCGAATGGTGAGCGACATATGAAATTCCCGCGAGCGATGAGGCGTCCTTCATACGTGATGAGGGGCGTGCCGATCAATCGCGCATCACTCCGCCACGCGCAGATACCGGATCAGCTTGCGGCCCGCGGGATCGCGCAGTGAGCGGTAGTAGTCGGCGCGGGACGGCGCATCGGTGTGGCGCACGAGGTCGGTCACGGGCGTGTAGCTCAGCATGCGCCCGCCATCGGGCAGCGTGGCACAGACGAAGCGCAACACTTCGCCATTGCGCAAGGCGATGTTGATCGGCGTGGTATCGCCGATCCGCACCATCTCCATGCGCTGTGCGATGAAGGTGCCGAGCTCGTCCTCGGGCAATTCGAACGCGCCGGTGTCGCGACCGTGATACATCAGGGCGATGAACGGCGGCTTGCCGTCGGCGATGTCGTCCGACACCGCAAAATAATCGCGGAACGCCCGGTTGATGAATTCGGCGCGCGTCTCGGCGTCGAGCAGTACGATGCCGATATCGACCTGGTCGAGCGCGGCCGACAGCCGCGCGGCGATGGCGTGGCTCCGACGTTCGGCGGCAAACGTGCCGAGCAGCCGCTGGCGCATCAGGCCGGTGATGCCTGCGGTGCCCGCGGCCGTCGCGGCCAGGACGCCGAACCGGATCATATCCGCCGTGGTCAGGCCTGAAACGCCGTGCCGGTTGAGGAGCAGCAGTGCCGCGCCGATGACGGCGATGGCTGCGCTGGCGACGGCGGAAGCGGGACCCGACAGCGCGCCGGCGAGCGCCACGAGGCAGACGAGCAGCGGCGCGGGCGAGAGAGTGGGAACGAAGCGATCGAAAAACATCGCCAGCAGCAAAGTCGCTGCCGTCAGCGCCGGACCGGAGATTGCACGCCATCCCAACCGCATGGGCCTGTCTCGCTCCTCCCTGGACGAGGTAAGGCGGCAACACTGACCGAACATTGCGCCATTGCGATGCAGTTTCGCGCGGTGTCCTTAAGGTGCGCTTTGGCTCATGCGCAAAGCTTTCGGATGATTTTAGACCAAGTGCGCGTGCTTGAGAGTTTGTTGCAGCGCGGGCGCATTCAGCGTCGACGTCCCTTGGCCCTTGCGTGTGCCGACGAAGATCAACAGTGATGCCGCGACCAGGATGGCCGCGGTCAGGGTGATTGCAACGATGACCACGGGTGATTTCATCGAAATCCTGTCGCGATGCCGGTCGGTGCGGGCCACGCGGCGCCTTGAAGGCGGGTCCAGGATGAAGCGGGAATCAGACCGGCAGGCCCATCGCCATGGTCGCCTTGGTCGACAGCACCGTCAGGGTGACGATCAGGCACAGCGAGAACGCCGCGACGGCGAGCGAGGCCGCGACCGCGTTGGTCAGCCGGGAAGACGAAACGGTAGCAGGTGGGCCCTGAAAGCCTGCCGTGCCGGACGCCCGAATCATGGTCTAAATCCTTCAACGCGCGAGCGAATCACCCGCGACATCGAACAATTTCACTGTTGCAATCGGCAATATTGCGGCGGCCGATCAAGCGAAAATGGCGAGATTGCGGCAATGGTGACCCTTATGCCCGCTATTCGCCAGAGTGCGATCGCCCCTCAGGCGCCAGCGGCGATGCTGGCGGGGTCCTCGATGTCGGCTGGTCGCCAGTCCATTGCGACGAAGCCGGGGGCCGCTTCCACGCGCTTGAGCCAGTCCCGGATCGCCGGGAAGGTCGAGAGGTCGAAGTCGCAGCGGTCGGCGAGGTGGGTATAGCCGTACAGCGCGATGTCGGCGACCGTGAGCTGGCGGGCCGCGAAATAGGCGTTGGTCTTGAGGTGATTCTCCATCACCTGGAGCGCGCCATAGCCGCGCTCCATCCAGTCCTCCAGCGAATGCGTCTGGAGGTCGCGGCCGCCCCTCACCAGCGACAGCCAGAAATAGGCCGCGCCGATGTTCGGCTCCAGCGCGTGCTGCTCGAAGAACATCCATTGCAGCGCGTCGGCGCGATCGATGCGATTCTCCGGCGCGAGCGGCGTGCCGACGGCGACATACCAGAGAATGGCGTTGGACTCAGCGAGATAGCGATCGTCTCCGACCTCGAGCAGCGGCACCTGGCCTGACGGGTTCTTGGCCAGGAAGTCCGGGGTGCGGCTTTCGCCGCGCAGAATGTCCACCTCGACCGCTTCGTAAGGCAAGTTCAGCAGCGCCAGCGCAAGGCGGACCTTGTAGCTGTTGCCCGAGCGCTGCATCGAATAGAGCTTGTACATTCTGGGGATGATTCCGAACACGGGAGGGCGCGGCGCTTGTTGCCTCGCAACGCGGCTAAACAATGATGCCGATGCGAATCCGCCGCAAGACCCGGCCAATAGAAAAACTCGAAAACCCTACCGCATTGCAATGCGGCGGAAGATCATTTCCGTGCGACCATCCAACTCAGTTCACGCTTGCGTCAACGCGGCCGCATCGCTCGGAGCATTTGTGTGAGAAGGTCGAACGGTCGTGATCGCCTCGACCGCTGGTCTCTCGAGCGCCGAACTGCCGTCAGCTTCATGGGCGCCTTGAAGGGCGCAAAATTGCTCCGAGGACACGGCTTGTCGGATATGTGGGATTTGCCTGGCAAAGTTGCGGAAAATTGCGGAAAATCACGACTTGATGCGCGCCAGACACGTAAACTTTTGAGGGATCGAACCGAAGTTTCTTGCGGTGCAACGGCACTCGTTTTAGGGTGGCTCATTCCCACAATCGGAGTCGTGAAGCCAAAGGGTTCACGACGCTTGTCAGGAGATGACGATGTCCTTCCTTGCCGCTGCGCTCGACCGTGTGAAGCCGTCCGCGACCATCGCGGTCACGGATAAAGCACGTGCGCTGAAAGCGGCGGGCCGCAACGTCATCGGTCTTGGCGCCGGCGAGCCCGACTTCGACACGCCCGCCAACATCAAGCTGGCCGCGATCCACGCCATCGAAGCCGGCAAGACCAAGTACACCGCGGTCGACGGCATTCCCGAGTTGAAGGAAGCCATCATCGCCAAGTTTCAGCGCGAGAACGGCGTCGTCTACAAGGCGAACCAGATCATCGTCGGCACCGGCGGCAAGCAGGTGCTCTACAACGCGCTGATGGCAACCATCAATCCGGGCGACGAGGTGATCATCCCCGCGCCGTACTGGGTCAGCTATCCCGAGATGGTGGCGCTCGCCGGCGGCGAGCCGGTGCCGGTGGTCTGCACCGCCGCGACCGGCTTCAAGCTCCAGGCCGAGGCGCTGGAGCGCGCGATCACGCCGAAGACCAAATGGGTGATCCTGTGCTCGCCGTCGAATCCGACGGGAGCTGCCTACACCAGGACCGAGCTCAAGGCGCTCACCGACGTGCTGGTCAAGCATCCCCACGTCTGGGTCATGACCGACGATATGTACGAGCATCTCGTCTATGACGACTTCCAGTTCACCACGGTCGCGCAGGTCGAGCCGAAACTCTACGACCGCACGCTCACCGTGAACGGCGTGTCGAAGGCCTATTGCATGACCGGCTGGCGCATCGGCTATGCCGGCGGCCCGGCGCAGCTGATCAAGGCGATGTCGACGATCCAGTCGCAGTCGACCTCGAACCCGTCGTCGATTGCGCAATGGGCTGCGGTTGAGGCGCTGAACGGTCCGCAGGATTTCATTCCCGCCAACAACAAGGTCTTCAAGGAGCGCCGCGACCTCGTCGTCTCCATGCTTAACCAGGCCAAGGGCATCGAGTGCCCGCGTCCCGAGGGTGCCTTCTACGTCTATCCGTCCTGCGCCGGCACCATCGGCAAGACCGCGCCGTCGGGCAAGGTGATCGACAATGACGAGACGTTCGTCACGGAGCTCTTGGAGACCGAAGGCGTCGCCGTGGTGCAGGGTTCGGCCTTCGGCCTCGGGCCCGCGTTCCGCATCTCCTACGCGACCAAGACCTCGGACCTAGAAGACGCCTGCAAGCGCATCCAGCGCTTCTGCGGCAATCTTCGGTAAGGCACTCGTGACACGCGGTGTTCCCCTCTCCCCTTGTGGGAGAGGGTGGATCGCCGCGAAGCGGCGAGACGGGTGAGGGGTTCTCTCCGCACGTGATCCTCTCGCGACAACATTCGCGGAGATAACCCTCATCCGGCGCTTCGCGCCACCTTCTCCCACAAGGGGAGAAGGGAAGACAGCGTACCAATTCTCTGCGTTCGTTCTGGCACGCACAGAACTGTTGTGGCATAGACCACCGCGCGGCGTGTGCCGTGCTCTCTCTGCTCGCATCACATTCATCGCCGGAGACATTCATGCGCCGTTCACTCCTCCTCGCTGGGCTTGCCGCTGCGAGCCTCGTTGCCTCCGTTGCGGGCGCCAGCGCGCAGTCTCGGATGGTGCAGGTGGGCGTGCTCGAATGCCGCGGCGGCGCCAGCGTGGGCTTCATCGTGGGATCGGTGACCCATCTCGGCTGCGTGCTGCGAGTCGATGGTTTGCCGGACGACCGTTACGTCGCGACCATCCGCAAGGTGGGCCTGGATATCGGCATTACTCAGGAGACGGCTTTGGCGTGGGGCGTGTTCGCGCCGGTGAACCGGCTCGGACCGGGCGACCTCGCCGGCACCTATGCCGGTGCGCAGGGCAGCGCCTCGGTCGGTGTCGGCCTCGGCGGCAACGTGCTGGTCGGCGGCTCCAACAATTCGATCGCGCTCCAGCCGCTCAGCGTGCAGGGCCAGGTCGGCCTCAACGTCGCCGCCGGCCTCGAGAGCCTGGAACTCCGCCCGGGCCGTTAACAACTCCCGTGTGCGAATCCCGTCGCTCCGACGCGATTCCGGCAACGACGCACCGCAGCGACGTTTGATGCTTGCCAAATCTCGGGGACGGGCAGAGCATCGGCGTTTGCCGACCCAATCATGGGCCGAGCTCCACACCAAGGAGGCGGCGAATGGGACAAGACGTCAGAAGTCCCCGAGGTCCACGGTGCATCGCGCTGGTGGGCCCTTTCCAAAGCGGTAAAACCACACTTCTCGAAGCCATCATGGCACGAACCGGCGCAATCCCGCGCGCCGGCAGCGTCGACGCCGGTACCTCCGTCGGCGACGCCACGCCAGAGGCCCGTCATCACAAGATGACCGTCGGGCTGACTGCCGTCACCACGAGTTTCATGGGCGACAGCTACACCTTCCTCGATTGTCCCGGTTCCGTCGAATTTGCCCACGACATGCGCGCCGCGCTGCCCGCGGTCGATGCCGCAATCGTGGTCTGCGAAGCCGACGAGAAGAAGCTGCCGCAGCTTCAGATCATCCTGCGCGAGCTGGAGGAGCTGAAGATCCCGCGTTTCCTGTTCCTCAACAAGATCGACCGCGCCAACAAGCGCATCCGCGAGACGCTCGAGATGCTCCAGCCCGCCTCGCGCGTGCCGCTGGTGCTGCGCCAGATCCCGATCTGGAAGGACGAGCTGATCGAGGGCTTCGTCGATCTCGCGCTGGAGCGTGCGTTCATTTACCGCGAGCACAAGGCCTCCGAAGTCGTCGCGCTCCAAGGCGGCGATCTCGATCGCGAGAAGGAGGCCCGCTTCTCGATGCTGGAGAAGCTCGCCGATCACGACGATGCGCTGATGGAGCAGCTGCTCGAGGACATCCAGCCGCCGCGCGATGCCGTGTTCGACGATCTCGCCCGCGAATTGCGCGACGGGCTGATCTGCCCCGTGCTGCTCGGCGCCGCCGCACGCGAAAACGGCGTGCTGCGCTTGATGAAAGCGTTGCGCCACGAGGCGCCCGGTATCGCGGAGACCGCAAAGCGTCTCGGCGTTCCCGAGACCAGGGACGCCCTCGGCTTCGTCTTCAAGACGCTGCATTCGCAGCACGGCGGAAAGCTGTCGCTGACGCGGATGCTCGCCGGCCATCTCGACGACGGTGCCACGCTGCAATCCTCCTCCGGCGGGGCCAGCCGCATCTCCGGCATCCTCGCCGTCACCGGAGCCTACGACACCAAGCGTGCCGCGGCGGAGGCCGGCGACACGGTGGCGCTCGCCAAGCTCGACCCGATCAAGACCGGCGACACGGTCTCGAACGGCAAGACCCAGCCGGCAGCGCTCGCCGCCAGCGAGCCCACTCCGCCGGTGCTCGCGATCTCGGTTGCGGCCACCGACCGCAAGGACGACGTCAAGCTCGGCCAGGCGCTGATGCGGCTGCACGAGGAGGATCCATCGCTCGTCTTCGTGATGAATGCGCAGACCCACGACACTGTGCTGTGGGGACAGGGCGAGATGCATCTGCGCGTCGCGAGCGAGCGGCTGCGCGACCGTTTTGGCGTCAAGGTCGCCTCGCATCCACCCGCGATCGGCTATCAGGAAACCATCCGCAAGCCGATCGTCCAGCGCGGCCGCCACAAGAAGCAGTCCGGCGGCCATGGCCAGTTCGGCGACGTCGTGCTCGACATCAGGCCGCTGCCGCGCGGCGAGGGCTTCAAATTCGCCGAGAAGGTGGTCGGCGGTGCGGTGCCCCGCAACTATATCGGCGCGGTGGAAGAGGGCGTCGTCGACGGGCTTGCGCGTGGCCCGCTCGGTTTCCCGGTCACCGATTTGCAGGTGACGCTGACCGATGGCTCCTATCACAGCGTCGATTCCTCCGATCTCGCCTTTCGCACGGCGGCGCGGGTCGGGCTCAACGAAGGCCTGCCGCAATGCCAGTCGGTGCTGCTGGAGCCGATCCACGTGGTCGAGATCGTCTGCCCGACCGACGCCACCGCCAAGATCAACGCGATCCTGTCGGCACGGCGCGGCCAGATCCTCGGCTTCGACACCCGCGACGGTTGGAGCGGATGGGACTGCGTCCGCGCCATGATGCCGGAAGCCGAGATCGGCGAGTTGATCGTCGAATTGCGTTCGGCCACGGCAGGCGCCGGCAGCTTCACCCGCCAGTTCGACCACATGGCCGAAGTCACGGGCCGCGCCGCCGACCAGATCATCGCAGCGCATCAGCACGCGGCGTGATCGGTCTGCCGAAGTAAGGGACGCAACCGCTCTCTCGCACCCTCTCCCCGTTCTTTACGGGGAGAGGGTGGGGTGAGGGGCTGCCTCCGCGAGTGCGATCTAAATCGTAGACCTGACCAGTCGGATGGACATTCGCCGGTAGCGCCACCGTGGCCTGCCCCTCACCCGGGCTTGCATTCGGCGGGCAATGATGTATTTTACATGATTGTGCATGCGTCAGACATCATTTATAATCCTTCATACGTGAGGCCAAGGTGATCACGTCGTTCCAGATGCGGGCCGCGCGCGCGCTGCTCGGCATTGACCAGAGGGCCTTGGCGGAGCTTGCAGGCGTATCGCTGCCAACCATTCAGCGGATGGAGGCGAGCACCGGCAACGTTCGCGGCGTGGTCGAGACCTTGATGAAGGTGGTCGAAGCCTTTGATCGGGCCGGCGTCGAGCTGATCGGCGAACAGGCGCGCAGCGAAGGCGGCGGACGTGGCGTTCGGCTGAGGGAGCCGGGGCCGCCGCGTCGGGTGGGAGCATGATCCCGCAATGATCATGCTCGGGAGCAGTCTTAACTAACGCACCGTCGCGCCCCGATACGCGGCCGCACGATGCATCGGAGCGTCGTGGGCAGCGGAGCATTTTGCTGAAATGAGCATCACAGGCGAACACGCAGGCAAGCTGCACCAGCTTCGTCGGCCGACCTTTACCGAACTCTATCTGCCAAAGCTCGTCACCGTATGGCGCGAGGGCTATGGCCTATCGGATTTCCGCGCCGATGTGTTCGCGGGCCTCACGGTCGCGATCGTCGCGTTGCCGCTGTCGATGGCGATCGCGATCGCCTCGGGCGTGACGCCGGACCGCGGACTCTACACCGCTGTTGTCGGCGGCTTCATTGCCTCACTGCTCGGCGGCAGCCGGTTCCAGATCGGCGGTCCTGCCGGCGCCTTCATCGTGCTGGTTGCGGCGACCGCCGACCGTCACGGGGTCGACGGCGTGATCCTGGCCACGCTGATGGCGGGCCTGTTCCTGATCGCTGCGGGCTTCCTGCGGATCGGCACCTATATCAAGTTCATTCCGTATCCGGTGACGGTCGGCTTCACGGCCGGCATCGCCGTCATCATCTTCGCGAGCCAGCTGCGCGATCTCGGCGGGATCACGCTCCTCGCGAAGGAGCCGAGCGAATTCGTTCCGAAACTCGTCGCGCTTGCCGGGGGCTTGCATACCGTCAATCCGTCGGCCGTCGCGGTCGCGATCGTCAGCATTGCCATCATCGCCGGCCTGCGACGTTGGCTGCCGTCCTGGCCGGGCATCCTGATTGCGGTCGTGCTCGCGGCGGTCGCATGTGCCGTGCTGTCGCTGCCGGTCGAGAGCGTCGGCTCGCGCTTCGGTGGCATTCCGCGCGAACTGCCCTCGCCGGCCTTGCCTGCATTCTCGCTCGCGAAGGCGACCGCCGTGCTGCCCGATGCGATCTCCTTCGCGCTGCTCGCCGCCATCGAATCGCTGCTGTCGGCGGTGGTGGCCGACGGCATGACCGGACGCCGTCACCGCTCCAATTGCGAGCTGGTGGCGCAAGGCGCCGCCAATGTCGGCGCGGCGCTGTTCGGCGGCATCTGCGTCACCGGGCTGATCGCGCGCACCGCGACCAACATCCGCGCCGGCGCGCGGGGGCCGCTCGCGGGCATGCTGCATTCGGTCTTCCTGCTGCTGTTCATGCTGATCGCAGCGCCGCTCGCAAGCTACATCCCGCTGGCCGCGCTTGCCGCCGTGCTCGTCGTGGTGGCCTGGACCATGGCGGAGAAGCACGAATTCGCGACGCTCCTGCGCTCGTCATGGGGCGATGCCGTCGTGCTGCTCGCAACCTTCCTGCTCACCATCTTCCGCGATCTGACCGAAGGCATTCTGGTCGGCTTCGCGCTCGGCGCGGTGCTGTTCATCCATCGCATGGCGGAAATGACCGGCATCGAGGAACGTTCGCCGATGGTGGCCGCCGATCGTCCCGACGACGAAAATGGCGAGCGGGTGCCTTACGACCCCGCGCTCGCGGTCGATCGTGATGTGCTGGTCTATCGCATCACCGGCGCGTTCTTCTTCGGCGCGGCCTCTGCGATCGGCAGCGTGCTCGACGGCATCGCCGACAAGCGCAAGGGATTCGTGGTCGATTTCGCCGCGGTGCCGTTCCTGGATTCGACTGCGGCCAACGTGCTCGGCCGCGTCGCCGCCAAGGCGCACCGCCAGGGCATCCGGTTGTTCATCACGGGGGCGTCGCCAACGGTGCGTCGCGCGCTGCTCACCCATGGGGTCACGCCGCCGCGCGCCCGCTATCGCGAGACCATCGCGCGTGCGGTCGCCGACATCAAGGGCGGCGCGGCCCAGCCCGCGGGCGACGACGCGGGCACGACCTGACGTCGAGCCTTTCCCGAGACGGCCCGCGCGCTTGACAGGGCCTGCGGGACGCGAAATGGATCGCCTCCGAAACGACCCCAGGGGAGGACGACCGTGACCAAGGCTCCCGCAGCCTGTCTGATCGGATGGCCGGCCGCGCATTCGCGCTCGCCGCTGATCCATCGTTACTGGCTGCGCACGCTCGGGATCGAGGGCGGCTATGTCATCGAGGCGGTTCCACCCGACAATTTGCGCGACTTCGTGCTGCGGCTGTCGCTGCGCGGCTTCGTCGGCGCCAACGTCACCATCCCGCACAAGGAGGGCGTGCTTGAGCTCTCGACGCCCGATGCCCGCGCGCAGGCGGTCGGTGCGGCCAACACGCTGTGGTTTGCGGACGGCGAGCTGCGCTCGACCAACACCGACGTCGAGGGCTTTATCAACAATCTCGATGCCAGCGCGCCCGGCTGGGACGCAGCCAGCGAGGCGCTGGTGCTGGGCGCCGGCGGCTCGGCGCGCGCCATCGTGTTCGGGTTGCTCGAACGCGGCATCAGCTGCGTCCATCTCGCCAATCGCACCATCGCCCGGGCCGAGATGCTTGCACGGCAGTTCGGGCCGAACGTGCATCCTGTTGCGTGGGACAGCATCCACGACATTCTGCCGCGTGCAAACCTTCTCGTGAACACGACCTCGCTCGGCATGCACGGCCAGCCTTCACTCGACCTTGACGTGGCGCGCCTGCCGGATGGCGCCGTGGTCGCCGATCTCGTCTATGTCCCGCTGGTGACGCCGCTGCTCGCGGCCGCACAGGCGCGCGGGCTGAAGACCGCCGACGGCCTCGGCATGCTGCTACATCAGGCAGTCCGCGGCTTCGAGCTGTGGTTCGGCCAGCGGCCGCAGGTCACGGCCGAGCTGCGCGCGCTGGTCGAGGCCGATCTCACAAAGACTTGAGAGAATAGCGCGTAACCTCCGGAGTTCTATGTCCGTAAGGGCGATAAGGACAATCGGAGACCATCATGTCTGTTCAACGTGCAACTTTCACACGTCCGCTCATCGCCGTCGCGATGGTGGCCGTCTCGACCCTCTCGGCACTTGCGCAAAGGGCGCCGGTGCCGACGCGCGTGCGCGGCACGATCGAAAGCGTCAATGGTGACACGATGCAGGTCAAGGCGCGCAGCGGCGAGGACGTCAAGCTGCACATCGCCTCCGACGTGAACGTGGCGGGCATTACCAGGATTTCACTTGCCGACATCAAGCCCGGCTCCTTCGTCGGCGCCACCACCGTGCCGGGACCGGACGGCGGCGCGAACGCGGTTGAGGTCCACGTGTTTCCGGAGAGCATGCGCGGCACCGGCGAGGGCTCGCGCCCCTATGACCTCAAGCCCAACTCCAGCATGACCAATGCGACCGTGTCGGAGAGCGTCGTCGGCAGTGACGGCCACACGCTGCTGGTCAAGTACAAGGACGGCGAGAAGAAGGTGTTCGTCGCCGACAATACGCCGGTGGTGACCTTCGTGCCCGGCGACAAATCCGATCTGAAGGCCGGCGCCAAGGTGATCGCCTTCATGAAGCAGCTGCCGGACGGCTCGTTCGAAACCAACCGCGTCAGCGTCGGCCGCGACGGCCTGACGCCGCCGATGTAAATGGAGAATAACAAATGTCGAAGAGAAGCTGGATATCACGCCTCGGCGTCGCCGCATTCGCCGCCTGCATCGTCACGTCATCTGCCCTGGCGCAGCAGACGCCGACGGTGCGTATCCGCGGCACCATCGAGAGCGTCGACGGCAACACGCTCGGCATCAAGACCCGCGAAGGCAGCGACGTGAAGGTACGCATGACCGACAACGTCGCCGTCTTTGCGGTGGTGAAGACGTCGCTGTCGGAGATCAAGGACGGCTCCTATATCGGCGTCACCGGCCTGCCGGAGCCCGACGGCACCCAGAAGGCGATCGCGGTGCATATCTTCCCCGAAAACCAGCGCGGCGCGGCCGAAGGTTTTCGTCCCTGGGACGCGCGCGCCAACTCGACCATGACCAACGCCACCGTTGCGCAGACGGTGAAGGGCACCGACGGCCAGAACATCACGGTCAAGTACAAGGACGGTGAGAAGAAAGTCGTGGTGCCCCCGGACACGCCGATCGTCACCTTCGTGGCCAGCGACAAATCCGAGCTCAAGCCCGGCGCCAAGCTGATCATTTTCGGTGCGGTGAAGAAGGACGATGGTTCGCTGGAAGCCAACCGCGTCAATGTCGGCCGCGACGGGGTGACGCCGCCGATGTGAGGGCGAACGCTGAAATCGTAGGGTGGGCAAAGGCGCGAAGCGCCGTGCCCACCACTTTCCTGCGATTTTGCGAATTGGTGGGCACGCTTCGCTTTGCCCACCCTACGGCACTGCCGCTGCGGCTCACATCGCGATAATATGCTCGTCGATCTCGTCGACCCTATTGACGCCGCACAGGCCCATGGTGGTGAGCAGCTCCTTCTGAATGATGTCGATCGCCTTGGCGACGCCGGCCTGGCCGCCGGCGCCGAGGCCATAGGCGTAGGCGCGGCCGATCATGCAGGACTTTGCGCCGAGCGCGAGCGCGCGCATGACGTCCTGGCCGGAGCGAATGCCGCCGTCGAACATGATTTCCATCCTGTCACCGACCGCCTCGGCGATCTCGGGCAGCACCTCGATCGATGACGGCGCGCCGTCGAGCTGACGGCCGCCATGGTTCGATACGACGAGCGCCTGCGCGCCGGTCTTGGCGGCTTCCTCGGCGTCCTCGACGTCCAGAATGCCCTTGATGATCAGCTTGCCCGGCCAGATGCTACGGACCCACTCGACGTCTTTCCAATTCAGGGACGTATCGAACTGCGACGCCGTCCACTCCGCGAGGCGATTAAGGTCCCCGGTGTTCTTCACATGGCCGGCGATGTTACCGAAGGTACGGCGCTTGCCTTGCAGCACGCCGGAGACCCAGGTGGGCTTGCTGGCGAAATCCAACAGCTTCGAGAGCGACCATTCCGGCGGCACCGTCATGCCGTTCTTGATGTCGGCGTGGCGTTGTCCGATGACCTGAAGATCGACGGTCAGCACCAGCGCGGAACATTTCGCGGCGATCGCGCGCTGGATCAATTCCTTGATGAAGCCGCGGTCCTTCATCACGTAAAGCTGGAACCAGAACGGCTTCTCGACACTGGCCGCGATGTCCTCGATCGAGCAGATCGACATCGTCGACTGCGTGAACGGGATACCGGCGGCTTGCGCGGCGCGGCAGGCATGGATCTCGCCGTCGCCATGCTGCATGCCGAGCAGGCCCACAGGCGCGAGCATCAGCGGCATGGTCGAGGGCTCGCCGAGGATCGTGGTCGCGGTGTCGCGCTTGGAGACGTCGACCAGAATGCGCTGGCGGAACTTGATCGCCTGCATGTCTTCGCGGTTGGCGCGCAGCGTTTCCTCGGCGTAAGAGCCGCGGTCGCAATAATCGAAAAACGCCTTCGGCACGCGGCGCTGATGCAGTGTGCGAAGATCGTCGATACAGGTGATGTGCTTCATGAACGTTTCCCCGGCCCGTCTTGTATCGGAAGAGTCTGCATCGAAGTAGCGGATGAGTCTTGCATCGGAAGATCGAGGGGTCATCTAGCATGGTTGGATGCACAGCCAAATCGTTTGCAAATCCTTTGTGGAGAGGAGGGCGCCATGACCAGGCCGCACACCGGATCGACGCCGGAGGAGATCAAGGAGAAGCATGATCTCGAGGAAGCGCTGGAAGAAGGTCTGGAAGAGACCTTTCCGGGCTCCGATCCCGTCAATGTCACCCAGCCGGCGCCGAGCCGCGGGGACGGCCATGTGAAGCGCTCGGGCTAGGCGCGGGTTCCACCCTGTTCCGGCGTCCTCGCTGGAAATATAATGTTAACAAGACGTTATCAGCGCCGGGGCCTGCCCGGTTCCGTAATGATTCATCATATTTTTTGAAGCCAAGTTAGCCGCGATGGCTTTATAAGACCTCAGCAAATCAGGGATGCGGGTCCCGCCAAGGCACCCGCAGGTTGTATTGGTGGTCCCTGGTTGTCGCGTGGGGGACGAGATGAGCCGCAAATATTTCGGGACGGACGGGATCCGGGGCCGCGCCAACGGACTGATCACGCCGGAGCTCGCGCTCAAGGTCGGCCAGGCCGCAGGCCTGGCGTTTCAGCGCGGTGACCACCGCCACAGGGTCGTGATCGGCAAGGACACCCGCCTGTCCGGCTACATGATCGAATACGCGATGGTCGCGGGCTTCACCTCGGTTGGGATGGACGTGCTGCTGGTCGGCCCGATGCCGACGCCGGCGGTCGCGATGCTGACCAAGTCGATGCGCGCCGATCTCGGCGTGATGATCTCCGCTTCGCACAATCTGTTCGAGGACAACGGCATCAAGCTGTTCGGCCCGCAAGGCTTCAAGCTCTCCGACGACGTTGAGAAGCAGATCGAGCAGCTGCTCGACGAGCCCATCGACAAGCGTCTCGCCCAGAGCGCCAGTCTCGGCCGCGCCCGCCGCATCGACGGCGTGCATGACCGCTACATCGAATTCGCCAAGCGCACGCTGCCGCGCGATCTGTCGCTCGACGGCCTGCGTGTCGTGGTCGATTGCGCCAATGGCGCCGCCTACAAGGTGGTGCCGGAAGCGCTGTGGGAGCTGGGCGCCGACGTGATTCCGATCGGGGTCGAGCCCGACGGCTTCAACATCAACAAGGAATGCGGCTCCACCTCGCCGGAAGCGCTGTCGAAGAAGGTCCGCGAGATGCGCGCCGACATCGGCATTGCGCTCGACGGCGACGCCGATCGCGTCATCCTGGTCGACGAGCGCGGCCACATCGTTGACGGCGACCAGCTGCTCGCGGTGATCGCGCAGAGCTGGAAGGAAGACGGCCGGCTGTCGCGATCGGGCATCGTCGCCACCGTGATGTCGAACCTCGGGCTCGAGCGCTTCCTCAATGCGCAGGGCCTCGATCTCGTGCGCACGCCGGTCGGCGATCGCTACGTGCTCGAGCAGATGCTGAACGGCGGCTACAATCTCGGCGGCGAGCAGTCCGGCCACATCATCCTGTCCGACTACGCCACCACCGGCGACGGCTTCGTTGCCGCATTGCAGGTGCTTGCCGTGGTGCAGAAGCTGCGCCGGCCGGTGTCGGAAGTCTGCCACCGTTTCGATCCGCTGCCGCAGATCCTGAAGAACGTCCGTCACAAGGGCGGCAAGCCGCTCGACAATTCCGACGTCAAATCGGCGATCTCCGACGGCGAGCAGCGGCTCAACGGCCACGGCCGCCTGCTGATCCGCTCCTCCGGCACCGAGCCGGTGATCCGCGTCATGGGCGAGGGCGAGGATCGCATCCTGGTCGAGGACGTCGTCGATACCATCGTCTCGGCGCTCGGGCAGGCCGCGGCCTGAGGCGCTACGCTACGAACTCCCGCAAGGGATGGAGCGAAGCGCATCCCAGCCATCGACGATTGGCGGTGGATCGGTCGCCGCGCGCAGCGTAACTAGCTTGTCGCGGCAATGTGCCGCGTCTGGATCGATCCATTGAACAAGCCAGTCGTCGTCTCAGAGGAAGCGCTGACCGAGCCCGTCATCGTCAGCGACGTGGCACAAACAGCCAAGGCCGCAGGGCCGGCCTATGTCGTGCTTGCCGGCATCAGCTTCTCGCACTTCCTCAACGACACCATGCAGTCGCTGATCGCCTCGGTGTATCCGATCCTGAAGGACACCTATGCGCTCGACTTCGCGCAGATCGGCATGATCACGCTGGCCTTCCAGTTCACGGCCTCGCTGCTCCAGCCGGTGGTCGGCCACTACACCGACAAGAAGGCGCAGCCCTATTCGCTGTCGATCGGCATGGCCTCGACCTTCTTCGGTCTGTTGCTGCTCAGTGCCGCCCACCAATATCTCGTCATCCTCGTCGCCGCCGCGCTGGTCGGTCTCGGCTCGGCGGTGTTTCACCCGGAATCGGCGCGCATCGCGCGGCTCGCCTCCGGCGGCCGCTACGGTTTTGCGCAATCGGTGTTCCAGCTCGGCGGCAGTTTTGGCACCTCGATGGGACCGGTGCTCGCCGCGCTCATCGTCGTGCCGTTCGGGCAGGGCAGCATCGCCTGGTTCTCCTCGATCGCCTTCCTCGCGATCCTCATCCTCTGGCGCATCGGCCGCTGGTACGAACCGCAGATCAAGGCGAAGAAGACCGCGGTGGCTCAAGCCCATCCCGACGCGCCGAGCTCGCGTCGCGTCGTCGTTGCGCTCCTCGTGCTGGTCGCGCTGCTGTTCTCGAAACAGCTCTACGTCTCGAGCCTGTCGAGCTACTACATCTTCTATCTGATCGACCGGTTCGGCGTGTCGACGCAAGCCGCGCAGATGTATCTCTTTATTTTCCTCGCGGCGAACGCGGTCGGGGCTTTTCTCGGCGGTCCCCTGGGCGATCGCTTCGGCCGCAAGATCGTGATCTGGATCTCGATCCTGGGGGCGCTGCCGTTCACGCTGGCGCTGCCCTATGCCGGGCTCTATGCGAGCGCGGTGCTGTCCGTGATCATCGGCCTGATCATCTCCTCGACGACGTCGTCGATCATCGTGTTCGCGCAGGAGCTGGTGCCGCATCGCTTCGGCATGATCTCCGGCGTGTTCTTCGGTGTCGCGTTCGGCATCGGCGGCCTTGGCGCCGCCGTGCTCGGCAAGCTCGCCGACCACACCTCGATCGAATTCGTCTACCAGGTCTGCGCTTACCTCCCGGCGATCGGCCTGCTTGCGGTGTTCCTGCCCAAGCTGCCGCGGCACGCGCGTTAACATATCCTGTCTTGCTGCAGCGCGGCTTCATACATCGTTAGGACATGCGGCGACGGCGTCGCATTTGCGCTGCATTTTTGCAACGCTCGCGCCGCATGCGCGTGCGCGGTTAGAAAAAATCAACCTTAAAAATTAGGGTTAAGTGGCGCTTAAACATTTGCTGGCATCGTCCGGGCCGTGAGTTTCCAGAACGTGAGGCGCCGTATTGCCTCACCGGCCAAAAGGACGAAGCCAATGCGTAGCGTTAAGTCTCTCCTTGCCGCGGGTGCGGCAACCCTGATCTCCTCGATGGCGTTCGCCGCCGACATGCCGATCGCGGCGCCCCCTCCGATGTACGCGCCCCCGGCTCCGCCCGCCGACTTCGGCGGCTGGTATCTCCGCGGCGACGTCGGCATGACCAACCAGAGCGCCAAGCGCATCGACGGCGCCCTGCCGGCTGGGTATTCGAAGACGACGGAGGGGCTCGGCTTCGACTCCTCGCCGCTGTTCGATCTCGGCGTTGGCTACCGCTTCAATAACTGGTTCCGCACGGATGTGATCGGCCAGTACCGAGGCAAAGCCAATCTGCACGGCAGCGACAACGTCGTTGGACCCGGCTTCGTCGGCGTCAACAACTACACCGGCAGCAAGTCCGAGTGGGTCGTGATGGCCAACGCCTATGTCGATCTCGGCACCTGGTGGTGCATCACGCCGTTCATCGGTGCCGGTGTCGGCGGCTCCTACAACAAGATCAGCGGCTTCCGCGATGACGGCGTGTCGTACAGCGGCGGCGTGCTGTCCAACAGCGTCGCCTACTTCGCCGACAACGGAAAGTGGAACTTGGCGTACGCCGCACATGCGGGTCTCGCTTACAAGGTCAATCCCGGCTTCACCGTCGAACTGGCCTACAGCTACATGAACCTCGGCGACGGCGCGCCCGGCAACTACCGCTTGTTCGACAACAGCGCCTCCGGCCCGACCTCGATCAAGGTCAAGGAGATCACCTCGCACGACGTCAAGCTCGGCGTGCGCTGGGAGCTGAACAGCCCGACGCCGGCCTACATGCCGCCGCTCGTCACCAAGGGCTGATCGCAAGCCTCATCGCTTAAGACATCTTAACGGCGCGGGATCATCCCGCGCCGTTTTGTTTTGCGTATTTTTCATGCCGCGCGGCGATGAAAGCCTCCGGCGCAACCATTGGTTAAGGTTAACGAGCCATGATCATCAGTGAAAGTTCGAGTTCGATGGAGCGTTGCAATGCGTAGGCTGATGTTGGCGGCGGCGATGTTAGGGACGGTGTCTGCCGCGCACGCGGCTGATCTCTCCGATCTTCCCATCCTGCGCGGCAGCTTCACCGACGGTCTGAGCAAGTCCAACGTCAACTGGCAAGGCAGCTATATCGGCGCCCAGGCCGGCTATGGTTCGTCCGACGAGAACTTCAACGGCTCGACCAAAAACATGATGGCTTCATTGCTGGCCGACACGTTGATCGAGGCGGAAATGGGCGTCTCGCAGTGGAATCTCGGGCTCGGCAAGGCTTCGCAGCGCACGACCGGCTACGGTGCCTTCGTCGGGTACAACGCGCAGTGGGACGACGTCGTGATGGGTCTCGAAGTGAGTTGGTTGCACGGCAAGTTCGGCGGAATGGCGTCGGCTAGCGAGCGACGCGTCAGCCCCGTTGCGCTGTCTGACGGCAACTTCCATGACGTCACGGCGACCTCCACATCGTCGATCAGCATCAGCGACATGGGGACGTTTCGCGGTCGCGCTGGTTACGCCTGGGGATGTTTCCTGCCGTACATGTTCGCGGGTGCCGCGCTCGGCAATGCCGACATCGTGCAGACGGCCCATGTGCAGGATCGCGTGAGCACGACCCAGCTGGGGACTTACACGGCGCTACAGCCGTTGAGCTCGACCAACGCCCAGCATAATCACCTAATCTACGGCTACACCGCCGGCCTTGGTGTCGATGTCAATCTGGTCGGTGGCTTGTTCATGCGTGCGGAGTACGAATACATCCGCTTCTCTTCCGCAGTTGACACCAGCATCAACACCGTCCGTGCTGGCCTCGGCTACAAGTTCTGATCCTGCGCGCCGGGGCAATTGACAGGCCCGGTCAGTCCTGCTGCTCTGTCTCCAGAAGCGGGGGGCAGCGATGCGGATCTACGGCGATAGCAATTCCGGCAATTGTCTGAAGGTGAAGTGGCTCTGCGACAAGCTCGCGCTGCCCTACCAGTGGATCGAGATCGACACCCGCAAGGGCGAAAGCCGCACGCCGCAATTCCTCGAGATGAACGGTGCCGGCCAGGTGCCCACCGTCGCTTTCGACGACGGCCGCACGCTGGCGCAATCCAATGCCATCATCCGCTATCTCGCGCGCGACAGCGCGCTCATTCCGCGCGATGCCTTCACCGCCGCCAAGATGGACGAATGGCTGTTCTGGGAACAATACAGCCACGAGCCCTACATCGCGGTGTGCCGCTTCCAGCTCGTCTATCTCGGCAAGGACGCCTCCGAGCTCGATCCTGAAAAGGTCAAACGCGGCTATGCGGCGCTCGATCGCATGGAGCAGCATCTGGCGGCAAACCGCTTCTTCGCCGGTGATGACGTTTCGCTTGCCGACGTCTCGCTGCTTGCCTATACGCGCGTCGCGCATGAAGGCGGCTTCGATCTCGGTCGTTATGCCGCCATCCGCCGCTGGATCGGCGAAGCCGAGACCTCTCTCGGGCTTCCCAAGGTGCGTTAGGGGCGCTGAGGCAGGAGTAACTTAATGAACGCCGAATCTGTCTCCATTCGTCCCGCGCGCCGCGAAGATGTTGCTGCGATCGTGGCGATGCTCGCCGACGATCATCTCGGCAGCGCACGCGAGCGCGTGGAAGACCCGTTGCCTGCGTCCTATTACGAGGCATTCGTGCGGGTCGAGCGCGATCAAAATCTCCAGCTCGTGGTTGCCGAGAGCGAGGGCAGGGTGGTCGGCTGCCTGCAGCTCGCGATCCTGCCGGGTCTCAGCTCGCAAGGCGGCCTGCGCGGTTTGCTCGAAGACGTCCGCGTTGCTTCCGATTGCCGCAGCCGCGGCATCGGCGAGCAATTGGTGCAATGGGCGGTGACGGAAGCGAAAGCGCGCGGCTGCAATCTGGTCGAACTGCTGACGCATCAGACGCGAACGGATGCGCAGCGCTTCTACAAGCGGCTTGGGTTCACGGCGAGTCACGTCGGCATGACTGTCCGCTTTTGACGCAGCACGCTATGAGCCTTGCGCGATCAGCGAAATCGGATCGCGCGTACGTTCATATTAAGAGCTGATAAACCACCGTCACGGCGTTCACGTTGGTGAGGGAACGAACGGTGCTACGGGACGTCGAAACCGGGCTCGATCGGTTCGGGGATTTCGATGACAAGCTATTCGATGATCAAGGTCGGCAACGACTACGTTGTGCAGGCCAATGACAAATGCATTTTGAAAGTCGGCAGCCGCCGCCGCGCGGCGCAATTGATCAGCGAAGCCACGGACTTGTTGAACGCGCTTGCCGCCGTCGAATCCCCCAAAATCGCACCGGAAGCGCCATCACTCGCGCGTGAGGCCCCGGAACTTCCTTGACTGGTCTTCCCGATTCCCGTATCAGCCGCGGCGGGACACCTCCCCCCAACGGGAGGCTTACTATCTGGAAGGGTAGACGATGACTGTAGCGAAGCCCGCTTCGCGGCCGAACGTGCCGCATTTTTCCTCCGGCCCCTGCGCCAAGCGCCCCGGATGGAATGCCCAAAATCTCAAGGACGCAGCGCTCGGCCGTTCGCATCGCGCGAAGGTCGGCAAGACCAAGCTCAAGCTCGCGATCGATTTGACGCGCGAAGTGCTCGAAGTGCCCGCCGATTATCGCATCGGCATCGTGCCGGCCTCCGATACCGGCGCGGTCGAGATGGCGCTGTGGTCGATGCTGGGGGCGCGGCCCGTCACCACGCTCGCCTGGGAATCCTTCGGCGAGGGCTGGGTCAGCGACATCCTCAAGGAATTGAAGCTCAAGGACGTCACCAAGCTCAACGCGGCTTACGGTGAGATCCCCGACCTCTCCAAGGTCGATCCGAAGTCCGACGTCGTCTTCACCTGGAACGGCACCACCTCGGGCGTGCGCGTGCCGAACGCCGACTGGATCAGCGCGACCCGCGAAGGCCTGACCATCTGCGACGCCACCTCGGCCGCGTTCGCGCAACCGCTCGACTGGGCCAAGCTCGACGTCGTCACCTTCTCCTGGCAGAAGGCGCTCGGCGGCGAAGCCGCGCACGGCATGCTGATCCTGTCGCCCCGCGCGGTGGAGCGGCTCGAAACCTACAAGCCGGCCTGGCCGCTGCCGAAGATTTTCCGCATGACCAAGGGCGGCAAGATCAACGAAGGCATTTTCGTCGGCGAGACCATCAACACGCCGTCGATGCTCTGCGTCGAGGATTATCTCGACGCGCTGAACTGGGCCAAATCGATCGGCGGCCTGAAGGCGCTGATCGCGCGCGCCGACGCCAACACCAAGGTGCTCGCCGACTGGAAGGCGAAGACGCCCTGGATCGACTTCCTCGCCAAGGACGCCGCGATCCGCTCCAACACTTCGGTGTGCCTGAAGTTCACCGATCCCGCGATCACCTCGCTCTCCGAGGACGCGCAGGCCGACTTCTCGAAGAAGCTGGTGGCGCTGGTTGAGAAGGAAGGCGCGGGCTACGACTTCGCCTACTACCGCGATGCGCCCGCCGGCCTGCGCATCTGGTGCGGCGCCACCGTCGAGGCCAGCGATGTCGCGCTGCTGACCCAGTGGATCGATTGGGCCTTCGCCGAGACCAAGGCCACGCTCGCCAAGGCGGCGTAAGTTTCTTTCTTCGCCTCTCCCCGTAAGAACGGGGAGAGGGAGAAGTGCTCCGAGACATTCACCCAATCCGGTCTAAGGCCCTTCCCTTGAGGAAGGCAGAGGACACATTCCCATGACCAAACCCAAAGTTCTCATTTCCGACGCGCTCTCTCCGGCCGCCGTGCAGATATTCAAAGACCGCGGCGTCGAGGTCGACTTCCAGCCCAACCTCGGCAAGGACAAGGACAAGCTCGCCGAGATCATCGGCAATTACGACGGCCTCGCGATCCGCTCGGCGACCAAGGCGACCGCGAAGATCCTCGAGAAGGCGACCAATCTCAAGGTGATCGGCCGCGCCGGCATCGGCGTCGACAATGTCGAGATTCCCGCCGCCACGGCCAAGGGCATCATCGTGATGAACACGCCGTTCGGCAATTCGATCACGACCGCCGAGCACGCCATCACCCTGATGCTGGCGCTGGCGCGCGAGATTCCGCAGGCGGACGCTTCGACCCAGGCCGGCAAATGGGAGAAGAACCGCTTCATGGGCGTCGAGATCACCGGCAAGGTGCTCGGCGTCGTCGGCTGCGGCAACATCGGCTCGATCGTCGCCGACCGCGCGCTCGGCCTGCGCATGAAGGTGATCGCGTTCGATCCGTTCCTGTCGCCGGAGCGCGCCAGGGACATCGGCGTCGAGAAGGTCGAGCTCGACGACCTCTTCAAGCGCGCCGACTTCATCACGCTGCACACCCCGCTGACCGAGAAGACCAAGAACATCATCGACGCGGCCGCGATCGCCAAGATGAAGAAGGGCGTGCGCCTGATCAACTGCGCCCGCGGCGGCCTCGTCGACGAGCAGGCCGTGGTCGACGCCTTGAATTCCAAGCACATCGCAGGCGCAGCATTCGACGTCTTCGTCGAGGAGCCCGCCACCGCGAACGTGCTGTTCGGTCATCCCAACGTGATCTGCACGCCGCATCTCGGCGCGTCCACCACCGAAGCGCAGGAGAACGTCGCGCTCCAGGTCGCCGAGCAGATGTCGGATTACCTGCTCACCGGCGCGATCTCGAATGCCGTCAACTTCCCCTCGATCACGGCGGAAGAGGCGCCGAAGCTGAAGCCGTTCATCGCGCTCGCCGAAAAGCTCGGCTCGTTCGCGGGACAGCTCACCGAGAGCGGCATCCTCAAGGTGGAGATCACCTATGAAGGCCACGTCGCCGAGATGAAGATCAAGGCGATCACCTCCGCCGTGCTGTCGGGCCTGCTGCGGCCGATGCTGGGCGAGGTCAACGTCGTCTCCGCGCCCGTCGTCGCCAAGGAGCGCGGCATGGTGGTGGACGAGATCGTCCGCGCCGCCCAGAGCGACTATGAAAGCCTGATCACCGTCACCGTCACCACCGAGCGGCAGGAGCGGTCGGTCTCGGGCACGGTCTATGCCGACGGCAAGCCGCGGCTCGTTGACATCAAGGGCATCCGCGTCGACGCCGAATTCGGCAAGTCGATGATCTACGTGACCAACGAGGACAAGCCGGGTTTCATCGGCAAGTTCGCGAGCCTGCTCGGCGATGCCAAGATCAACATCGCGACCTTCCATCTCGGCCGCGTCGCGCCGGGCTCCGATGCCATCGCGCTGATCGAGGTCGACGGCGCGGTGCCGGCCGATCTGCTCGCCAAGGTGCAGGCCCTGCCGCAGGTCAAGCAGGTCAAGGCGCTGACGTTCTGATCCGCCGACATATTCCGACCCGCGGAACAACGCCGCCCTTTTGCGAGGGCGGCGTTTTTTATTTCTCCCGCGACCGCCGGACATTGTGTACCAATGGCGCCGAGAAGTCGTCGATCGACGCTCCGTTCAAAATCGTTCGAAAAGGGAGAAAACAATGCGTGAAGCCGTCATCGTTTCCTATGCACGCACGGGCCTCGCGAAATCCGGCCGCGGCGGGTTCAACATCACCCCGCCGATGTCGCTCGCGGCCCACGCCATCAAGCACGCGGTCGAGCGCGCCGGCGTCGAGAAGGACTATGTCGAGGATTGCTATCTCGGCAATTGCGCCCATGGCGCGCCGAACATCGGCCGCCAGGCCGCGCTGCTGGCAGGAATGCCGAAATCGACCGGGGGCGTCTCGGTGAACCGGTTCTGCTCGTCCGGTCTCCAGACCATTGCGATGGCCGCCAACTCGATCCGCTCGGACGGTTCCGACTGCATCGTCGCAGGCGGCGTCGAGAGCATCTCGATGCCGGGCGGCGCCACGCCGAAGGAATCGATCGATCCCGAGCTGCTCAAGACGGCGCCGGCGATCTTCATGGCGATGATCGACACCGCCGATATCGTCGCCGAGCGTTACAATCTCAGCCGTGAATATCAGGACGAATATTCGCTGGAGTCGCAGCGCCGCATGGCCTCCGCGCAGCAGGCGGGCAAGTTCAAGGACGAGATCGTCCCGATGAAGACCAAGATGAAAGTGGTCGACAAGGCAACCAAGGCCGAGTCGATCGTCGACTACGTCGTCGATCGCGACGAGTGCAACCGGCCCGAGACCACGCTGGAAGGTCTCGCCAAGCTCGAGCCCGTCAGGGGCCCCGGCAAGTTCGTCACCGCCGGCAATGCCAGCCAATTGTCGGACGGTGCCGCGGCCGTGGTGCTGATGGAAGCCAAGGACGCGGAGAAGCGCGGCCTCAATCCCATGGGCCGCTTCGTCGCCTGGGCGGCGGCGGGCTGCGAGCCGGACGAGATGGGCATCGGCCCGATCTTTGCCGTGCCGAAGTTGTTGAAGCGTCATGGCCTGAAGATCGACGACATCGATCTCTGGGAGCTCAACGAAGCCTTCGCCAGCCAGTGCCTCTATTCGCGCGACAAGCTCGGCATCGATCCCGCCAAGTACAACGTCAACGGCGGCTCGATCGCGATCGGCCATCCCTTCGGCATGACCGGCGCGCGTCTCACCGGCCACATCCTCCAGGAAGGCAAGCGCCGCAAAGCCAAATGGGGCGTCGTGACGATGTGCATCGGCGGCGGCCAGGGCGGCGCGGGACTGTTCGAAATTTATAGCTGAGACAGACGACAGGACTGCAAAGGGCACGGCGCCGCAAGCGCCGTGCCCTTTTGTTTGAGCAGCAGGTCAGGCGTGCACTCTTTGGGTCACCGGTTTTGTGGGATGAAGCGGCTGAAGGAAGGTAGTCTGAGACAAAGCTTGATAATGAGGGGAAGCGCGAGGACCGGGATGACGCACGCAGCGACATAACCTTCCGCCAGCGACGGCAGACCGAAGCTCGCCGCTGCCCACACGAGCGTGACGTTGCGGTTTCCGCTCACGAGACCGATGGTACCGGCGGTTTGCCACCCCAGTCTCGCGAACGTCATGGCAGCGAGGACGCACAGACCGAAATTGAACACGATCGCCGCGGCGAGCATCACGTCGAAACGCAGGGCGTTGCTGGTCCATTGCGCCCGTATGCCTTGCGAGGTGGCAAGCCCCACGATCATGAGCCCGACAAGGGCGATCCCGGTGGCGGCGCTTTGATCGGGCAGAACGGGAATCACATGACGACGAAACCTCATGGCTAAGAAGGCCACCAGGCCTGCAGCGCCGATAATGCTGAAGAGCCGGATCGCCAGCCCGCCCATGTCGAATGCAATTCCAAGTCCGAGCACCGTGGCAAAACTCGGAATCGAGATCGGCGTGAGCAAGGTCAGTGCGATGGAAACGAGCAGTGCGAGACGTGGTCGCAAACCGAGCATTCCGGCGATCGCAGCGGCGCTTCCGACCGGCGGCGCCAGCAGTGAAAGCAGAATGCCGGCCCGCAGCGCAGGATCAAGCGGAGCAAAGGACAGCAGAATCGCAGCAGCGAATGGCAGCACCAGGCCAACCCAGGCAAGCACCACGCCCATCAGGAGCGGACGAATGCTGGCTTCAGAGGGGGCAAGACCCGCCGTAAGAAACGAGCCCAGCGTCAGAAGAAATGCCGAAAAAGGCAAAAGATCGTAGCCGAGACGAGCGAAGGGAGTGATCACCAGCCCAGCGCAAAGCGAGATCACCAGGAGCATGGGTCCTTGTCCGCCAAGCGTGGACAATATCCGGCCAACGTACATATCAGCTCCTCAGGACTTGCGCATCGACGACGATGCGTCTTCAGATTTCAGTCATGTCGGCCGCCATTGCGAACGTCAGAAGAATCCGGCGCTCAAATCCAGGCCGTAGGTTCGTGAGAGCGCGAACACAAAGGCGCATGCTGCGCACAACAAGAGGGCGTGCTTCGCCAATTCGGCACCGATGACCGAGAGGACCGTGCGGGAAATCGTGCGCATGATTGCTGGCATGTTGCCTCCTGGTTTTCAGATCCCATGACCCGGCTGCATGTGGCGGCCGTCAGTCGGTGTGCGAAGCGAGGATCAGGGGCGGATCACCTCGCTCGGTCGACGCGCGCTGAATGAGGATCGCGCCGATCACGTGAACGAGGCCGAATCCCAGCAGAACGAGGATCATCAGGCGCGTCTCGCCGCCTGTTCGCTTTCTGTCGTGCGATGCTGGAGATCTGGCACGAATTGGAGACGCAGCACGGTTGTGATTGTTCACGATTGTCCTCATATGCTTTGCTGTTGCTCGTCCCGATCGCCTACGGCGCCGGCGGGTTCGAAATGTAGAGGGTAACGAAATCGTCGGAGGCGAGGTTGGCTTGGCGCTCTCGGGGCGCCTTGCTCATTGCCGCGAAGGCAATCACCAGCGCCAGGAGCGAGCCATAGAAGGCGACCACTCCAAGTCTCCACATCGAAACCAATCGCTGTTCTTGGTCGGACGCGAGAAACCTCTGCGATTGTTTTCCCTGCTGTGCGATGTCGGTCAATGCGACCTCCTGTTTGATGGCTGTTGTGATGCCGGCGTGCGATCAGTCGCCTCCGAAAAGAAGCGGTGCGACGGGCGGCGCCGACTGCGAAGCGGCCCTGAGTGTCGGGTGTGCAAAGGTCGTCAACGCTGCGTCGAATCCGGCGAGGACCACGAACAAGCCAACGACGATCATGATGAGGTGATGCGCGCGCACGCTGACTTCCGGATGAAATTGCTCCGCGTCGATCAACCAACCGGCATCTCGTCGCGATGCGATCTGAACCCACTGTCGTCGTCGCCGGCGTCACTCGGCCGTCACTGCAGCGTTAATATTGTTCGCTAAGGCGGCAATTCGTGTAGGATGTATATCCGTGAGCGCATCTGCTTATTTTCGAGGCGGAATGACCGAAACTGTACCCGCGCCCAGCCCAAATTTTACTCTCGCACTTCTTGGACGTTTTGAACTGATCGGACCGGACGGCGCCGTCAGCTTGCCGAACAAGAAGCTCGCGGGATTGCTGGCCTATCTGGCCTGCACGGCACCTCAGCCTCAGCACCGCGAAAAACTCTCGACCTTGCTGTGGGGATCGCACTTCGAAGCGCAAGCGAAACAAAACCTGCGACAGGCGCTGTTCAAGCTACGTCAAGTTCTTGGTCAGAGTGCTCTCAGGAGTGACGGCGAATTCATTTCGTTGAATGCCGTTGTGATCACCTGCGATGTGCCGCAATTCGAGCGGCTTGTCAGAAAGGGCAGCCGTGACGCGCTGACCGCGGCGGCAGATCTCTATCGCGGGCGCCTCGTCGATGACATCGCGGTCAACGCTGAGGGCTGGAGCGAGTGGCTGGCCGGCGAACGCGAGCGGTTATCGGAGCTGGCTGTCGGCGCGATGGTGGCGCTCGGCGAGCAGGAACTGTCCGACGGACGTGCCGGCGATGCTCTGCTCGCCGGCCAGCGTGCCAATGCACTCAACAGCATGCGCGAGGATGCGCACCGCCTGATCATGCGCGCGTTGTCCGCGGCCGGCCGCAACGCCGAGGCACTCAAATATTATCAGGCCGTCGTTGCCTTGCTGAAGCAAGAGCTCGGCACCGTGCCCGATGCGGCGACCACCGCCCTGGCTGCGGAGTTGCGCAAGGTCCAGGAGCAGAAGATCGTTCTGCCGGCAGCGGAGGCGACGGCAGACCTTTCGCACCAGGCGGAGCACGTGATAGGCAACGACAGGCCCTCCGTGGCGGTGCTTCCGTTCCGCAATATGGGTGGTGACGCCGAACAGGACTACTTCGCCGATGGCGTCACTGCAGACATCATCACCGCTCTATCGCGCTTTCGTGAGCTGGTGGTGATCGCGGCTGGATCGAGCTTTGCCCTTCGGGACAAGGGAATGACCAGCCGGCAGATTGCGCAGCAACTCGGTGCGCAATACGTCCTGAGCGGTCATATTCGCAAGGCGGGCAACCGCATTCGCGTCTCGGCCGAGCTCACTCATACCGGAAGCGAGGCCCAGGTCTGGTCCAATCGCTACGACCGCCCCCTGGTCGACATCTTCGACCTGCAGGACGACGTCAGCAGCAGTGTTGCCGCGGTCGTCGATCCCGCCGTTCGTAGCGCCGAGATCGAACGCGCACGCCGCAAGCCGCCAACTGATCTTTCGGCCTATGATCTGTATTTGCGCGGCCTTCACCACTTATGGGGCGGCACCCGCGAAGGCATCGTCAAGGCCATCGATCTGCTTCGGCGGTCTCTGAGCCTCGATCAGGAGCGAACGGCGACGCTGGCGGCGCTGGCTTGGGGACTCGTGATGGCTCCGCCGCTCGGCGCCAACATGTCTGCGGATGCCGCGTCCGAGGCCGTCGTTCTGGCGCGCCGCGCCGTCGAGCAGGATAGTGGGGACGCTTTCGCCCACGCTGTCTATGGCTTCACGCTGTTTGGGCCCGCCGGCGACAACGATCAGGGGCGCATTCACGCCAGCGAAGCCGCAAGGCTCAATCCGAGTTCGGCCTTCGCATGGGGTGTACTCGGAATGATCGACAGCATGGGAGGCGATTATGCCAACGCACTCGCATGCCTGCATCGGTCTCTCGTCCTCAGCCCCGAGGACAGCATGCTCCATATGTGGATGACGGGATTGACCGCGTCCTACTTTGCCCTCGGGCAGTACGAGGAGGGCGTTGCCTGGGCGCGCAAGTCGGTTCGGCACAATCCGAGTAACGGCACCGGGCATCGCATGCTCGCGGCAAACCTGGTCGGGGTCGGCCGGCTGGAGGAAGCCCGCGAGGTCACCCGGGTTCGCGATGCGGCACAAAAAACGACGATCCGCGATCTGCGCGCCATGCGTTTTTTCAAGCAGCACGAGGCGCTTGAACGCTACCTTTCGGCCCAGCAGATAGCCGGCGTGCCCGACTGAGCCTCAAGCGCCGAGTGCAACGAGCAGCGTGCGCACGGTCATGAAGACCAGGATGACCGAGCCTACGGTCCACAGCATTGCGCGAATGTCGTGAATTTGCCCGGTGAGATAGGCGAGAAAATGCAGCAGGCGTGAGGCAACGTAGCCGTAGAGCAGGCATTGCGCGAGAAGCAGCGACGGCTTTGTGAGAACATAAAGAAAGCCCGCGACCAGGAAATACGGCAGGCTCTCGAGATCGTTCATCTGGATCCGGCGGATCCGCTCCACATCTTCGTTGGGAAGAAGCTGCGCCGGATCGGGTGCGGGATTCAGTGGTGTCTTCTTGATGTCCTCCGGCGAACGGTAGCCGCCTTGGGCCCTCACCATCCGGACTACGGTGAGCCACGACATCGCCACGGCCTTGAGGATGATCAAGCTGGCGGCAACGACATAGGTGGCGAAGAGGGGATCGTGAAGATTGATTCCGTCCAATTTGGTACCCCTGCTCCGGCAGGGCCATACTACATGTCCGAGCGGGTTGCGCCACTACGTAAAGGCAGCGCCAGTCCAGTCCCAGCCTGATCCCGCCTTACCCCTTCGCAAGCGCTGTGCCTTTTGCATTCGGTGCGTGCTTACGCGGCGACTCAGCCGTGCTTCTCGATCGCGACAGGTCGAAACACCCACTCGCGCCAGACCACCAGCAACGCCGACATGATCACGGGACCCAAAAACAAGCCCAAGAGGCCGAAGGCAGCCAGGCCGCCGAAGATTCCGACGAACGCGAACAGAAACGGCAGCCGTGCCGAGTCACCGACCAAGGTCGGCCATACGAAATGATCGCCGACCAACATGACGACCGCGCCCCAGAAGAAGACGCCCGCGGCTGCGAAGCCGCTGCCTCCGCCGGAAACCAGGACCACCGCCGCGGCGGTGAAAGCCAGCCAGGCGCCGAAGGGAAGCATGGCGAAGGCCGTGGTCAATATCGTGAATACGATGGCATGCGGCACGCCCGCGACGAAATAGGCCACGCCGATCAATAATCCCTCGCCCGCGGCGACCAGCACCGTACCGTTCACGGTGCCGCGGATCGCATCGACCATTTGCTCGGCGAGACCCTCTCCCGCCTCACCGAAAAGCCGATCGCAGGTTTCCAGCACGCGGCCCGAGATCGACCGGCCGTTGCGCAGCAGGACGAACAAGGCCACTAGCGAAAAGAACAGAAGAAACAGGCGATGAAGCAGCTGTCCGCCGAACGTTCGAAACAGTTCCGATGCGTTGTCTGCATTGACGCTTTTCAGCCAGGCGGTCGCGGCTTTGGGATCGGAAAGATTGCTGCGCCACCACTGCTGCATGCTCTCTGCGGCGATCGGAAGGCGGGCGAGCCAATCGGGCACTTCGATCCCGCTCTCTCCGGCCTGTTTCATCCAGCCCACGAGCAGATCGCCTTGTTGCGCGATCTGATAGACGGCAAGCGACATCGGCGTAAACAGGATGAGGGCGACGACGAGCGTGAAGACCAGCGGGGCCAGGCTGGAGCGGCCGGAGCTCACGCGTGCCGCAAACTTGGTGTAGAGCGGCCACAGGCTGGTTGCGAGAATCGCGGCCCAGATCAAGGCGGGGAGAAATCCCGCCGCCGTCCACAACGCCAGTGCGACGAGCGCGAGGGCAAGCACGACCCGTGCGTTCATGCGCGCGCCCGCGCCCGTGGGCAGCGGCTTTCGCTCAGTCGTGTTCGGGCCGCCCTCGCTCCGCACTGCGTCGCTCCGCCTGGGCGGACGCTGCTTCGATGCCACGGATTTCGCTCGTTCGGCCATTTGAAGTCACTGGGTGCGGGAGCTGCAGTGTCGAACTGTCAGCAGGAGAAACGCCGGGTCCAGGCTTCAAGCCGCAACGAGGGGCTTCGGTTCCGCTCGGGAATAAGTTGCAATGAGGTAGCGCCCTGCATCGGGCGCCACCGTGCACCGCCGGCTGGAAATCGCGTTCGCGATTTACGCCTGCGCCAGGGCCGGTGCGAACACCACCTCGATCAGCGAGCCGGAGTTCGCCGCGCTCTTGATGTTGAACCGGGCGCGGTTGGCTTCGACCAGGGCCTTGGTCAGCGACAGGCTCAGCGCGGAATTGTCCTCGGCATCGCCGGGCGGCGGGGTCCGGAACGGCTCCATCGCGGCGGCGACTTCGCGCTCGCTGAGGCCGTGGCCGGTGTCGCGGATCCGAAGTGCGACCTCGCCGCGATCGGTAAGCGCGGTCGAGACGATCACCTGGCCGCCGGCGCTGGCGAGCCGGATCGAGTTCGAGATCAGGTTCATGGTGATTTGGCGCATCGCGCGCGCATCCGCGCTCACCTGCGGCAGCGCATGGCCGAGCGAGGTGCGGATGATGATACGCTCGCGATTGGCCTGCGGCTGCATCACCACCACGCAGGCCTCGACGAGGTCGTTGAGGTTGAGGTTGGCGAAGTTGAGGTCGAGCTTGCCGGTCTCGATCCGCGACAGCTCGAGCAGGTCGTCGATGATGGCGATGACGCGCTCGCCGGAGGCGCGGATGTCCTTCATGTACTCGCCGTAGCGCTCATTGCCGAGCGTGCCGAAGCGCTCCGAGATCATCACCTCCGAGAAGCCGATGATGGCGTTGAGCGGCGTGCGGATCTCGTGGCTGATCCGCGCCAGCATGTCGGCCTTGGCGTTCGCCGCGCCGTCGACCAGGCGTCGCGCCTGCGTCAGCTCGCTCTCGCCCTGCTTGCTGTGCGAGAGGTCGCGGAACACGGCGAAGAAGTTCGGGCCGTCGGGCCTGGTGCGGCCCATGATCATCGCGAGCGGAATGACGCCGCCCTTCTTCTCGCGACCGAGCACCTCGCGGCCGTGGTCGAGCAGGCTCGCGATGTCCTGGCTCTTGAGGCTTTCGAGATAGTCGATGACCACATGCTGGCTCTCCGGCGCGAACAGCGTCACCAGATTCTGCTGCATCAGCGCCTCGCCGTCATAGCCGAACAGCGCCTCGGCGCTGCGGTTGCAGGCGTGGATGTTGCCTTCGGCGTCGAACATGACGATGCCCTCGGCCGTGGTGTCGAGGATCGCGGCGAGATCTTCCGCCGCCGCCTCGCCGGCGTCGGGCTCGGGCGCGGTGGGGAAGGTCTCGGGGACAATGGTCTCCGGGACAATAGTCTCGGTGACGACGGTCTCGGCGATGACGGGCGCAACGGGCGCGGCTTGCGGCAGCGCGCAGATCAGCGCATGCGCGCTCTCGCAGTCCCAGTCGATCGCGTGCAGATGCGCCTCGGTGGTCGGCAGCGGCGCTTCGCCATTGGCGAGTGTCGCGCTGATCGTGACAGGCGTGCCTGCTTGCGACGTGCTGCTGGCCGCGGACACGCCCGGCTCGACATAGAGCGCATCCAGCCCACCGGCATTCTCCAGTGCGCTCAGGCTGGCATAGCCCATGCGCGCGAGAAAGGCGGGGTTGGCGTAGAGCAGGCGGTCGAGCCGGTAGATCAGGATGCCTGTTGGCAGCAGGTCGAGCAGCGCGCGATCGCGCGGGCTGTGGCCGTGCGCCGGCGGCGCGGGCGCGGTCAGCCATTCGGCCGGCGCGTGCGGCGGTTCAGCCTCAGACTTGGGCTCCGGCGTCGGCGCCTCGGGCGTGATCTCGGCATCCGCCGGCTCGGCCGACGCCGCGATGGTTTCCTTGTCGCGTTCGAGGCGCTCGGACAATTGCCGGGCGAGCTCGTTGAATGCGCTGTTCTCGACCGGCGTCAGCGTCGGCGATCGCGTGTCGCCGGGCGCGCGGAACGGCAGGACATTGGGAGGCGTTTCCACTGGCGTTTCCGGATCGGTTGGATGTGAATTCGCGTCGGTTGCGGGTTCGGGCAGTTCAGCTTCAGGCTCAGGCTCAGGTGCGGGCGGCTCGATCGGCGGAGGCGGCGGCGCCTCTAACACTGGCTCGGGTTCATGCTCCGGCTCGACCACATCGGCGGACAGGCTTTGCGGTGCTGCCGGTTCGGCCAACAACTCAAAACGCCTGAGCGCATCGAGCCGGTTGAGGCCGTCGAGATCGCGGCAGACGCCAAAGCCCCTGAAGCCCGCGAAATTGCGGTCGCCGTCATAGACCGGAAGCCCGGCAAGCTCGACCGGCAGATGCTCGCCGCCGTCGGCCGGCCAGTTCACGGTGATCCCGGCCCAAGTATCCTTGCTGGCAAGCGCCTGCGCCACGCGGCTGTCAGGATCGAGCGCGAATGCGTCGGCGATCTCGCGCCAGGGGCGGTCGAAGCCGGCGGCCGTGCGCGGACCGATCAGGTGGATGAATTCGTCGGAGAGAAGCGCAAAGCGGCCCTCTGCATCCATCTTCCAGAGGAAGCGCAGCGGATGCTGACGCGGTGCGGGCGGCTCTTCGTGGCCCGACGGCGGCTCGACCATGCCGGTTACGGTCGGCGCGTCCTGCGGCGACACCATGGCTTCGGCCGAGTTTTCAACCGGAGTTTCTGGCGCGGCTTCGGCCGCTTGCTCGACGGCTTGCTGGATCGTCACGATCTCGGTCGCCGGCGCGTCCTCGGCAAAGGCATCGAACAGCGCGATTTCGGATGGCGCCTCGTGCGGCGGCGCAGCTTGCATATGCTCGGGCACGGCGGCCGGAGCAGGGGGCGGGGCAGGCTCACGCTGAACGATGTCGTCGCGCGCGATGTGTTCAGCGGCCGCGGGTTCGACGTCCACGCTCGCAGCCGCCGCCTGCTGCACGGCAGGCTCGATCAGCGCGACTAGGCCGATATCGGCCCCGCTGCCGACCCGCTGCAGCACCATCTGGCCGATGCCGATCGGCGTCTCGGCGCGGCCTTGGCGAAGCGCATCGCTGCGCGCTTGTTCGAGGCCGGCTTCGCTGAGATCGCGGAAGCCGAGCAGGGTGCGGGCCGTTTCGCTGGCGCCGACGAACAGACCGTCGGGCGCGAACGCCGCCATCGGCGTCTTGGCGCCGTCGACCAGACGAAGCAGGCGTTCGACCAGGGGCATCGAGCGCAGCATCGGGTCCATCGCGGTGACGAGCACTGCGCGACCGCCATCGGCGAAGTCGAGCCGGGCACAGGCGCAGGTCATCAGCGTTCCGAGCCGGGCGCCGAAGCCGCGCAGCCGTTCGAGCCGGATGGCGCCGTTCGGAGGCAGCCGGCCGGCAAGCCGGATGATCTGGCGGCGGTGGCTGTCGGCCGGACCGAAGTTCTTCTCGGCCAACGCCGTGGCATTGGCCGCGCCGAACAGCCTTGCCCCGACCGGATTGGCCCAGAGCACGCGCGTGCCGTCGATCGACCAGAGCCAGGCGGGCAGCGGCGAGGTCGCGTGCACGGCCAGCCGGGGATCGCCCACGCCTCGCAACTGGAAATCCGAACTCGTCATCCGACCGGCTTCGCGTCCCGCTTGTGCGCATCAAGCTGCCGGGAATGGCAGCCTTAAGAAAGGGTTAGTATCGCCCGCAGCCGCGGGCAGGTCCACGTCCGAAGCCTAGGCGGCAAGGCCTAAAGCCGCGATAACCTTAATGTCCCCAGGCCCGCAAGGCGTGCCAGCGCTGCATCCGCAGGATTCGCGCGTGGCAAATGGTCAGTCGCATCAAGCCGAGCTCCCGCCCCACCCAAGCTGCGTTCCCTCGCCCCTTGTGGGGGAGGGTGAGGGAGAGGGGTAAGCCCAGCAAAAGGTGTCAGTCGTTGCCTGAGGCCCGGAGCGCGACGGACAGAATCCCCGTGCGGCCCCCCCTCCCTGACCCTCCCCCACAAGGGGGGAGGGAACGGAGACAGCGCGGCCAGCGGCCTCAAAACACCTCAACCACCGGTTCCCCAGCCCGGGAACCTCATCCTCCCCGAGATTAAATTTTGCAATGCACCCTCCAAACCCGTTGCGTTGCACAATGTTGACATTTTAGGCAGGCATTGGTGCGGGCGCTGGGCGAGCCATCATTCGTTTCGTGTTTCCAGTCTTCGCACCCGTCACCCGGTTGGCCGGCGGGCGCGCCTGAAGGCTCACTCCGTTTTTTCATTAGTGTGAGGGACAACCCATGACAGGTGCGACTGATCCGTTTTCTGCCTCGATCATTCCGTTCGAGGTCCCCGAGCAGGTGCGTGCGTTCGCCGAAAAGGGCGTGTCGCAGGCCCGCGAGAACTACGCCAAGTTCAAGGACGCCGCCGAGACCCACAACGGCACTGTCGAGGCCGTGTTCTCGTCCGCCCACAAGGGCGTGAGCGAATACACCGCCAAGCTGATGGAGTTCGCGAAGGCCAACACCAAGGCCCATCTCGACTTCACCCAGGAGCTGTTCAGCGTGAAGGCGCCGCAGGATGCGTTCTCGCTGTGGACCAACCATTCCAAGGCGCAGCTCGAGACCTTTCAGGCCCAGGCCCGGGAGCTCGCCGAGCTGACCCAGCGCGTCGCCACCGCGACCGTCGAGCCGATCAAGGCCTCCGCCGCGAAGCTCTACCCCGCCGCCTGATCCGGCGCGGCCGTCTCAATTAAGAAACCCGGGCCTAGAGCCCGGGTTTTGCTTTGGAAATAACCTCGTTTGCGGGACGTTTTGAGGGTGTTGCGGCCTTGCCAAAAACGCCCGTTGCACCTAGTTTCCGCCCCGTCCAGCCCTCCTCGGTGACCGGCCCTATCAAGGGCGCCCCTCGGGCGGCTCGCAAGGATGCAGTTGTAGCTCAGTTGGTTAGAGCGCCTGTCTGTGGAACAGGAGGTCGGTGGTTCGAGCCCACCCAACTGTACCAGCGGGATTAACCATTTAGCAGTGCACGATTGGTGGCGATTTTGGTCGCGAAGCAACTCCCGTGGCGCTGGGTGCGATCACATATTATCCCGCAGCTTGTTTACCCGAGCCAAACGTCGCAAATCGTGCGTGTAACGATCGATCTCCTTCGTCCGCTCATCACCTTTAAGTCCCTTGAGATCCGCACTGATTTCAGCGGCAACAGCGAGAAAAGGAAGCTGCTCGCTTTCCTGAAGTCCTAGCCGCAGGAATATCATTCGCATCTTGAGCAGCAGTATTTCCAAAAACAGGTGCGAATCGTCGGACTTCTTCTGAAAAGCTTTTAGCCGGTTGATGTATTCGGGAAGCTTCAGATCCGCATAAAGCGACGTTTGAAGAAACGAGTCAGAGAGAGATTTCGCTAGCTCATCATTCTTCAGCTGTAGCTGCAGCTTCTGCGAGCCCAAGTCGCGCCGCATCACTTCCGAGACATATATGGGGATTGTCAGGAAAAACATTCGAAGAATTCGCGCGTCTAACTTGGGTGGGAGGTCGAGTTCAAAGTCCATGTCCCCGATCTGCAGGCGTCGTTTTTCGATCACGTTCTTAAAAACTATGCATCCATACAAGATAATCTTCGACCAGCCCGCTAGAATGCGCGTGAGATGTTGCTCTTTCTTTTCGCGAGGAATGTTCTCCAGATTCTTGAGCGCCACCGTGTAGGCCCGCAAACTCAATACCCAGCTTGGGAGAACGCCCATAACATCAGGACGGTGGGCCTGAGGCCGCACGTTTTCCTTTTCCGAGATTTGCTTCGAAATTTCCTCATCCCGCTCTGCGGGTGTTCCGGCTTTAGTTAGCTGCTTTTCGATGCTGCTCGTGAAGGCTTCAACATCGGTCTTTTTGGCTGCTGGGACAGTGAGCGTCTCCAACCGGTCGGTCCATGAAAGGGGAGTTACTAGAGCTTCAAGCTTGGCTTCAAATTCCGAGAATTCCTTCCCGAAAAACTCAAGTGTTTCTTCGTCTTGACGAGAAAGGCCACAGTAGATGTCGAATTCGGAGATGTAGCTCGTGTATCGGTGGTCATCGAGCATCCATTTTCGGAAAGCTTGAGCCTGCTGCATTCTGTGTGCGACGAAAAAGGACAGAAAAATATTGTAGCGGAAATAGATTGAATTGCCTTCGTCAGCAAAAACTTTGGCGTCAATGAAGTGGCGGATCAACTTGCCGTAGTCGTGCTCCTGTCCAATTCCTTCAAAGTGTTCCTTAGTCCACTTGTAAATATCTTCGTACGGAATGATGAAGCGATTCTCGCGGCACATGCTCTCCGCAATTGCTCCAAGGTAGTCGATTTGATTTCTGTAGTCGAAAGAGCTGCGAAAGATAAATCGTGGCTTGTGCTTTTGAAGACTGCTTTCGACGAAATTTTCAATGACGGTAGACGAGTTTAACGGGTCGTATCCTTCACTGTCCTCCAGGACGGCCAAATAGATAGCAACATAAGCTGCCGTCTGGGGTATCCCCAGCGCCTGGAAGCGCGAATGGATTTCGTCGACTACAGTGTCTGTTTGGTATCGCGTTGGAAGGTGCCATTTTTCAACGAGAGTTCGGACTTTGCCACGAGAAAGAGCCGCGATCTGAAAAAGGTCATAGTTGTCGATACCGATCATTGGGCGTAGTCGCTCAGTATCAAGCAAGTTGAGCTTTATGCCGACAATGAGGCGCGCCTTCGGATAAAGGCTTCGAACCGCCTTAATGAAATTTACATGCGTCGGTTTTTGCGGATCAATGTCATCGCAAACAACGACGAGGCGCCCGCTATCGTGTAAAGGACTGAGCTTTAGCCGCCGATCTTCACTCTCCGGCAAACCATCACGGAGAGCTTTATTTACAGCCGCCTCGTAAGCTCCTTTGATGCGCCTCGCGTCGACGAACGCAGGCACTACGGCTTTAGGGAGACTTGCGCACTCCTCATGATAAGACATCACGATGAAGTTGAGAAGCGAGGTGCCTCCGTATTCGCTCGCGGCCGAGATGACGGCGTGATTTGTAGCCTTCAAGATGTCTGAAACGGAAATGCGCTGGGATCGGTTCCCGGCATCGTCATCTGGCCGCGACTTTGTAATGATTGGCTCGACGAAAATGTCGCGCAATCGTTTCGAAGTCATCGTTTTGTCTAGCTCTTTTGCAACTCCGGCGAGACTTTCAAGCAACCAGTAGCTAACGTCGTCGTTGGAGGCGACTGGGACAAGGTTTGTCCAATAGGATTGCGCAGCTGCCGTGTTGTAGAAAATCCCGCCCGATGTAACATTTGTGCCAACGTCAAATTCTTGGCGATCAATCCAGTACGTTCTGTAGGCGGTGGACGTATAATTTTCGGCTTCTGCGAGGGTGATGACTGAATAGCCGTTGTATTGCCCATCTCTCTCATAAAGTGCACCGCCTTGCACAGTGTAGCAGCTCGTTCCCGGTGACATCATAATGATCGGATGTGCTTGGTGGACGTGCCCAAACATGTGAAGGGCGGATTTTTTGAAGAGCATTGGCAGAAATAAATGGCTCGTATGCTCATTCAGGTCAGCGGTTGTGTGATGCATAAGCGAGTAGGTCTTGTGACCGGGGGTAACTTCTTGAAACGCCGAAAGTACGTTTCCCACAGCAAGGCCTAATTTTCCGCGATCATGCTTGGAGCCCTCAAGCCCGCATGCGTACCCAGTGTTTATCGCGACGAAGCTGATGGCCTTGCCAGGAAAATTGTAGGTCTTTGTGTACGGATTAGTCCATTCATGGCCGTATTTCTTTGCGAGACCGAAAAAGCCGGAGCCGATCGCGTAGGCGTATGCAGTAGTCGGGGCCAACTTAAGGTGATCGTTGAGCGCCTGCTGGCTTCTGTCCATTGCATCAACGAGCTTCTTCCGTTCGTCGGCCCATGCAGCGATTTCCTTCCGGCTTACATCATGGTTGCCGGGGCAAAAAACGATATCCGCCGAGCTCAACAGCAGTAGCTCTAAAACAGGCCTTAGAAATTTCTCTTCGAATTCTTCGTAGATTCCGGCTTCGTCAGGGTCGTTCACAAGATCTCCTGAAAAGACTAAGAAATCTGGCGAAGCGCCGTCATCCATGATCTTTTTGAGATCGATCAGCAGCGCTTCGATGAGCTGAATTTGGAAGGGGGAGTTTCTTGTATAATGCAGGTCGGTTAAGTGAATGATTTGCATAGAACCCTCGGTCGCGGCAAATGACGAGAGGTGTAGCACGCCAAGTCTTCGTCCTGAAGTGGTAGCCATGAAAAATCCCGCATGTTGATGGGCTCACCAGATGCGACCAAAGACTAAGCCCTTCATTGTGAGCAACCGCACAAAGAAGATGCTTTGGTTCGGCTCCAGTGGCTGAACGAATCGAACATGGCCGTAGGGCCCCGAACTAAGGGCCACGGTCCCATGCTGTTGTTTCGATGTTTCTGAGATCTACCTAGGAGTGCCCCGACATCGACGGTCGGTCGGGGGTCGACCAACGATCAACGTCGCGGCATCGAGTACGCCATCGATCATCGGATCAGTAGGGCTTCGATCCGTTCGGTGTTACCAAGCTCGACGTTGATCGCGGCAATGAAACGCGGTCCAGTGCACGAAACTCCGCGTGAACCGCAGCTTGGTCACTTGCAAGACTGGCGAGAAGCCCTCGTCGCCGAACTCGACAGGCGCTAGCTGCGACAAGCACCTGCGATATCCGGCAACATTAAAGTAGTGCGCTGGCATTATGATCTGCGGTGTCACTCGGGTTGGTCAGAGCCAATCCTCAACGACTTCGCAATGACATCGAATAGTTCGGATTACTGTAACAGTGCACAAAACTCGACGCGGGGATTGCCTTATCCGCAACGCTCAAAGCCAATTTTGTCCGCGGTCGGCCGTAGCTCCTTAGTCCGCAATGCGCTATCGGTAGCGAACCAAAGACGTTCATGGACAAGCAAGCCAGGCAACAAGATCGTGAGTTTCTTCCAGCGTCTCAAGACAGCAGCATCCGTCGAGTGGCGTGCCTACACTGAGCACCCCTTCACGAACGGATTGGCAGACGGCTCGCTCCCCGAAGCGGCGTTTCGTCACTACCTCGTTCAGGACTATCTGTTCCTCATCGAGTTTGCTCGCGCCTACGCGCTCGCGGTCTACAAGTCGCCCAGACTTGCCGACATGCGTGAAGCAGCGGCCGGCCTTTCGGCCATCCTCGATGTCGAGATGAACCTGCATGTGAAGCTCTGTGCCGATTGGGGGCTGTCCCCGACCGACCTTGAACAGGCCCCGCCGGCGGCTGAGATGCTGGCCTATACACGCTATGTGTTAGATGCGGGAATGCGCGGCGACCTGCTGGCTCTCAAGGTGGCACTTGCCCCCTGCGTGATCGGGTACGCGGAGATCGCGACGCGGCTCGCCTCGCTCCCTCTCGCGGACGCCGCGACGAACGCCTATCGCGTCTGGATCGCCGAGTACGCCGGCGCGCCGTACCAGGAGGTCGCCGCCAAAGCACGGGCGCATATGGAGCATCTCGCCGATCTCTACGCCACGCCGGCCCGCGAGGCAGAACTGATTGCGATCTTCAAGGAAGCCACCCGACTCGAGGCAGACTTCTGGGAGATGGCCTGGCGCGAGGGCCAGCGCGTTCAATAACCCTTTCGGCAGTCAGGATGGGGGCGAGGGCTCAGCACGCCACGACGCAGGATCGGTCGCTTTCGTTCCCCCATTTCAGGAGAAATCGGCGTCGGGCAACGCCGAACCTTTTCACGACCTTGGGTGTTTGTTTTGCGGCAGGACTGACAACGCTGAGGAGCTGAGACATGAACGGACTTATCTATCTGGTCGGACTCGTCGTCGTGGTTGGTGTGGTGCTCTCGTTTCTGGGCCTGCGCTGATTTGATATTTGGGAGGTGGTGCGGCGCACTCGCCAGGCTCTGACACTTCACCTCGCCACCACCCACACCACCACCGGCAACGTCACCGCCGCCAGCAGCGTGCCCAGCGCCACCGCGCCCGACACCGGGTTCACCAGCCGCTGATACTGCACCGCGAAGATGTACGCATTCGCGCCGGTCGGCATCGCCGCGAACAGCACGACCACGCCGGCCGCGAGTGGCGGCAGGTCGAGCAGTTTTGCCAGCACGAACGCGGCGGCCGGCATCGCCAGCAGTTTGAGCGCGCTCATGGCGAGGATGCCGAGCTTCTCGCCCTTGACCTCAAAGCGAAACAAATTGATGCCGAGCGCGATCAGCGCCGCCGGCGAGCCCGCCTGCGCCAGCAGCTCGACGGTCCGGTCGACGACCGGATGCAGGCCGAGGCCGGTGAGACGCCAGACGAGGCCGAAGCCGATCGCGAGCATGATCGGGTTGCGGGAAAGATCCAGCAACACCGGCACGATCAGCGACGCCGCCGAAGCTTTCTGCTTGCGGTCGACCAGCTCCATCTGCAGCGTGCCGCAGAGCCAGAGCAACGGCGTGTTCACCGACAGGATCAGCGCCATCGGCCCCGCAGCCTCGTTGCCCAGCGCCGAGAGGGTGAGGGGAATGCCGAGCATCACGATGTTGCCGTAGACCGAGCCGATCGCGAACACGACGCCGTCCTCGCGGTCCTCGCGCCGCTTCCGCAGCAGCGCTGACAGCGCCAACGCCGCGATCCAGGTGAGCGCGAGCGCGCCGTAATAGGCGCCCCACATCCGCCACGGGCTGACGCCGGAAAATTCCGACACGACGATGGTGCGGAACAGCAGCGCGGGAATCGCGATGCTGAAGGCGAACTCGGAGATGCCCTTGTGCGCGGTCTCCGAGACGAAGCGAAACAGCACCGCGGCATAGCCGGCCGCGATCAGCGCAAACACCGGCGCGACGATCAGCACGGTGGCCATGCGCCGCTACGACCCCATCTCGATGATCCTGCGCGCCATGCGGACATTGGCATAGTCGATCATCTTGCCGTCGAGGGTCACCGCGCCCTGGCCCTGCGCCTCGGCCTGCTCCATGGCCTCGACCACCCGCCGTGCGTGCGCCAGTTCAGTTTCGGACGGGACGAACGCCCGCAGCGTCGGTTCGATCTGGTCTGGATGGATCACCTGCTTGCCGTCAAAACCCATCGCAGCCGCCTTGAGCGCGCTGCTTTCCGTCAGTTGGGCATCCCGGAACGCGCCGCAGGGGCCGTCGATCGCGCGCAGGCCGAACGCACGCGCGGCCACCAGCAGGCGCATCATCGGATAGGCGAACAGATCGAGCGGGGCGGAGGCATAGCCGCTCTCGGCGGAGCCCACGTGACGGTAGCCGTCCGGCGACGCGCCGATTTCCGAGGAGCGGGCGCCGATCGACGCCGCGAAATCGCCGACGCCAAGATGAAGCGCGGCGACGCTTTGGTGCGCGGCGGCGAGCGCGTCGACATTGACGAGACCCAGCGCGGTCTCGATCAGCAGCTCGAGCGCCACAGGCGAGGGGCGATCCAGCGCGGCCGCGCGCAGCTGCTCGGCAATGGCGGCGATGTCGCTCGGGCGCTCCGCCTTCGGCACGATCACCGAATCCAGCCGGGGCAGCGCAGCGAGCGTGCGGATTTCCTCCGCGATGAAGGGGCTGTCGACGGCGTTGATCCTGACAGCGACGACCTTGTTGCCCCAATCCAGGGAGGACAACGCCTGCGCAGCTTCCTCAAGCGCCGCGCCCTTCTCGGACGGCGGCACCGCGTCCTCGAGATCCATGAACACCGCATCTGCGGCCGAGGCCGCGGCCTTGGCGACGAGACGGGAGCGATGCGCGGGAACGGCCAGATAGACCCGCGTCGGCCGCTGAGGGGCCATGGTCATGTCTCCTTTGCGAGACCGAGCTCGCTGAGGATGGCCTGGTTGTGCTGCCCGACGTCAGGCACCGGATCCATCCGGGGCGACAGCCCGGGAATGGTGAGAGCCGGCAGGAAGCTCATCACCGGGCCGCAACGAGTGCCCACCGTTTGCACCCGGGAGCGGGCGCGGAGCTGCTCGTGCTCCAGGAAAGCCTCGACCGAATTCAGATGTGCGTTGGCGATCGAGGCCTCGTCGAGCAGCCGCAGCACCTCGTCACTGGTCATCGCCGCAAAACGCTGCTCGATATGGACCTGCAGATCGTCCCTGTTCTGCATCCGCAGCGGATTGGTGCGGAAGCGGGGATGATCGGCGAATGCGGCATCGCCAAGCACGATGACGCACAGCGACCGCCATTCCCGGTCGTTCTGGATGCCGAAGAAGATCGTGTTGCCGTCGCCGACGCGGAACGGGCCATACGGCGCTATCGTTGCGTGCCTTGCCCCGGTTCGCGGCAGCGGCCGGCCCGTACTCTGCGTGTAGAAGGCGGGATAGCTCATCCAATCCGTGATGGAATCGAACAGCGAGGCCTGGAAGGCGGTGCCCTTGCCGGTCCGCTCGCGGCGATACAGCGCCATCAGCACGCCGTTGAGGATGTACATGCCGGTGGCGATATCGACCACGGAAAGTCCGACCTTGGCGGGCTCCGCCTCGGTGCCGTTGATGGCGAGGACACCGGCCTCGCATTGCACCAGGAGATCGTAGGCCTTCTTGTTGCTGTAGGCGCCGCCCGCGCCATAGCCCGAAACGTCGCAGGCGATGATCCGGGGAAATTTTCGCAGCAGCGAAGCGGCATCGAGGCCCAGCCGCTCCGCCGCACCGGGCGCCAGGTTCTGGATGAAGACGTCGGCCTGCGGCAGCAAGGCCTCGAGCACCTCCTGGCCTTCCGGGCTCTTGATGTCGATGGCGAGGCTTTCCTTCGACCTGTTGGTCCAGACGAACTGGCTCGACATCCCGTTCATCACGTGATCGTAGTCGCGGCAGAAATCGCCATCCCCCGGCCGCTCGATCTTGATGACGCGCGCGCCCCAGTCCGCAAGATGCCGGCTGGCCAGAGGAGCCGCGATCGCCTGCTCGAGCGAGACCACCGTCACGCCCGACAGCGGCAGCTCCGCCTCATGTCGCTCCATGCAATCGTCTCCGCTCCCGCTCACGCTTTTGTCCAGCGCAGGAGACAAGCCGACCACCCCACGCACGTTCTGTGATGGTGGCATCATGCCCCTGTTTTGCCCGACGAGTCAAACTTCATTTCGTAAAATCCGCAAATCGCGATCTGCAAAGTCCAATCAACACATGGACTTGGGTACTGTGCATGGGGTTGTTTTCGCGTTTTTTGTTTTAGGGGGCCCTGTTGCCGAGACCGCACACGTCCCGGCTTTCGCATCTCGCCTCGGTTGCCAACGAACGCCCGTTCACCCACTATCCGCTCCGACTCGACATTTGGGGGGATCGATGCCGGCGTTCCGCTTTAAGAAATCTTTCGCTGCTGCGATCACGGGCATCGCCCTGGCCGTCCTGATCCACCCTGGTGAAGGCTTTGCCTACTCCCAGGAGGAGCAGCAGGCCTGCACGCCCGATGCGATGCGGCTGTGCGGCGAGTTCGTTCCGAACGTCGACGCCATCACCGCCTGCATGATCCAGAAGAAGTCGCAGCTCTCGCCGCAGTGCCGGGCCTTCTTCCGGCCGGGACCTGAGCCGGGCATGGCGGCGGCGCCCCGCGCCGGCAAGCCGACCAGCATCGCGCCCAAGAGCTCGGCCCGGACGGCGAAGAAGAGCACCAAGCCGGCCAAGAAGAAGAAAGCCAGCGAAGGCTGAGCGCGGGCACCGCGTTCCCTTTTTGAAACTCGACCATGCCCGGGCCACAGCGCGCAGTGCGTTTGACGTCCCGGGCATTTGCGTGTCCGCCCCTCGTTCGCTCGCCCCTTGAGACAAACCGCCCCAGGCATCAGCCCCACACCAGCCACCGGACTCCTTTTGTTCGCCTTCGTGTGCGGACGCTTGCGACAATTGCGATCATGTGGGGATGGAAACGAGTCGCGAAACGGATTGCGCGGCGAGGTTGCACCCCATTTTTTCCCGCCGGACTGCTCAATAAATGCACGATTGCCGGTGTGAAGCCGTCGTCGCACGCAGCAGTGTGACTCAAAAGCCAACGCGCTTTGTTATTTCATGGCGCCGACATAACTTATGATAAATTTTTCTTTCCCGAATCACCGGGGTGATTCATTTTCGCCGCCTGGGGTCAATCTGGAGGCAGAGGTATGAACGTTATTGTTTTTGCATCGCGTAAAGGTGGCTCAGGCAAGAGTACGCTGGCCGCGCATCTCGCCGCGCAGATCAAGGCGACCAAGCCGATCCTGCTCGTCGATGCGGATCCGCAAGGCTCGCTCACGCTGTGGCACAAGCTGCGTGGCACCAACGAGCCGCCGATCAAGTCCGCGGTGAACTCGGTCAGCGGCATCGTCTCCGCTGCCAAGCGCGACGGTTATGAATGGGTGTTGATCGACACGCCGCCGAACCTGTCGGCCGTCGTCGACGACGCCATCCGCAATGCCACCATGGTGGTGATTCCCGCCCGTCCCGGCGTGTTCGACGTCAACGCGGTGCAGGAAACCATCCAGATGTGCCGTGCGGCGCGCAAGCCCTACGCGGTCGTGCTCAACGGTGCGCCGGCGCGCCGCGACGAGTCCGAAAGCCCGATCGTCACGATTGCCCGCGAGGCGCTGGCGAAGTTCCGTGCTCCGGTGTGGGGCGGCCAGATCACCAACCGTTCGGATCTGCTGATGGCGTTGAGCCACGGCGAGGGCGCGCGGGAATATCAGGCCGAGAGTCGTGCGGCTCAGGAAATCGCAAGGCTGTGGGCGGCGATCGAACGTTCGGTGAAGGCTATTCGCGGCACGGCGTCGGCTTCCGGCGCAATGCACAAGCAGGCGGCGTAATTTTTCACAAATCATTCCCCGGACGAAAAACGCGCGGACCTCCGCGCGTTTTGCGTTTTTGGGAAGATGACTTTGCCGCTAGGCGACCATCAGCATGTAGAACACGATCACCGGCGACAAAGTGAGGATCACCGACCAGATGCCGGCGGCCCAGAGAATGTCCTCGGTGGTGAAGCCCTGCTGTCCAGCGTCGTAATGCGACGCCATCTCGTTATGACTATTCACAAACGCCCCCGCGATTTCTTCGCTTATGGGCATGAACGCTACGTGAGATATTTTAAAATTCCGGGTCGCAGTTTGGCGCGCTTTTGAACACAGCTGCTACCACGGATTAACCATCCGGACCTGCGCTTCCATCACGCCAACCAGACCCGAAACACCAGCACCGGCATCAGGCCGAGCATCACCGCCCAGAACCCGAACGACGACACCACCACAATTCCCCGCAAGAAATCAGCGGATGCGAACATGTCTGCCGCCGTCGGGCGGATGCGCTGCCCCATGATCATTCCCCCATTTGAAAAGACTTTGAATGAAGACGATAGGCGCGATTGCGTAAACGAGCCGTGGATGCGCCATGCGGCAGCAGCGAAGGCCGTTGGGGCGCGGTTAACCACGGGACATGCTCTCTCACTCCCTCTCCCCGTTCTTACGGGGAGAGGGTGGGGTGAGGGGCTATCAGCTACGCCGCGACTTGCATGCGTCGCTCGATCTCGCGGTCGAACTGGACGGCGAGTTCGCTGCCGATCTCGACCATCGGCAGGCGCACTTCGGGGCTGTCGATCAGACCCGTGCGCCACAGCCAGTATTTTGCCGGCGCGGGACTGGGCTCGGTGAACAACAGGCGCGTCAGGTCCGCGACCTCCTGCCAGCGCGCCAGCGCCGCATCGTGATTGCCGCGCTTCAACTCGGCTTGGACTGCCGCAAACGTCGCGGTCTCGAGATGGGCCGACAGCACGATGCCGCCGTCGGCGCCGTCGCTGAGCGCCTCGAAATAATTCGCGTCCTCGCCGGTCAGCACGCGAAAGTCCGCAGGACGGTCGCGCAGCAGCGCGATGGATTGGTCGCGGCTTGCGCCGCAATCCTTCAGGCCGATGATGTTCGGATGCCCTGCAAGCCGCAGCAGCGTCTGGTTGGTGATGTTGACCGAGGTGCGATAGGGGATGTTGTAGAGCGCGAGCGGCCAGGCGGCGTGATCGGCGAGCGCCTCGAAATGCGCCAGCAACCCGCGCTGCGACGGCCGCACATAATACGGGCTCGCGATCAGATAACCATCGATCGGCCAGTCCGCGGTCGCGTCGAGACGTTCCTTCAGCCGCGAGGTGTCCGCGCCTGACAATCCGAGGCAGATCGGAAGCTTGCTGTGGCCGGTGGCCAGCTCGTCGCGCACGATGGCGACGAGGCGTTCGAGCTCGGCGCCGCGCAGCGTCATGCCTTCACCGGAGGTCGCCCCCAGGATGAAGCCGTCGACGGCCTGTCCGCTGTAATGCCGTGTCAGCCGGCGCAGCGACCTCTCGTCGAGAGCGCCGTCGCGAAACGGCGTTATCAGCGGCAGCCAGAGCCCGTGCAAATGTTCCTGTAGTCCGGTCATGTTCCATCTCCTTCTCGGGAAAAATCCTGAGACGGGGCACATGAAAAAACCCCGTCCAGGCGGCGGGGTTTTCGAAGTTTCGGCTCGCGATGACGAAGGCTGTTAGCGCGCGCAAAAATCCGAGGTCCCCAGATGGGGGCCTTTTTTCGAGGCGACTGCCTGCGACGAGATTGCGCACGACTTCGTGATCATTCGCAAATGATGCGGGGTAAGCATGGAACTGTCAATACACGTGGAGGGCGAGGGCCGGATCTGCCAAAAAAAAGCCGGGCTCGATCGAGCCCGGCTTAAGGTATTGGCCACGTGAGGCCGACACAATCACCTTCCAAGAGGGATTACTGAACTCCCGCGCCACTGGAGGAGGGGGACAAATGCGCAACGCGAAGGCTCAGCGTGTAGAGATTATGGGCTAGCTTCGCGCCATGCATCAAGCGTCCAAGCCGCATGTCAGACATGCGGAAATCAGGACGGCCAGCGCTGCGCCTTGCTCACCACGAAGTCGCGGAACACTTGCACGCGCGCAACCGTCTTCAGCTCTTCCGGATAAACAAAATACGTATCGAGCTGGATCGAATCCGATTCGCCGAACAGCTGCACGAGGCGGCTCTGTTCTTCGATGAGATAATCCGGCAGCGCGGCAATGCCGAGGCCCTGCTGACAGGCGCGGACGAGGCCGAGAATGTTGTTGACCCTGAAATAGGCTTCGCGCGGACCCGAGCCGTTGCGCCCCGCTTCGACCAGCCAGTTGCGGTTCTGAAGATGCGGCGCGAAGTTGCCGTCGGAGAGCGTGATGATGCGGTGGGAGTCGAGCTCCTCCAGCGTGCGCGGCGTGCCGAAGCGCTTGATGTAATCGGGCGAGCAATAAGCGTGGAAGCCCATCGCGAACAGCTTGCGCTGGATGAGATCCGGCTGCGTCGGCTTGCGGGTGCGGATCGCGACGTCGGCCTCACGCATCGAGAGATCAAGCTCCTCGTCCGTGACGATCAGCGAGATCCGTATTTCCGGATAGAGCGCGGTGAATTCGCCGAGCCTGGGGATCAGCCAGTTGATGCCGACGCCGGGCGTGGTGGTGATCTTGAGATCGCCGCTCGGCCGCTCGCGGCTGTCGGTCAGCTTCGCGCGCGCCGCCTGCAGCTGCATGAACACGTCATGGGCGGTGCGGAACAGGAGGTCGCCCTGTTCGGTGAGGATCAGGCCGCGGGCGTGGCGGTGGAACAGCGAGACCGAGAGCTCCTGCTCCAGTGCCGAGACCTGGCGTGACACCGCCGATTGCGACAGGCCGAGCTGCTCGCCCGCGTGCGTGAAGCTGCCCGCTTCCGCCGCGGCGTGAAACACCTTCAGCTTGTCCCAGTCCATATCCGTAAATCCGTCGCGTGTTCTTGCCATGATGTCTATTCCGCTGCCGCGCGCTCGCTGGCGCGCAGGGCCAAAAATCGTTCCGCCTCGAGCGCCGCCATGCAGCCGAGACCGGCCGCCGTCACCGCTTGACGATAGGTCTCGTCGGCGACGTCGCCGGCGGCGAACAGTCCGGGCACCGAGGTGGCGGTCGAGTTCGGGGCGAGCTCGACATAGCCCGACGGTTTCAGCTTGATCTGTCCCGCCACGAGCTCGGTCGCCGGGGCATGCCCGATGGCGACGAAGACGCCGTCGGTCGGCACATCGGTCAAGGCGCCGGTCTTGACGTTCTTCAGTCGCACATGGGTGACCTTGTTCGGGTTCTCGGTGCCGCAGATTTCGTCGACGGCTGAGTCCCAGACCACCTTGATCTTCGGGTGCTTGAACAGACGCTCCTGCAGGATGCGTTCGGCGCGGAAGTGATCGCGACGATGCACGATGGTGACCTGCGAGGCATGGTTGGTGAGGTACAGCGCTTCCTCGACCGCGGTATTGCCGCCGCCGACCACCACGACTTGCTTGTTGCGGTAGAAGAAGCCGTCACAGGTGGCACAGGCCGAGACGCCGCCACCCTGGAATTTCGCTTCGGACGGCAGACCGAGCCAGCGCGCCTGGGCGCCGGTGGCGAGGATGACGGTGTCGGCGAGATAGACGTCACCGCTATCGCAGGTCAGGCGAAAGGGGCGCTGCGAGGTGTCGAGCTTGGTCACCAGATCGGTCTTGATCTGGGTGCCCACATGCAGCGCCTGCTTCTCCATCTGCTCCATCAGCCAGGGGCCCTGGATCACGTCGGCGAAGCCCGGATAGTTCTCGACGTCGGTAGTGATGGTGAGCTGGCCGCCCGCCTGGATGCCCTGGATCAGGATCGGCTCGAGCATCGCGCGCGCGGCGTAGATCGCCGCCGTGTAGCCGGCGGGGCCGGAGCCGATGATGACGACCTTTGCATGGACAGCGGCGGACATTTCGACAGATGCCTTTCACGGGGGACTGCAGCGCGGGCGCGGAACGTGCCGGGAGGCCTCGCGGAGGCGCTGAAATATCAGAGGTAATCTAAGCCTTCTGGTGAGCTATGCAAGAATTGCATTCCATGTCGGCGGATTTTTCCAACAGGGAACAAAAGCCGATTGCGCTGCACGCGCAATAAAATTGCGCCGAGTGTGCGGTCTGGGCTATGAGGATTGCGATAGAGCCACCAATACCGCCGTAAAGGCCAGGAGTTCCAATCACGTGTCGCGGAACCTAGACGAGATCGACCTGAAAATTCTCACCGAGATTCAGGCCGACGGTCGAATCACGAATGTCGAGCTGGCCAAGCGCGTCGGCATTTCGCCGCCGCCCTGCCTGCGCCGAGTCCGGGCGCTGGAGGAGGAGGGATATATCCACGGCTATCGCGGACTTCTGGACGCACGCAAGCTCGGCTTCGACGTCACCGTGTTTGCCGCAGTGCACCTCTCCAGCCAGGCCGAGGCCGATTTGCGCGCCTTCGAGGAGTTCGTCCGCGCCGAGCCGCTGGTGCGCGAGTGCTGGATGCTGTCGGGCGAAGTCGATTTCATCCTGAAATGCGTCGCACCCGACATGGCCACCTTCCAGGATTTCGTCACCCATTTGACCGCCGCTCCGCACGTCCGCAATGTGCGGACCTCGCTGGTGCTGCACAATTCGAAATACGAGGCGGCCGTGCCACTCGACGTGAGGGGACGAAGGTAACGTCTCCTCCGTCATTGCCAGCAACACGCAGATACAGAAAAGGCCGCGCAGTGCGCGGCCTTTTTCAAATCACACGCAACGGCAAATCGTTACCGCCACTCCACCTTGGTGATCTCATAAGCCTTGGCGCCGCCGGGTGCGTTGACCTCGACGGTTGAGCCCTTCTTCTTGCCGATCAGCGCGCGCGCGAGCGGCGAGGTGATGGAGATGCGGCCCTTCTTGGCGTCGGCCTCGACCTCGCCGACGATCTGCCACACCGTCTTCTTTTCGGTGTCCTCGTCGACCAGTGTCACGGTGGCGCCGAACTTGATGGTGTCGCCGGACAGCTTCGAGATGTCGATGATGTCGGCGCGCGCGAGCTTGTCCTCGAGCTCGGCGATGCGGCCTTCATTGTGGGACTGCTCTTCCTTCGCGGCGTGGTATTCCGCGTTCTCCGACAGGTCTCCGTGCGAGCGCGCCTCGGCGATATGCTCGATGATCCGCGGACGGTCCTCCGACTGGCGCTTCTTCAGTTCTTCCCCGAGCGCGGCAAAGCCGCCCGCAGTCATCGGTACCTTTTCCATCTCTTCTCTCGTCCTTCGGTCGCGCGCGCCCCGACATGTCAACGCGCACGCAACTTGATTCGTCAGTCTGTCCGGGGGCTCAACGCGCGTGCCGCCGAACGTTCATATGGGCTTGGCGCCGGAACAGAACAACCATATGGCCGGACAGTTCCTCCGGCCATAGTGGCTTCATCGCCAATCACTTAGCGGAAGGTTGGGCCTCCCGCTCGCGATCAGGTTTCCGAAAAGTAGCTCTGCAGGGTCCGAACCTCAAGGTCCCCGCCCAGATAGGCGCGGATGCCCTGCGCGGCCGCCACGGCCCCGGAAAGAGTGGTGTAATACGGCACTTTATGCAAGAGGGCCGCGCGCCGCAACGAACGGCTGTCGGCGAGCGCCTGCGGGCCTTCGGTGGTGTTGAAGACGAGCTGGACCTCGCCATTGGTGATGGCGTCGACGATGTGCGGCCGGCCCTCCAGCACCTTGTTCACCTTCTCGGTCGGGATGCCCTGGTCGGTCAGGAAGCGGGCCGTGCCCGACGTCGCCAGCACCTTGAAGCCGAGCGAATGCAGCTCGCGAACGGCCTCGGCGATGCGCGTCTTGTCGCTCTCGCGAACGGAGACGAACACCGTGCCCTTGCGCGGCACCCGCGTGCCGCCGCCGAGCTGGCTCTTGGCGAACGCCACCGCGAAGGAACGGTCGATGCCCATGACCTCGCCGGTCGAGCGCATCTCCGGACCCAACACGGTGTCGACGCCGGGGAAGCGGGCGAATGGAAACACCGATTCCTTCACGCCGACATGCTTGAGCTCCGCCTTCTTCAGCTTGAAGTCGGCGAGCTTCTCGCCGGCCATGACGCGCGCGGCGATCTTCGCGACCGGCGTTCCGACCACCTTGGCGACGAAGGGCACCGTGCGCGAGGCGCGCGGATTGACTTCGAGCACGTAGATATCGCCGTCTTTGATCGCGTATTGCACGTTCATCAGGCCGACAACGTCGAGGCCGAGCGCCAGCTCGCGGGTCTGCCGCTCCAGCTCGTCGATCATCTTGGCATCGAGCGAGTGCGGCGGCAGCGAGCAGGCGCTGTCGCCGGAATGGATGCCGGCTTCCTCGATGTGCTCCATGATGCCGACGATGAAGGTGTCCTTGCCGTCGCAGAGGCAGTCGACGTCGATCTCGGTCGCATCTGACAGATAGCGGTCGAACAGCAGCGGGTTTTTGCCGAGCACGGTGTTGATCTGGCCGGTCTTGTCGTTCGGGTAGCGCGCCTTGACGTCAGACGGCACCAGCTCCGGCAGCGTGCCGAGCAGGTAATCGTTGAGCTGGTTCTCCTCGCGGATGATTTGCATCGCGCGGCCGCCAAGCACGTAGGACGGGCGCACCACCAGCGGTAGTCCGAGATCCGAGCAGACGAGCCTCGCCTGCTCGACCGAATAGGCGATGCCGTTCTTGGGCTGCTTCAGCCGCAGCTTGTCGAGCACGCGCTTGAAGCGGTCGCGGTCTTCCGCAAGGTCGATGGCGTCGGGCGAGGTGCCGAGGATCGGCACTTCGGCGGCTTCCAGCGCGCGCGCGAGCTTGAGCGGGGTCTGGCCGCCGAACTGCACGATCACGCCATGCAGCGTGCCGTTCGTGCGTTCCTTTGCGATGATCTCCAGCACGTCCTCGGCGGTGAGCGGCTCGAAATAGAGCCGGTCGGCAGTGTCGTAGTCGGTCGACACCGTCTCCGGGTTGCAGTTGACCATGATGGATTCGTAGCCGGCGTCGTGCAGCGCGAAGCAGGCGTGACAGCAGCAATAGTCGAATTCAATGCCCTGGCCGATGCGGTTCGGGCCGCCGCCGAGAATGATGACCTTCTTCTTGTCAGACGGCGAGCTCTCGTCCGCAGGCGCGCCCGCGAACGGCGCCTCATAGGTCGAGTACATGTAGGCGGTGGGCGAAGCGAACTCGGCCGCGCAGGTGTCGATGCGCTTGTAGACCGGGCGAACGCCGAGCGCGTGGCGCTTCGCCGTGACCTCGGCCTCCGTTGTCTCCGCGATCACCGCGAGCCTGGCATCGGAGAAGCCCATGGCCTTGAGCGTGCGCATGCCGAAGGCGTTGCCCGGCAGTCCGTTCTTGCGGACCTTCGCTTCCATCTCGACGATGCCGCGCATCTCGCTGAGGAACCACGGATCGATCTTGCAGGAATTGAAGATCTCCTCGTCCGACCAGCCGAGCCGCATCGCCTGCGCGACCTGGAGCAGCCGGTTCGGCGTCGGCGTGCCCAGCGCAGCGCGGATCGCATTCTTGTCGTCGTCGCGGCCGAGACCTTCGATCTCGATCTCGTCAAGGCCGGTGAGGCCGGTCTCGAGCCCGCGCAAGGCCTTCTGAAGGCTTTCCTGGAAGGTGCGGCCGATCGCCATGACTTCGCCGACCGACTTCATCGACGTGGTCAGCGTGGTGGAGGCACCGGGGAATTTCTCGAATGCGAAACGCGGCACCTTGGTGACGACATAGTCGATCGTCGGCTCGAACGAGGCCGGCGTGGCGCCGCCGGTGATGTCGTTGGCGATTTCGTCGAGCGTGTAGCCGACCGCAAGCTTGGCGGCGACCTTTGCGATCGGAAATCCAGTGGCTTTCGAAGCCAGGGCGGAGGAACGCGACACGCGCGGATTCATCTCGATGACGACCATGCGGCCGTCCTCGGGGTTGACGCCGAACTGCACGTTGGAGCCGCCGGTCTCGACGCCGATCTCGCGCAGCACCGCCAGCGAGGCGTCGCGCATGATCTGGTATTCCTTGTCGGTCAGCGTCAGCGCCGGCGCCACCGTGATGGAATCACCGGTGTGCACGCCCATCGGATCGAGGTTCTCGATCGAGCAGACGATGATGCAATTGTCTTTCTTGTCGCGCACCACCTCCATCTCGTACTCTTTCCAGCCGAGCACGGATTCTTCGATCAGCACTTCGTTGGTGGGAGACGCATCCAGGCCGCGCTCGATGATGTCGAGGAACTCTTCCTTGTTGTAGGCAATGCCGCCGCCGGTGCCGCCCATGGTGAAGGAGGGGCGGATGATCGCGGGCAGGCCGATCTCGGAGAGCGCCATCAGCGCCTGGCCGAGCGCATATTCCTGATAGCGCTTGCGGCGGTCGCTCTCGCCGAGCGTCCACTGCCGCTCCAGCTCTGCGAGTTCCGCGCCCGCTGCCTTTGCGCGATCGGCCTGGTACTTGTCGCGGAAAGACTTCTTCAGGGCGGAGGCGTTGGCGAGCCGCGACTTCGGCGTCTCGAGCCCGATCTTGGTCATGGCCTCGCGGAACAGCTGGCGGTCCTCGGCCTTGTCGATCGCGTCCGCGGTAGCGCCGATCATCTCGACGTCGAACTTTTCCAGCGTGCCTTGCTGGCGCAGCGACAGCGCGCAGTTCAGCGCGGTCTGTCCGCCCATGGTCGGCAGCAGCGCGAAGCCGCCGGGAATGACGTGACGTTCCTTCTCGATGATTTTCGCGACGATCTCGGGCGTGATCGGCTCGATATAGGTGGCATCGGCCAATTCCGGGTCGGTCATGATGGTGGCCGGATTGGAATTGACGAGGACGATGCGATAGCCCTCTTCCTTCAGCGTCTTCACCGCCTGGGTGCCCGAATAGTCGAACTCGCAGGCCTGGCCGATCACGATGGGACCGGCGCCGATGATCAGGATGGTGGTGATGTCTGTACGTTTGGGCATCAACTCTCGCCGAAGTGGAATTTGGGCACAAAAAAAGGGCGCGCCTGCTGCGCGTCCCTTTGGCCGAGAGCGCGGTGGTCCCCCTCGCGCGCGGGGTGGGTCTTAGACCAGTTTTCAGGGCGGCGAAACCCCGAAAAACGCCCATCAACCGGCAATTTTGACCGGTTTTGGCCGGGCCTGCCAGCCGCGGGCGAGATGGACCAGAAGAGCCGCCGAAACGCTCAATCCGCCGACCCAGCCCAGATCCGCCGGGCTCCAGGCCGCAAGCACGGCGCCGCCCAAGGCTCCGCCGATCGAAAAGCCGAGATACATCGCCGAGGCGTTGAGCGAGAGCGCGATCATCGAGGCCTGCGGCTCGATCCGGATGATGCTGGCGACCTGAGCCGGGTAGAACGCCCATCCCGAGATGCCCCAGAGGAAGATCGCGCCCAGCACCGCATAATGCGCCTGTCCCGGCATCAGCTTCAGGACCAGCGAATGCAGGATCAGCGCGCTGGCCATGCCGGCAAGCCCGAGACCTGCTGTGGCGAGCGTGCCGAGCCGGTCGGCGAGGACGCCGCCGAGCATGTTACCGATCGCGGCGGCGCCGCCGAACACCAGCAGCGCGAGGCTGATCTGCGAGGCGTCGAAGCCAAGGCCACGCAGCGGGACCGCGAAATAGGTGAACACGGTGAAGCCGCCGAGCGCCCATAAAATCGTGATCAGAAGCGCCGTCAGGATATTGCGGTGACGCGCCACCGCCAGCCGATCGCTGAGCGAGGCCGTGTTGCGCGGCAGGCCGCGGGGCAGGCCGAGCAGGAGGCCGGCGAGCGCAACGGCGCCGATCAGGGCGACCATGGCAAAGGTCGCACGCCAGCCGAGCAGGCTGCCGACGAGATTGCCGAGGGGAACGCCGATGACGGTCGCAACCGTGAGGCCTGAGGTGACCAACGCCACCGCACGGCCGCGTCGCTCCGGCGCGGCGACGGCCACGGATACGGCCAGCGCGGTCGGCATGCACAGCCCGGAGCCCAGCGCCATCAGCATGCGCGAGGCCAGCAACAGGGCGTAATTCGACGCCACCATCGCCGCGAGGTTTCCGGCAATGAAAGTCGATAGCGCCAGGGCCAGCACCGTGCGGCGGTCGATATTGTTCAGCGTCACCGCCAGGATCGGCGAGCCGACCGCGTAGGTGAGGGCGTAGGCCGTGACCAATTGCCCAGCGGCGGGCACGGAAATCGCCAGGTCGGTTGCGATCGACGGCAAAAGCCCAGCAATGACAAAGCCTTCCGTGCCGATCGCAAAGGCCGCCAGAGCCAACCAGAATACGCTCATCCGAGAATTCCCTATGTTCAATGTTTATTGAACTATCGAGGGGGCCGGATCAGGAGTCAATTGGTTCAAGAACTATTGAACATCGAGGCCATTTCGCTATGATGCTCAGACCATGAGCCGCACCCCACCTCACCCCACCCGCGAGCAAATCGAACTGCCGATGATTCTGGATTGCCTGAGCGATCCGATCAGATTGGCGATCGTGTACCAGCTCGCGCAGCAGGACCATGTCAGCGGCGAGCTGTGCTGCGGCGATTTCAACGCGCTCAGCGGCAAGTCGAATCTCGCCTATCACTTCGCCAAGCTACGCGAATGCGGCCTGATGCAGACCCGCGTCGCCGGCACCAACCGCTTCGTGCGGCTGCGCCGCGATGATCTGGACGCACGCTTTCCGGGTCTGCTCGATGCAGTGATCAGCTCGGCCGCCAAGGAGGCGGACCGGCTGCAGCTGCTGTCGCAGCGCGATGTGGTTGAGGCAGATTGAAGTTGAGAGATTGTGCGCCAATCGCCCGGCTTCGCCCTTCGGCTTCGCCGCGGCAGCCTTCGCCACGATAGGGCTCGCCGAGCCGAAGCTGGCGGAGCCAGCGAAGGCTGGAGACCCGGCCTGGATTTGAACCAGGATAAAGAGCGATGCATCGCCCTCGCGTAGACACTTCCGCCACCGGGCCGCGACGATCATTACTGATCGGGGTGCGACAAGCCACCTCAGGCAGGCGTTATGCTTAACGGATTCACGAAGCTCAACGGACCAACGGCGGCCGCGCGACGAACGTCATGCGCCAGCTATTGTGGCCGATATTGCGGTGAGCGCGCTGGACCGTGAAGCCGGCTGCCTTGAGCTTGGCGGTGATCTCCTCCTCACTGTAGCGCTGCAGCCCGATGCGCGTGCGCAGCTGACGGTAATCCGACAATGCGGTGCTGATCAGCCCGATCAGCGCATCTTTCAAAAAGCCGTGACGAAGGCCGAAGCTGAGTAGCGCTGTGACGTCCCTGAACATGCCGACATTGGGCTGGAGGATGTCGCCCAGCACGAGCTTGCCCGAGGGCTTTAGGATGCGGCGGAAGTTGAGAAGTGCGGCGTCGAGCTCGTCCGGCGCCATGTATTGCGCGACCGAGTTCATCACGACGAGATCGATCGACTGCTCCTGCATGTTGTGGACGTCGTCGAGCGACCGGACGCGGATTTTCGTGTTCGGGGCAAACCGCGAGATCAACCGGCCGCGCACGCCGGGCGCGGGCTCGGCGAGGATCAACTTGCCGCAGGCCGCTGCGACCTGGCTAGCCGACAGCGCCTCGCCGCAGGCATAGTCGAGCACGGTCGCCTCGGGCGAGGAGATGTAGCCGATGATGTCCCGCGCGATGATCTGGAAGTGCAAGTCGCGATGCAGCTTGCTGACATAGATCGTATGCGTCGAGTCGTAGTAATCGATCCAATCGTCCATGGTCGTCGAGGGCCCCCGCCAAACGGTTCCGCTGCAGGAACCGGCGCTGCCCGCCTGCGTTAGGGGTGCGGCGGCGCGCCGTCAATGTCTGCGTCCTAACAGGAAGGTTTCCCGTGAGCAAAGCCCCACAAAAGGTCTCGCCCGACCTCGACACTCCCACCGATCTTTCGTCCCAGGCCGTCAACAAGGTTTCGGAGGCGCTCAACGTCCTTCTGGCCGACGCCTTCGCGCTGTATCTAAAGACCAAGAATTTCCACTGGCACATCAGCGGCCGGCATTTCCGCGATTATCATCTGCTGCTCGACGAACAGTCCGACCAGATCTTCGCCACCACCGACCAGCTCGCCGAGCGCGTCCGCAAGATCGGCGGCACCACGCTGAAATCGATCGGGCAGATCGCCAAGCTCCAGACCATCAAGGACAACAACGAAGACTATGTCCCGCCCCGCGAGATGCTGCGCGAGCTGATGCAGGACAACAAGCATGTCGCCGCGGCAATGCGCAAGGCGCACGAGGTCTGCGACGACGCCGGTGACGTCGCCAGCGCCAGCATCCTCGAAAACTTCATCGACGAGACCGAGCGCCGCACCTGGTTCCTGTTCGAAGCCACAAGACAGGAAGGTGCGAACGAGGCGTAGGATAGGTCGTAGGGTGGATTAGCCGCAGGCGTAATCCACCACGTCTGCCTCCGCGGAAACAGAAGAGGTGGGTTACGCTTCGCTAACCCACCCTACATCACCTTGCTTGTAGCTACAGCCACAACCGCATCAACGCCCCGTCCTTCCCCGTCACCGGATCGGCCGGCGGCAGCGCGACGTTTGGAATCGTCTTCAGCGCTTTCGCGTGGTTCTCCGGTGTTGCGCGGGTGACCTCCATCTTCGCACCCGGCGGATAGGCGCCGATCACGCAGAAGTCCGCGCTGGCCTTGATGCGTTGGTGACCTGTGCCGGCGGGCAGGATCGCGACGTCGCCGGCCTTGATCTCCAGCTCCTGGCCATGGTCGCCGCCGAAGCGCACGCGCGCGCTGCCACGCGCAACACCGAGCACCTCGTGCACCGTCGCGTGATAATGCAGATAGTCGAAGACGCCATTGCGCCACGTGCCGCCCCAGCCGTTCGCTTCGAACAAGCGTTCGATCGTCTCTTCCGGCTGTCTGGAATCAAGCTTCACCGCGGCCTGGTAGACCAGGAAGGGGAGGATATTGTTCGGTACGAGCCCGTCATCCTCAAACACGATGGCGAGCGGCTCGGCATTGTTGCGAACGACGGACATAAAGGGCTCCTGCGTGAGCGTAGCAGGGATCAACGATAGGAGTTGAGCGGCGTTCCTTTGACGAAAAAAGCCCGGGACCAGGCCCGGGCTTTTTGTCATGACGTTAGTTGCGAAAGAGCGCGCGACTTACGCGCTCTTCTTCTGCCGCATCAGGTCCGCAAAACGCTGGAACAGATAGTGCGAGTCGCGCGGACCCGGCGAGGCCTCGGGGTGGTACTGCACCGAGAACACCGGCTTGCCGTCGAGCTGGATGCCGCAATTGGAGCCGTCGAACAGCGAGATGTGGGTCTGGGTTGCGCCCGTCGGCAGGGTGCTCTCGTCCACGGCAAAGCCGTGGTTCATCGAGGTGATCTCGACCTTGCCGGTGGTCTCGTCCTTGACGGGATGATTGGCGCCGTGGTGGCCCTGGTGCATCTTCTTGGTCTTGGCGCCGACGGCGAGGCCGAGCATCTGATGGCCGAGGCAAATTCCGAAAGTCGGCGTGCCCGACTTGATCACGTCCTGGATCACGGGCACGGCATATTTGCCGGTCGCGGCCGGATCGCCGGGACCGTTGGACAGGAACACGCCGTCCGGCTTCATCGCCAGGATGTCCTCGGATGACGTCGTTGCCGGCACCACCGTGATCTTGCAGCCGACGCCGGCGAGCAGGCGCAGAATGTTGCGCTTGATGCCGTAATCGATGGCGACCACGTTGAACTCAGGCTTGTCCTGACGGCCAAAGCCCTTCTCCCAGAGCCAGGGCGTCTCGTCCCAGGTGAAGCGCTGGCCCGAGGTGACCATCGGAACGAGGTCCATGCCCTCGAGGCCCGGCCATTCGCGCGCTTCTTCCTTCAGGCCGTGCAGGTCGAACTCGCCATCCCTGGCGTGCGCGATCACGGCGTTGGGCATGCCCTTGTTGCGGATCAGCGCGGTCAGCGCGCGGGTGTCGATGCCGGAGAGGCCGATGATGCCGCGGGCCTTCAGCCACTGGTCGAGGTGCTTGGTGGCGCGGTAGTTCGAGGGATCGGTGATCGCGGTGCGCAGGATCACGCCGCGCGCGCCGGGCGTCGCGGCCATGTTCACCGTCTCGATGTCGTCGTCATTGGTGCCGACGTTGCCGATATGGGGGAACGTGAAGGTGATGAGCTGGCCGGCATAGGAGGGATCGGTGAGGATCTCCTCATAGCCGGTCATCGCGGTGTTGAAGCAGACCTCGCCGACGGCTTGGCCTTCGGCGCCAAGGCCAAAGCCTTCCAGCACCGTGCCATCGGCAAGCACCAACAGCGCGGTCGGTTTGTGGTCCGGCCAGGCGGGATCGTTATCATGTTGTGTCATGAGCCCGGTTCATAGTCTCCGCGGGCGCCGGCGTCAAAGCGGAGATGCGCCGATTCACATGCGTTTTTGCATATTTGACAGGTCGCCTTGGGCCCCTAAGCTCCGCGGCATAATTTCCGGCAAGTTCCGGGGCTTGGGAGGCAATAATGGACCAGACGACGCCGATTCTGCTGGTTCCGGGATTAGCTTCCTCGGCCCGGATCTATGCGCCGGTCATCCCAGCGCTGTGGCGGTTCGGCCCGGTGATGGTCGCCAACCATATTCGCGACGACAGCATGGCGGCAATCGCCCGGCGGGTGCTGAGCGAGGCGCCGCCGCGCTTCGCGCTCGCCGGCCATTCCATGGGCGGCTACATCGCCCTCGAGATCATGCGCCAGGCGCCCGAGCGGGTGGCCAGGCTCGCGTTGATCAACACTCAGGCGCGGCCCGACGCGGAGGAGGCGACCGCGCGCCGGCGCGGCCTGATGGAGCGGGCCAGGCGCGGCGAGCTGCGTGCCGCGCGCGAGGAGATGTTTCCCGAACTGGTGCATCCGTCGCGCCGCGACGATGCCGGTATTCGCCAGCTCGTGCATGAGCAGGGCGAGGACGTCGGCGTCGAAGGCTATCTGCGACAGCAGACCGCGATCATCGCGCGGGTGGATTCACGGCGGACGCTCGCGACGGTCAAATGCCCGACGTTGGTGCTGACGGGCGATGCGGACAAAACGATTCCCAACGCATTCTCGAAGGAGATGGCGGAGGGCATTGCCGGTGCAAGGCTCGTCGTTTTGGAGAATTGCGGACATCTGCCGCAGCCGGAGCAGCCCGCGGCGACGGTGCGCGCGCTGGTCGAATGGCTGGGACCCCCGGTTGTCTCAGGGCCGCGAACGGCCTAGATCAGGCCTCGGATATTCTAGGGGAGCACGATCATGCTGCGCGACGACATCAACAATGCGGTCAAGGAGGCCATGAAGGCCAAGGAAGAGCGCAAGCTGTCCACGCTGCGCATGGTCAATTCGACCATCAAGAACGCCGACATCGAGGCGCGCGGCAGCGGCAAGCCGCCGCTGTCGGACGCGGATCTGCTCGGCGTGTTTCAGAAGATGATCAAGCAACGCCAGGAATCGGTCGAGCTCTACGAGAAGGGCGGCCGTGCCGAGCTCGCGGCGCAGGAGCGCGAGGAGATCGCGGTGATCTCGGCGTATCTGCCGAAGCAGATGTCGGACGACGACGTCAAGAAGGCGATCTCGGACGCGATCGCCGAGACCGGCGCCGCCGGCATGAAGGACATGGGCAAGGTGATCGCCGTGCTGAAGACGAAGTACGCCGGCCAGATGGATTTCGGCAAGGCCTCCGGTTTGGTGAAGGCTGCTCTGACGGGCTAGACGGCCGCGCCGAAAGGTTTGCCAGGAGCTGACAGACTATCATCCCGTTATGCCCGGCCTTGTGCCGGGCATCCACGTTCTTCAGAATGAAGAAAAAGAACGTGGATGGCCGGGACGAGCCCGGCCATGACGAACCTCCGATGAGCAGGGCCTCTCCCATGACCGCCATCAAGCCGTTCCGCGTCGCCATCAGCGACGACATTCTCACCGACCTCAAATCGCGCCTGGCCCGCACGCGCTGGCCGGAGGCGGAGCTCGTCTCCGACTGGAGGCAGGGTGCGCCGCTGGCATGGATCCAGGAGATCTGCGCCTATTGGGCTGATGGCTACGACTGGCGCGCGCGCGAGGCAAAACTCAACCGCTTCGAGCAGTTCACCACCGAGATCGACGGGCTCGACATCCACTTCCTGCATGTGCGCTCGAAGGAGCCGTCGGCGCTGCCGCTGATCATCACCCATGGCTGGCCCGGCTCGATCGTCGAATTCCAGAAGGTGATCGCGCCGCTGGTCGATCCTGTCGCGCATGGCGGCAATCCCGCCGATGCTTTCCATGTCGTCTGTCCGTCGCTGCCGGGCTTTGGGTTCTCCGGCAAACCGAACACCACCGGCTGGGGCGTCGATCGTATCGCCGCGACCTGGGCCAAGCTGATGGATCGGCTCGGCTATATTAGTTATGGCGCGCAGGGCGGCGACTGGGGCTCGGCGGTGACGACCTCGCTTGGCATGCAGGACGGCGAGCATTGCGCCGGCATCCACGTCACGCTCGCCTTCAACGCCGCGCCGAAAGTCGAGGGCGAACCGACGCCGGAAGAGAAGCGCGCGCTCGCCGGCCTCAAGCATTATGTCGACCTCGACTCCGGCTATTCGAAGCAGCAATCGACGCGGCCGCAGACACTCGGTTACGCTCTGACCGATTCGCCGAGCGGACAGGCGGCCTGGATTCTGGAAAAATTCTGGGCCTGGACCGATTGCAACGGTCATCCCGAAAACATCTTCACCAAGGACGAGCTGCTCGACAACGTCATGCTCTACTGGGCGACGGAGACGGCGACCTCGTCTGCGCGGCTCTATTGGGAAAGCTTCGGCAAGCGCCGGACCTCGCCGGTCGTCAAGGTGCCGACGGGCGTGGCTGTCTTCCCCAAGGAGATCATCACGCCGGTGCGGCGCTGGATGGAGCCGAACTTTCACAACATCACGCATTGGAGCGAGATGGAGAAGGGCGGCCATTTCGCCGCATTCGAGCAGCCGGAGCTGTATGTCGGCGAGGTCAGAAAGTTCTTCCGGACGGTGCGGTAGCCACAGCCGTCATGCCCGGGCTTGTCCCGGGCATCCACGTCCTTAAACTGGGGCCAAACAAGAACGTGGATGGCCGGAACAAGTCCGGCCATGACGCCGAGATCGTGGAAACGCCCGCAGCCATGCTCACCGAAGCCAGCACTTACGACGAACTCTACAGCAATTTCCGCTGGGAGATCCCGGCGCGCTTCAATATGGCGGAGGCCTGCTGCGATCGCCACGCCGACGGCACCGGCCGGCTCGCGCTGGTCTATGTCGACGAGAACGGCGCCATCACGCGCACATCCTTTGACGAGGTTGCGGAGATGTCGCGCCGCTTCGCCAATGTGCTGAAGGCAGATGGTCTTGCCCGCGGCGACCGCGTCGCGGTGTTCCTGTCGCAGTCGCTTGAGCTGCCGATCGCGCATATGGCCGCGTTCCGTTCGGCGATGATCTCCATTCCGCTGTTCGCGCTGTTCGGCGAAGACGCGCTGGAATTCCGTCTGTCGAACTCGCAGGCCAAGGCGATCGTCACCGACAAGGCGGGCTGGGAGAAGCTTTCGAAGATTCGCGACCGTCTGCCGGAGCTGAAGAATGTCTACATCGTTGGCGAACGAACGCCGGCGGGCACGACATCGTTCTGGAATTCGGTCAAGGCGGCATCGCCCGAGTTCAGGCTGGTGGACACGTCTGCGGACGATCCCGCGCTGATCATCTACACCTCGGGCACGACGGGCAATCCGAAGGGCGCGCTGCACGCCCACCGCGTCGTGCTCGGACATCTCCCCAATGTCGAGATGTGCCACAACTTCCTGCCGCGCCCCGGCGATCTGATGTGGACGCCGGCAGACTGGGCCTGGATCGGCGGCCTCATCAACGGCCTGTTCGCGTTCTGGTATCACGGCATTCCTCTGGTCGGCCACCGCGCGCGAAAGTTCGAGCCGCAAGCGGCGATGCAGATGATGGCCGATCTCGGCGTGCGCAATGTCTTCCTGCCGCCGACCGCGCTGAAGCTGATGCGGCAGGCCGGCGTGACGCATCCGGGCGTCAGGCTGCGCAGCATCTTTACCGGCGGCGAGTCCCTCGGCGGCGAGCTGCTCGGATGGGTGCGCGAGACTTTCGGCATCGACGCGCATGAGGTGTTTGGCCAGACCGAATGCAATCTCGTGATCGGCAGCAACGCGAATCTGTTTCCGATCCGCCCCGGTTCGATGGGCAAGGCGACGCCGGGTTTCGATGTTCGCATCGTCAACGACAGAGGCGAGGAGCAGCCACCTGGCCAGCGCGGCATCATCGGCGTGCGCCAACCCTGTCCTTGCACGATGCTGGAATACTGGCGCAATCCGGAGGCGACGGCGAAGAAATATGCCGGCGAGTTCCTGCTCACCGGCGATCTCGGCATTCAGGACGAGGACGGTTACTTCTGGTACGTCAGCCGCGAGGACGACGTCATCACCACCGCCGGTTATCGCGTCGGTCCGTCCGAGATCGAGCACACGCTGATGAAGCATCCGGCAGTGGCGATGGCGGCGGTGGTCGGCATTCCCGATCCGATCCGCACCGAATCGATCAAGGCCTGGATCGTGCTGCGCCCGGGCTTTGCCGCCGGCGGCGCGCTCGCGCGCGAGATCCAGGAGTTCGTCAAGGTGCAGCTCGCCGCCCACGAATACCCGCGCTTCGTGGAGTTCGCGGAGACATTGCCGATGACCGCCACCGGAAAGGTGCTGCGGCGCGAGCTGCGAGCGCTCGGGTAGAGCACATCGTCATCTCACCGCTGCGGCGTCGACAGCGCGGACCGCAGCATCGCGGCGAGGTCTCGCCGCCGGAACGGCTTGGTCAGGATGCGGGCATCGCCGATTCCATCGGGCGCCTTGACCGGATTTTGGCTGTAGCCGGAGGTGAAGAGCACCTTGAGCCCGGGCCGCAACTGGATTGCTTGCCTGGCAAGCTCCGGCCCGAACATGCCGCCGGGCATCACGACGTCGCTGAACAGCAGGTCGATGTCGCCGGACTGGCGCAACACGTCGAGCGCTGCCGGGCCGCTTGCGGCCGTGATGACGCGGTAGCCGAGCGTCTTCAGCTCGCTTTCGACATAAGTCCGAACCATGTCGTCGTCCTCGACGACGAGAATGGTCTCGCTTCCTTCGCGCGTGACGATCCCTTCGGCGGGTGAGGCGTCCTCGTTTGGCGGTGTCGCCAGGCGGGGAAAGAACAGCCTGACGGTGCTGCCTTGTCTCGGTGCGGACTGCATCTGCACCAGCCCGCCGGACTGTCGAACAAACCCGTAGACCATGCTCAGGCCGAGCCCGGTCCCCTTGCCGACCTCCTTGGTGGTGAAGAACGGCTCGAACGCCCGGCTCGCCACCTCGGCGGTCATGCCGCTGCCGGTGTCGGTCACGGCCACCATGACATAGTCGCCGGGTCGCGGTTCGCCATTGATGTCCAAGTCGGATTCACCGAGCGAGACATTGCGCGCCTCGATCGTCAGCCTGCCGCCCAACTGCATGACATCGCGCGCGTTGAGCACGAGATTGAGCAGCGCAGTCGTCAGCTGGCCGGGATCGATGCTGATCAACCACAGGTCCGGTGCGAGCGCGAAGGTGCATTCGATGTGCTCGCCCAAGGGGCGGCGCAACAAGTGTTCCATCTCCTTAAGCTTCTCGCCGATGTCGATCTCTCGCGGCCTCAGGGGCTGCTTGCGCGCGAAGGCGAGCAGGCTCCGCGTCAGGTCGGAGCCGCGCTCGGCGGCCGTCGCGATGTCGCCGGCGATCCGGTGCAACTCCTTGTTCCCCGCCAGCCTGTCGGCAAGGTGCTCCGAATTGCCGAGAATGACGGTGAGGAGATTGTTGAAGTCATGCGCCACGCCGCCGGTGAGCTGGCCCATGGCCTCCATCTTCTGGGATTGGCTGAGCTTCTGGTTGAGGTCCGCGATGGCCGCGCGTTGCTGCTCGAGCGACTCGGCGGTGCTGTTGAGCAGGGTCATCAATCCGCCCAGCTCGCCGCGCGGATGGGGAGGGGGAATTCGGGCGCTGAGATCGCCGAGCCCGAGTCTCTTCGCCATGTTGGCGAGCCGCCCGACCTGGCGCCCCACGCTCACGGTCGCGAGGATCCATACGCCGGCCAGCAGCAGCAGCAAGGCCACCGCGAGGATCGCCATGTCCTCGTAGAGCCGGCGATTCGCCGCCGCGACCAGTCCGTCCTTGGAGCGTCCGACCAGGATGTAGAGGCCGGCATCACGGATCGAAGGCGAGTGGGCGACGGCCCAGACCTGCGTGCGGCCGTCGCGATCGGTCACTTCCTGAAATGCATTTTGATCGGGAGCCGTCGCGAAGCGGAGCAGGTCGGATCCCGCAATCGACGCGCCCACGGGCGCGGTCCAGCCGGCTGTCGAGGGGGCGACGAGAACGGTGCCCTTGGCGTCGATGAGCAGGACATCCTTCTCGGCGAGCAGCCGCTTGTGGTGATACTCGGCGAATTTGCGCAGGTTGAACGAGGCGAGCAGCACCAGCTTCAGCGCGCCCGCCTCCGATCGCACCGGATATGCGATCTGGAGCACCGATATTCCGGTCAGCCGGCCGAATACCGGCTCAACCACGACGCTACGCGAGACCAGGGCCTGCTTGAAATAGGCGCGATCCCTCAGATCGAGGGTGCGGTTGGTCCGCAGCGAGTCGCAGAACAGGCTGCCGTCAGGGTCGATGGTCAGGATTCCCGTGAACTGAGGGTATTCCTCGCGCACGTCCGATAGAAACGCAGAGCATGCCGCCTTGTCGCGCGTGTCGAGGTCGCGTGCGCGGGCCAGACCGTAGTGAAGCTGCGCGGTCCCTTGAATCTTCTCACTCAGATCGCTGGCAATGTCGTCGGCCGAGGCCGCCAGATTGGCCAGGGCGGCGTTGATTTCACTGCTCCGGTTCTGCACGAAACGCAGCCCGACGAGGCTCGCCGGCACCAGCATGGCCGCGATGACGAGTATCAGTAGCCGGGTACGCAAGCTCATCGGTCGGACGGTCCAATCTGGTCATCGCGCGCTCGTTCAAGGACCCAATTTGCGGCACCACCCTCCGCTCAGTCCATAGGCAACGGGCCGAAAATGTCCTCGACGGGGAAAGATTTCGAGCTAGTTGCAGCACGGATGAGCTTCTCGAAAGGAGCGCCGCCGACGGCGCGATGGCTTTCCCGGGTCTGCGCCGGCGGCCTCGGGATACCGTCGTCCGGCCGTCAACTCGCGCGTGCGCGCCGGCCGCGGGGACTCTAAGATCGAGGTCATCCGCGTGCGACGGAGATCGCACCGGTTAAGGAGGAGGGAGCTGATGTCCATTTCGGGCAAGGTCGATCCGGTGGTGCGTCCCGTCGCGGCGACCGACATCGCCGAGGCGCTGGTCGAGGGCCTGCGTGATTTCCAGGCGCTGCCGCTTTACGGCCTCTGCTTCGGTGCGCTCTACGCCGCCGGCGGCATTGCCATCATGCTGTGCTTCACCGCGTTCGGCATGGTCTATCTGGTCTATCCGCTGGCCGCCGGCTTCGCGCTGCTCGGGCCATTCGTGGCGATCGGGCTCTATGAAGTCAGCCGTCGCCGCGAGCGCGGCGAGCCCGTCTCGCCCGGCGCGATCTGGTCGGCCGTGCGCGCGCGCAGCGAGATCGGCTGGATGGCCTTCGTCACGCTGTTCGTCTTCGTGGTCTGGATGTATCAGGTGCGGCTTCTGATCGCGCTGCTGCTCGGCCTGCATGCCTCGTTCCCGAGCCTGCAGGAGTTCATGACGGTGGTGCTGACCACGAACGAGGGCTTGCTGTTCCTCGGCATCGGCAACGCGGTCGGCGCGGTGCTGTCGTTGATCCTGTTTTCGCTGACCGTGGTGTCGTTTCCGCTGCTGCTCGATCGTGAGGTCGATTTCGTCACGGCGATGGTGACGAGCGTGCGCGCGGTCGTCGCCAGCCCGCTGCCGATGATTGGCTGGGCCGCGGTGATCGTGATGGTCCTGATCGTCTCGGCGCTGCCGTATTTTCTGGGGCTGGTGGTGACGCTGCCCGTGCTCGGGCACGCGACCTGGCATCTTTATCGGCGGATCGTGGTGCCGGTGGCGTAACAGCGAGCCGGACGCAACGCCAGCGAGCTATTCGCCCGTTGCCAGCCGGCGCTCGCCTGATGAGGTCAGTTCGAGTTCACCGAGGCGCCTGATCGCATAACCGAGGTTGGTCAGCCGCTCGCCGTGCGCTTGCGGAATTTCGCCTTGCGCCTTGCCCTTGCCGATCTCGGCCAACGACGCAAATTCATCGGCGCTAAGCGCAACGCTGCTGTCTGTCATCAGGCAACCTCGTCGGTCCATACCTTGAAATTGAGCAGCTTATTCGGACCGAAGGTCTGGGTGATCGGGACGTCCGCGGCATCGCGTCCCTGCGCGATCAGCACGCGGCCGATCCGCGGCGTGTTGTTGCGGGGATCGAACATGTGCCAGCTTCCGCCGAGATAAGCCTCGAACCAGCCGGCGAAATCTCCCGCGGCCCAGGGCTTCGGCGTGCCGATGTCGCTAAGATAGCCGGTGCAGTAGCGCGCCGGGATGTTCATGCAGCGGCAGAACGCGATGGCAAGATGAGCATAGTCGCGGCACACACCCTTTCCTTCGTCGTAGACTTCCCGCGCCGTCTTGGTTGCGCGCGCGTGCTCATAGCCGAAGGCGATGTGACGATGAACGAAATCGCAGATGGCCTGGACCCGCGCCCAGCCGGGCGGCGTGTGCTCGAACAATTTCCACGCGATATCCGACAGGCGATCGGTCTCGCAGTAGCGACTGCCGAGCAGATAGACGAGCGTGTCGGTCGGCAGCGCCTCGACGGCGTGCTGAACTGCGTTCGGAAACGCTGGGTCGGGCAGGCCGCTGTCGCTCACGACCCCATCGCCGGCAAGGCGAAAGGTGCCGGCCGGCGCTACGATACGGCTGCACCAATTGCCGAAGAGGTCGCGATAGGGAGTGATCGGCACCGAGGGTCTCGTGGTCACCAGGTCGGGCACGATGACATCGGAGGCGCGGGTGAAGTGCGTGCCTAACACCATGATCATAGGCGTCGGTTGCGGGAATTCGTATAGCATCTCAAACCCGACGCGGAGCTTCATACGTTTTTCCCTTGGCTAAGCTCCCAACATGGCTACGAAGCGGCCGATCACAAGGCTTCGACGGCTTATTCGGTCGCGAACGGCAATTAGCGCTTCAAAAGCGCGGCACGGGCGAGAAAACGATAGCTAATTGCGGCGATTGCGCGCACGGTGCCGACAACGTCGGAAAGAACCTGTCGTCTCTGCGCATATGCAGCGCCACGACTATTCGCGCGACGTGAAGCGCCTCATTCCCTCGCACTGGCGGAGCCGACTCATCGCGACGTCGCAACAGCGGTCGTTGCGCAGATTGCCCGCTCCAGCGGTGAGGCGTCCGCGGCACGCCCGTGCCGCGGACGCCTGAAGGTTTCACCGCGATTCGATCATGAGATCGAACGCCAACCGAAAGCACCCGATGCAAACTCAACCGATGCAAGCTCTCTCGCCACGGCACGTCAAGACAGAAGAAGCGCTCCGGCTCGGCGTCGAGTCGGGCTGGTACGCGATCAAGGTCAGCGGGACCTTTGTCTCGGGCCCGCACGTTTCGGAAGCGGATTGCAGTCGCAAGATCGACGAAATCAATCCGCCGGTGAAGAAGAAGCGGTGACGGCGCAGGGTTCGTCCGCTACGGCGTCTTGATCCCCATCGCCTTCAACGCTTCCAGCATCTGCGCCGGCGGCGCCATCTTGATCTGCGGCGCCTTGCCCGTTTCCAGCAGGCTCTTCAGCCCCGATAGGATTGCGGGCCAGCCGGTGCGGCCGCCGGAAAGGATGTCGTCGCTGAGCGGGCGGTCGTGACGTTCGCTCATGGTGAGGCGGACGGCCTCGCCGGCTTGTTCGATCTCGTAAGTGACAAGCGTGGTGCCGAGCTTTGCGACGAGGTCGGGCCAGTTGACGTTCCACGTCACCGTCAGCCTGTTCGGCGGATCGTATTCGAACACATCGCCTGAGATGTGTTCCGACCCGTCAGGCGCGCGCACGATGAATTTGCCGCCGAGTCTGGGCTCCATTTCAACCGCAAAGCCGGAAAAGTATTTGCGGCTGAACTCGGCGGAGGTCAGCGCCTCCCACACCTTGTCCGGCGTCGCGGCGATGTAGATCGTGTAGACGGTGAGCGGCTTGAACTGATCGAGGTTCATTTTGCATCGAATCCCTTGTTGAGGGCTGCGCGCGGAATGGCCAGCACTTTGCCGCGTTCCAGCAGGCTCTTGAGACCGGACAGGATCGCCGGCCAGCCGTTGGAAACGGCGCCGAGATATTTGCCGCCTTCGACGAAGCCGTCATGCAGCACGGTCAAACGCACGAGCGAGCCGAACGGTTCGATGGTGAACACGACGCGCGAGATCGGTTCGCCGCGCAGCTCTTCGTATTTCTGGTGCTTGAAGCTGTAGGACAACCGCCGCGGCGGATCGGCTTCGAGGATTTCGCCGGAATCGGTGGTCTCGCCGTCCAGCAGCAGCGCGAAAGGGGAGCCGATTTTCCAGTCGGACCTGACCTCGGCGCCGAACCAATATTGCTTGGTGAACTCGCTTGATGTCAGCGCCTCCCACAGCCTCGTTGGCGTGGTCTCGATGTAGGTGACATAGACGAATTGCGGCTTACTCATCGCGCTTCTCCAACTGGCGTTTCAACTCGCCGAGTGCGGCGAGCTTGCCGCGCTCGAATTTCTTGATCCAGCGTTCGCCGATCTGATGGATCGGAACTGGATTGAGATAGTGCAGCTTCTCGCGGCCGTGCCTGATGGTCGTGACCAGATTGGCCTGTTCCAGAATCGCAAGGTGCTTGGTCACCGCCTGGCGCGTCATCGCGAGGCCTTCGCAGAGTTCGTTCAGCGTCTGGCCGTTCCTGGTGTGAAGCCTGTCGAGCAGCGACCGTCGTGACGCATCGGCGAGCGCTTTGAAGACCTCATCCATGGTGACGATAATAGGCAACCAAATGGTTGCATGTCAAGACGGTGATGCAGCGCGCGGTGCTCGTGTTCCTGCAGACGCCGGAGATGAAGACGTGGGGGCTGCGGCGCTGGACGGACATTGAGTGTCATGCATTAATGCTCAAAACCGCTCTCAGCGAGTCCTCCCCATGATGTCTCTGCAAGCCTATCTCGCCTTCCTTGCCGCCTGCATCGCGCTGGCGCTGCTGCCGGGGCCGATCGTCACGCTCGTCATCGCCAACGGGCTGCGCCACGGCACGCGTGCGGCGTTGACCAATGTGGCCGGCGCGCAGGCCGGTCTTGCCATCGTCATCGGCATCGTCGCGGTCGGCCTGACCTCGCTGATGGCGACCATGGGCTACTGGTTCGACTGGGTGCGCTTTGCCGGCGCCGCCTATCTGGTCTGGCTCGGGGTCAAGCTGATCTGGGCGCCGGTCGAGGGCGTCAATGTGGACCAGCCGCCGGCGCCGCCGCGCGGCGGATTCTTCCTGCAAGGTTTCCTGGTGCTGCTGTCGAACCCGAAGGTGCTGGTGTTCTTCGGCGCCTTCATCCCGCAGTTCATGGACATGAATCGCGACCACTTCCCGCAGGTCGCGCTGCTGGGTGCAACCTTCATGGTCACTGCGGTGATGACGGACGCGCTCTACGCCATCGCCGCGGGGCGGGCCCGTAAGTTCTTTTCGGCCCGCCGCACCCGCATGATGTCGCGCATCTCCGGCGGCTTCATGATCGGCGGCGGCATCTGGCTGGCGCTGACCAGGGCAAAATAACCGCCATCGGGCTAGTCGATAAGCCTCTCTGCCCGCAGCTCCAGCTCGATCTCCGCAAAAATCCCCGCCAACCGCTCGGCCCATTGTTGCTGGCCGGACTGGTCGGCGATCAGATCCTGGCGGATCTCGATGCCGGTGTTGACGATGCCGCGGCCCTCGCCGTGCACGGGAATGGTGTAGTCGGTGAGGTCGTTGACCGCGTAGGGCTCGTTGTCGCCGACGACGAGATCGCTCTCTCTGCGCAGATGCCTGAGCAGCCGCCGCGGCAGCACGGTGTCCCGATTGTAAAGCGCGCCGATGTGCCAGGGACGCGCGACGCCGGCGTAAACGGGGGTGAAGCTGTGCAGCGACACCAGCACCGTCGGCCGCTTGTCGTGCACGCGGCGGCCGATCGCGGCATCGATACGGCGGTGATAGGGCTCGAAAATCTCGCGCCGGCGCGCTGTGCGCTCCTGCTCCGAAATTCCCTCGTTGCGCGGGATCGCGGTTGCTTCGGAAATCAGGGGGATCGAGCTCACGGCGCCGGGCGGGCGGTTGCAGTCGATCACCAGCCGCGAATAGCGCTGGGCGATCAGATGTGCGCCCAGCATCTCTGCCAGCCGGTCGGCGACACCCGCGATGCCGATGTCCCAGGCGATATGCCGCGTCAGCTCGCCTCCCGCGACGCCGAGATCGCCAAGCGCGCGCGGCAATACCCGCCCGTAGTGGTCCGAGGTGAGCAAAAAGGGCGATGTCCCTTGCGCATTCACCTCGTGCACCGGGGGGACGTCACCCTCGCTGAGGAGTTGATTGGTCGCCTCGATTGTGTCTAAAGCCATCCTGATTGCCTAATGAAACAGCAGTCACCCCGAAGAATCGGGCGGGATTGCTATAGATTGGTCCGCCCGACCTCACCATGATTGCCTGACGATGCCGCTGCTGACGATTCATCACAAGACCGAATATCGCTACACCCGCCCCGTGGCGTTCGGCGAGCACAGGATCATGCTGCGTCCGCGCGACGGCCATGATCTGCGCGTGCTCGACTCCAGGCTCGAGATCTCGCCGGAGCCGATGTCGCTGCACTGGATTCACGACGTGTTCGGCAATTCCGTCGCGATCGCGAATTTTGACGAGCGCGCGGACACGTTGGTCTTCGACTGGCACGTCACCGTCGAGCACAATCCAGTCGAGGAGTTCGCGCTGACGCCGGACGACTCGGCCTATTTCTATCCGTTCGCCTATGACGACGAGGAGTTTCCCGACCTCGTCCACTACATCACGCCGCAATACACCGATCCCGACGGCGAGATCGCGGAATGGGCGCGCGGCTTTCTCGACGAGGACGCGCCGACGCCGACCTTCAAGATCCTGAGCGGCATGACCCACGGCATCCGCGAGCGGTTTAAATACCGCAAGCGCCACGAGCTGGGCACGCAGCATCCGCTCGACACCTTGCAGTCCGGTAGCGGGACCTGCCGCGATTACGCGCTGTTCATGATCGAGGCGCTGCGCCATCTCGGCATCGCCGCACGATTCGTCTCCGGCTACATCTTCCTGCCGGAGGATATCGAGCAGCGCCATGTCGGCGGTGGTTCGACGCATGCCTGGGTGCAGGTCTACCTGCCGAGCGCGGGCTGGATCGAGTTCGATCCGACCAATGGCATCGTCGGCACCCGCGACCTCATCCGCGTCGCGGTCGCACGCGATCCGCGCCAGGCGATCCCGCTGCACGGCGTCTATATCGGCCCCGCGGGCGCGTTCGACGCCATGGACGTCACCATCAGGGTGGTGTCGGACGAGCAGCGCAGCGGCGAGGAGCTGGAGGCGGAAGTCTCGTAGCCGCTCACCGTCGTCGTCCTGGCTTTCGCCAGGGCGACAGTGGAATGTGTGGCGCTGTCGCTCTGCAGAATTCGTAGCTATAGAGCCTTCATGACCTCCGATCGTCTTTTCGTCTACGGCACGCTGATGCGCGGCTTCGACCATCCGATGGCGCGGCTGCTTGCGGGCCACGCTGATTTCATCAGTGAAGCGACCTGCCGCGGCCGGCTCGTTCTGGTGAAGCATTATCCGGGGCTGCTGCTCTCCGATGGGCCGTCCGACCGCGTCCACGGCGAACTCTTCCAGCTGTGCGTGCCCGACGAGCTGTTGCGCGAGCTCGACATGTACGAGGCCTGCGGCGAGGGCTTTCCGGAGCCGACCGAATATCTGCGCCAGCTGGTCGACGTAACAGGCGCGGACGGGGTGACGGCGCCGGCCTGGACTTACATCTACAACTGGCCCGTCACCGATCTGCCGCGCATCGAATCCGGCCGCTTCCTCGGTCACTAGGCCGACAGCACTTCCTTCACCGCGCGCACATCGACCTCGCGCTCGACATAGGTCCATTCCTCGGTGCGCCTAAGCAGCCCGACCAGCTCCTCGAACAGCGAGGCGTGGGCGGGCGCGAATTCGAACCAGGTCAGGAAATCGAAGGGCCCGCCGAGGTCGCGGCAATGATAGAGCTGGCGCGCGATCGCGGGCAGGAAGCGCAGGCTGCTCGCGATGTGATGCGACTTGTCTTCAAATATCCTGCGGCGCTCTTCCTGGGTCAGATCCCACCAGGCCTGCGACTTGCGGATCGGGATCAGCGCCGCGCTGGTTGCTTCCAGCCGGCCGAGGCTGGCCTGCACGGCCGTGAGCTGCTGCTTCTCGGCGCGCTCGGTGTAGCGCAAGCTGCTCGCGACACCGACCAGGCGCCAGGCATTGCGCGAGGGCACCAGCGGCAGCGCGATGGCCTCGCTGTCGGTGACCGACAGTGCCGGCATGAAGGCGAGGGGCTCGCCCGTGACAGGCGAAATCGAGGTGATGCGCCAACCCCCGCTCTGGCCGCCTCGGAAGGTCCTGAACATGGCGCATGGAAGCGTGGAACCGAGGCGGGTTCAAGGCCTCTGGCAGTCCGGGCTCACACTCCGCGGGCGCCGGGATGACCGAAGGGCTGTGAACAGCGCGTATAAGCCTGACAAACCTGACTTCTGGACGGGGCGTCCCTATATCCCTGATCCCTTCGCCCGACTCACACGGTTTCGCGTTACACAGAGCCCATGCGCTTCACGCCCCAATTCCTCGACGAGCTGCGTGCCCGGCTTTCGGTCTCCGAAGTCGTGGGCAAGCGCGTCAAGCTGAAGAAGGCGGGGCGGGAATGGAAGGGGCTGTCGCCGTTCCAGCAGGAAAAGACGCCGTCCTTCTACGTCAACGACCAGAAGGGCTTTTACCACGACTTCTCCTCGGGCAAGCACGGCGACATCATCAGCTTCATGATGGAGACCGACGGCCTGCCGTTCGCGGAGGCCGTGGAGCGGCTCGCCAATATGGCGGGCCTGCCGCTACCGGCGGTGACGCCGGATGCGGCGCGTCAGGAGCAGCGCCGCCGCTCGCTGCATGACGTGATGGATCTCGCCGCGAAGTTCTTCGCCGAGACGCTGGCCTCGCGCGTCGGCGCTAAGGCGCGCGGCTATCTCGCCGATCGCGAGATCTCGCCGGCGACGCAATTGCAGTTTCGGCTGGGCTATGCGCCGCCCGATCGCTTTGCGCTGAAAGAGCATCTCGGCAAGCTCGGCGTCTCCGTCGATGACATGGTCGAGACCGGCATGCTGGTGGCCGGCAACGACATCCCGGTGCCCTATGATCGCTTCCGCGACCGCGTGATGTTTCCGATTACCGATTTGCGCGGCCGCGTCATCGCCTTCGGCGGGCGCGCGCTGGAGAAGGACGTTCCGGCCAAGTACCTGAACTCGCCGGAGACGCCGCTCTTCCACAAGGGCGACAATCTCTACAACCACCAGACCGCGCGCAAGGCCACTCATGACGGCAGCGCCCTGGTCGTGGTCGAAGGCTATGTCGACGTCATCGCCATGGTCACCGCGGGCTTCGCCGGCAGCGTGGCGCCGCTCGGCACCGCGCTTACCGAAAACCAGCTCGCGCTGCTCTGGAAAATGGCGGACGAGCCGATCCTCTGCTTCGACGGCGACCGCGCCGGCCAGAAGGCGGCTTATCGTGCCGCGGACCTCGCCTTGCCGTTCCTCGCACCCGGCAAGAGTCTTCGTTTTGCGCTGCTGCCGGAGGGGCAGGACCCCGACGATCTCGTGCGCTCCGGCGGTCGCGGCGCGATCGAGGAGGTGATCGCGGCGGCGCGTCCGCTCGCCGAGATGATCTGGTCGCGCGAGCTCGAAGGCGGCAATTTCGCCACGCCCGAGCGCCGCGCCGCGCTGGAGGCGCGCATCAAGGAGCTTTCCAACGGCATCCGCGACGAGGTGGTGCGGCGCTATTATCGGCAGGATCTTGCCGAACGGCTGCAGCGCGCCTTTGCCCCCGAAGGCGGGCGCGGCGGCTTTGGCGGCGGCCGTGGCAATTTCCGCCCCGGCTCGGCCGGACGTCAGTTCCAGCCCCGTGGTGGGGGAGGCGCGAATCGATTCGGCGGTCAGGGATTTGGTGGCCGCCGCGGCCCGCCCGGTCCGATCCAGCTGCCCTCCGGGCCCTACCAGGCGGCGAGCGCGCAGCTCGCGGCAAGCCCGATCATGCGCGGCCAGCGCAGCGCCATCTCCCGCCGGGAGGCCCTGATCCTGCAAATCCTGATCAACCATCCCTGGCTGCTGCACGATCACCTCGAGGAGGTCGCGGCCCTGGAGCTCGCTCATCCCGAGGTCCACAAGCTCCGGGCCGGCATCATCGCTGCCTTTGCCAACGACCATCACCATTCGCCGGACCCTGGCGAGCTCGCCGAGAAGATGCGCAGCGACCTCGAGAAGGGTGGATTTTCACAGGCTCTTCAAAGGGTTGAGGGCGGCATTACGACCGCGGCGGTGTGGGGCGCCCGCGAGGGCGCCGCACGGGACGACGTTCTCTCCACCTGGCATCAGCTGGTCGCCTTGCATCGGCAGTACCATTCACTACTTAGAGAGCTGAAAGACGCCGAGCTGGCCTTGGGGGAGGATCCCAGCGAGGCCAACATGGCGTGGCTACGCGACGTCAAGGCTCGGATAGGCGAAGTCGACGGCACCGAGGCCCTGATCGAGGGTTTTGGCGAGCTGTCGGGCCGGTTCCAGAAGAGCGTGTGATGAAAGAATCATGCGGACGGCCGGGACCGGAACCGCTAAAAGACTCGCCAAATCCGAGGTTTGGCGGCAAAAACAGGGTTAATCGAGGCTTAACGGTCTTGTAGCACTTTGGCCACCAGGCGGCCGCAGGCAGAACAGACGCGTCAGGAATGAATCCGCGCAATTGCTGTTGGCACTACACCTGCATCCGCTGCGACAAAGAGGCTCTACGAAGCGTTAGGCAAATCCGGCGAGTGAAAGGTCGGGGGTGGCGACAAGAGGTCCGCGCCGCCCTTTCCGTGTCGAGATCTGACGAAGCGAGAGCATCGAGCAACAGGTTCAAGTGATTTCACGCGGGCGCGGCGAACGTCTGTGTGAAACGCGTTTAGGAGCAATGGATGGCCACCAAGGCAAAGACGCTGCAGGCGAAGGACAAGGAAAAAGACGACAAGGCAGCGGACGCGCCGGAGAAGGACTCCCAGGACGCGCCCTCGCCGTTGCTCGATCTGTCCGACGCGGCCGTGAAGAAGATGATCAAGCAGGCCAAGAAGCGCGGCTTCGTGACCTTCGATCAGCTCAACGAAGTTTTGCCGTCCGACCAGACCTCTCCCGAGCAGATCGAGGACATCATGTCCATGCTCTCGGACATGGGCATCAACGTCACCGAAGCCGACGATAGCGAAGGCGAGGAGGACAAGGACGAGAGCGGCGAGGACGAGACCGACAACGAGCTGGTCGAAGTCACCCAGAAGGCCGTCACCGAGGTCAAGAAGAGCGAGCCGGGCGAGCGCACCGACGATCCCGTGCGCATGTATCTGCGCGAGATGGGCACCGTCGAGCTGCTGTCGCGCGAAGGCGAAATCGCGATTGCGAAGCGCATCGAGGCCGGCCGCGAGGCGATGATCGCAGGTCTGTGCGAAAGCCCGCTGACCTTCCAGGCCATCATCATCTGGCGCGACGAGCTCAACGAAGGAAAGATCTTCCTTCGCGACATCATCGATCTCGAAGCCACCTATGCCGGCCCCGACGCCAAGGCCGGCATGAACAATGCGATGATCGCGGGTCCCAACGGCGAGACCGGTGAAGCGACGGCCGAAGGCGGCCAGGCCACCGGTGCCGCGCCCGCGCATGTCGCCCCGCCGGCCGCACCGCCGGCGCCGACCCCGTTCCGCGCCGCGCCTGCGCCCGGCAATGCCGGCGACGCCGCGAAGGATCCGGCGGAGTCCGCCGCCGAAGCCGACATGGACGAGGACGACGAGTTCGAGAACCAGATGTCGCTTGCGGCGATCGAGGCCGAGCTCAAGCCGAAGGTCGTCGAGATCTTCGACAAGATCGCCGACAGCTACAAGAAGCTGCGCAAGCTGCAAGAGCAGGACATCCAGAACCAGCTCGAGAGCACCTCGCACGGCCCCTCGCTCTCGCCGCACCAGGAGCGCAAATACCGCAAGCTCAAGGACGAGATCATCGTCGAGGTGAAGTCGCTGCGCCTGAACCAGGCGCGTATCGACTCGCTGGTCGAGCAGCTCTACGACATCAACAAGCGCCTCGTCTCGCATGAGGGCCGCCTGATGCGCCTTGCCGACAGCCACGGGGTCGCGCGCGAGGACTTCCTGCGCAACTACACCGGCTCGGAGCTCGATCCGCGCTGGCTCAACCGTGTCTCGAAGCTGTCGGCCAAGGGCTGGAAGAACTTCGTCCATTACGAGAAGGACCGCATCAAGGACCTCCGTCACGAGGTGCATCAGTTAGCGGCGCTGACTGGCTTGGAGATCATCGAGTTCCGCAAGATCGTGCACTCCGTGCAGAAGGGCGAGCGCGAAGCCCGCCAGGCCAAGAAGGAGATGGTGGAAGCCAACCTCCGTCTCGTGATCTCGATCGCCAAGAAATACACCAACCGCGGCCTGCAGTTCCTCGACCTGATCCAGGAAGGCAACATCGGCCTGATGAAGGCCGTCGACAAGTTCGAGTACCGCCGCGGCTACAAGTTCTCGACCTACGCCACATGGTGGATCCGACAGGCGATCACCCGCTCGATCGCCGACCAGGCGCGCACCATCCGCATCCCCGTGCACATGATCGAGACGATCAACAAGATCGTGCGCACCTCGCGCCAGATGCTCAACGAGATCGGCCGCGAGCCCACTCCTGAGGAATTGGCCGAAAAGCTCGGCATGCCGCTGGAGAAAGTGCGAAAAGTCCTCAAGATCGCCAAGGAGCCGTTGTCGCTGGAAACGCCCGTCGGTGACGAAGAGGATTCGCACCTCGGCGATTTCATCGAGGACAAGAACGCGATCCTGCCGATCGACGCCGCGATCCAGTCCAACCTGCGCGAAACCACCACGCGCGTGCTCGCCTCGCTCACCCCGCGCGAAGAGCGCGTCCTGCGCATGCGCTTCGGCATCGGCATGAACACCGACCACACGCTGGAAGAAGTCGGCCAGCAGTTTTCGGTGACGAGAGAGCGTATTCGTCAGATCGAGGCGAAGGCCCTGCGGAAGCTGAAGCATCCGTCAAGGTCGAGGAAGCTGCGGAGCTTTTTGGATAATTGATCGGGATTGTAGATTCTGAAAAAAGGGAAACGGCGGGCGAAAGCCCGCCGTTTCCCTTTTTCTCGCGCTCGAACTAAGCGGCCTTACTCTGTGCGTCCTGGTCCGTTTGGTCAGCGTACATCCAAAAGTGATCGACATACGCCGGCACATACCCGTCCGCTATATTCCAGAATTTACGTAGGGTATCCCGGATCGCGGCTTCATCTAGGTCGCCTTCGTAGGTGGCCGTCTTGGTCGTTCTTATCAGACCTGCGCCTTCAAGAACTGCCGCCAGCGCGTTCCTCAATCCACTGCCAGAATCGTTGTTTAGCGAAAAACGAACTATCACTCTCAACCTAATCTCCTGTGTTCGATTTCATGATTTCATCCACGTGCCCCCTCTCAGCAACAACATCTGATCACTATCGAGATATTGCACATCTGTCAAGTTTTGTGTATAAAGTTCACAGATTGGTCTATTTGAGGTAATACCTATGGCACAGCTCGATCTTGTCGGAATTGCCGAAATTGCCGAAATGGCTAAAACATCGAAACAGGCGGTCTCCAATTGGCGGCTACGTTACGACCATTTTCCGAAGCCATTTCAGACGCTTCAGAGTGGTCCGGTGTGGAAGCGTGAGGTTGCAAGTGCATGGGTAAAAAGCTTTCGTGGAGAAGAAACCCACGTTTTAAGCTTCATTAATCTCAAGGGAGGAGTTGGAAAAACGACTACTGCTGTGGCTGTGGCCGAAATTCTCGCACAAGAAGATCGAAAGCACGTTTTGCTGATTGATCTTGATCCACAGACCAATGCAACGGTCACCGTAATTACGGAGGATAAGTGGGCCGAGTTGGATCAAGCGGGCAACACCGTCGCTCAGCTATTCGCGGATCGGCTAAATCCTCAGAGTGAGCCGAAATTCGACATTGAGACAGCCATCGTTCGGCGCGTTTCAACGATCAACGATGGGATCGCGCGGCTCGACCTATTGTCTTCGAGCATCAGACTGATTGAGATGCAGGACAAAATCCCAATGATAGCTCTTACCGGAAACTTCACTACAAATCCGATCGAGATACTTCGTGAAGCTCTCGCACCGATAATCGAACGTTACGATTACATAATTATCGATTGTCCACCTAGTCTTGGTGCGATCACAAAAAATGGTCTCCGTATCTCGACTGGATACGTTATCCCAACGATTCCTGACATCGTGTCGACCTGGGGTATCTATCAGATCGTCGATAATGTGGCTCGCTTCTCAAACGACATAGGGAAAGTGATTCCGGCGGTTGGGATCGTTGCGACAAAGGTGCAAGCAAACAATCTACATCGTAGAGTAATTTCTGATCTGCGATCCGGTCGACTTGGGCACTTTGGAGCTGTCGGAGGATTTCAGCAACCTCCGCTTTTCTCTAATGCCATCCCACAAACTGTAGACGTTGCGCGCGGTGCCGACGTCGATGCGGACATCCGCACATTTAAAGGAAAGTACGGAACAGCCTATCCGGCTCTGCGCGGACTTACTGAGGAAATTGTACAGCTATGCGAAAAGAGAAAGAACTAGTCGCGCTCTTGCGCGGGTTGGTCGAACTCTTAGCACAAGAGGCAGACCACAATCCGAATTTCGCGAATAAGTTGGAGATGGTGCTAAGTTCGCTACCCGCGAAGGGAGGCCGGTCTCTGAAGGCTTCAAATGCGCCACAAGAAATCGCTCCAGACATCTACTCTAAGTGGGGAGAGATTGGTGAAACGGAGTTTATCTTGTGGCTAGGGGCCCTCTCGAAGGAGACTCTTCAGTCGATTATACGCGTTAACGGTTTTGATCCGGCTGGGCGTACATCCAAGTGGAAGGATACTGAGAAGCTGTCCTCGTTTGTTGTCGACAACTTGCGCGCTCGACTTGCGCGCGGCGCGGCATTTATGACGAAAGAGAAGTCTGACTGAGGGCTGCCAGTTAGCCCAAGGCGCACGTAAACTGAAGCATTCGTCAAAGAGGCGGAAGCTGCGGAGCTCCTCGATAACTGCTTTAGGTGGCCCGGACTCAATCCAGCCCACATTTAGACGAAAACGGCGGGCCGAGGCCCGCCGTTCTTGTTTCTGCTGACGCTCCGCCTGTCGCGCGAGCGAAGCCTACTTCTTCTTCGCCCCGACCCGCTCAAGGTTCTTGATCTCCAGCGCCGGGCGGCCGGACTTTTCGGCGATCTCGCGGTCCTGCTCCATGATGTAGGCGCGGGCCGGCTCGTCGCCGTCGAGGCCGCCGAGCAATTCGGCGGGCACGCGCCGGTTGGAGCGTTGGGAGCCGTCTTCATAGAAGACGTTGAAAAAGGCGAATTCGCCCTTGGGATTAGTTCCGGGTTTTTTGGCCATGGCCGGCTTTTCGTCGATCAGGGGGCCATAGTCAAATGACTTTGGCAGGTTTCCGGGGGCTGGCTGCGGGCCTGCAGCGGCAGAACCGGCTGCGCGATCGATCGACGAACCCGTTTGCGAGGCGCCTGGATGTCGTGTGGAAGCGTCCAACGCTTCGTAAAACCCGATGCGCTCCTTGAGGAGACCCTTGTCTCACCCTTGCCTCAACAAACGGCGGGCCGCGAAGCCCGCCGTTTATTTTGGTCTTCAGCGTCGCCCGGGGCTGGCGGGGCGACAACCTAGAATAGAAGGTTATAACCGGCGCCATGCCGTGGCAAGGCAAATCGTTGGCGCTGCGATGTCTCAGCGAACGCATCAGATATGCAGTAGTCGCGACTTCGCGTTTCGATCAGCGTCAAAGCAATTGCTTGGATGGCCAAATCACTTTGCTCATATTTCCTGCTCTCGCAATGCAGCGACCGGCGCGCGCCTTGTTGAAAAGTGCGTTTGCCTGCACGTATTCCCGCGTGCGTGCAGAAATTGCGCTGACTAACATATGTTAATTCGTTTTCGCCTTCGCATTGTTCCATCATGCTGCGCGCGCAGCATGCACCAATCTCACGGCGCCACCAGCTCCACCCGACGATTCAACGCACGGGCGGGCTCCGTCGCATTGGGACCCACCGGCGCCAGCAATCCAACACCGGCAGTGCGCAATCGCGTCGGCGCGATGCGAAAACTCTTCACCAGCTCGGCTGCGACGGCTTCGGCGCGGCGCTTCGACAGGTCGAGATTGTACTCATAGGCGCCCTGGCTGTCGGTGTGGCCGACGATGAAGACGTTGAGCTGCGGCTGGCTCGTCAGCAGCTTTGCGATCTGCTCCAGCGTCGGGCGGCTCTCGGGCTTGAGCACGGCCTTGTCGGTGTCGAAATAGATGCCGTAGAGCGCGATGTGACCGGTCTCGCCAAGCCCCTTCGCCATCGCGGCGGCGTCCACCATCTTGTTGGCGATGGCGCCGAGCTCGGCGACGGTGACCTGCGCTGTGATGTCCTGGTTGTTCTGGCTGGCCAGGACGCTGGCAAAGCTCTCGCGCCCGCCCTCGGTCTTGCGGCCGGCGTAGTAACGATAGTTGAAACCATCGACCCACATCTGCGGGACCGGCAGCGTGTCGATAGCTTCAGTAAAGGGAATGGCGCCGCAGGCATCGGTATCGCAGGCGAGCAGGGTCTCGAAGCCGGCTTTGGCAAGCTGCGTCTCGAAATTGCGCGACACTTCCAGGATCGAGGGGCCGGGATTAGTGCGATAGGCGATGCGAAAGACGCGGCCCTCGAGCCGCCGCGCATCGACGGGCTGGCCGTCCTTGAAGGGAGCCGCCTGCATCCGCGCCGCGTCAAAATCCTTCATCACATAGCCGGTGATGACGCTGCCGGCGAACCGGCCGATGCCGGGATAGTCGCGGCTGCCGGCGGCATCGCGCGTCTGCGCGGAAGCGGCAGTCACGGTGAGGGAGAGCAAGGCGAGGACGGCGAGCATCCGGCGCGACATGGACATGAGCATGGAGATCCGCATAGGCATGGTCATCTCGATCGGTTGGGGAGGGGGCGATCGCATTTGATTTGTCGCAGGCAGGCAGCGATCGGTTCTGGCGAGGATTTGCCGCTTTGACGCGAATCCGGTTCCCGGGCATGATCGCGCGCTGCTCCCCCGCCCATTCCCTGTAGGATTCATCCGAATGTCGAAATACGCCTTGGCCATCGCCTTCATCGCCTGTCTGGCCGGCGGATCGGCGCAAGCCGCGCGCTGTGGCGGCGACTTCAACAGCTTTGTCGCCAGCATGACCTCGGAAGCGCAAGCTGCCGGCGTCTCGGCGGGCGTGACCAGCGCGGCGCTCAGCGGTGTGCAGCAGGATGGCGCGGTGCTCGCCTTCGACCGGCGCCAGCGTTACACCTTCAACAAGAGTTTTGAGCAGTATGTCTCGACCCGGGTCGGCCCCGGCCGCATCAATGGCGGCAAGGCGCTGCTGCAGCGCCATGCCGCGCTGCTCTCGCGCATCGAGCAGCAGTTCGGCGTGCCCCGCTATATCCTGATCGCGATCTGGGGCCTGGAGAGCGATTTCGGCAAGGGCGACATCGGCAAGCTGCCGGTGGTCCGCACGCTGGCGACGCTGGCGCATGATTGCCGCCGCACCGAGCTATTCCAGGGCGAGCTGCTCGCGGCACTGAAGATCGTGCAGCGCGGTGACCTGCCGCTGCGCGACCTCATCGGCGCCTATGCCGGCGAGATCGGCCAGACCCAGTTCCTACCGTCCTCCTACATCAAGTACGGCGTCGATTTCGACGGCGACGGCCACGTCGATCTCCGCCACAGCGTTCCCGACGTGCTCGCCTCCACCGCGAACCTGCTCCACACCAGCGGCTTCAAGATGGGCCAGCCCTACGGCGAAGGCACTGCCAATTTCGAGGCGATGCGCGAATGGAACAGGGCGGTGATCTATCGCAAGACGATCGGGTATTTTGCCGATCGGCTGGCGGGGCAGTGAGGGGAGCTAACCACAATCGTCATTGCGGGCGCAGCGAAGCAATCCAGGTGGAGACAGTCTGGATTGCTTCGTCGCTGCGCTCCTCGCAATGACGAGCGGAGACAGTGCCGCGCCCCTGACCTACTTCGCCAGCCCCTTCGCCATCCTCTCCAGCTTGCGCTGCAACGGCGCCCAGTACGTTGCCGGGCGGAATCGCTGCAGGAGATCCATGAAGCGGGCGTCGTTGCCGATCAGGATGCGCGGCTCGTTTCTCTCGATGCCCTTGATGATGCGTAGCGCGGCGTCGCGCGGCGTGGTCTTGGCCGCGTTCTCGAACCGCTCGATCGATTGCGACCGGCGCGCATTGTCGGTGACGCCGATCCCGGTGCGCGAATTGCGGGCGATGGCGGTGGCGACGCCGCCGGGATGCACGACCGACAACCTCACAGGGCTGCCCGCGACTGCAAGCTCGTGCCGCACGCTCTCGGAAAAGCCGCGCACCGCGAATTTCGCCGCGGCATAGGCCGACTGTCCCGGCGGGGCGATGATGCCGAAGATCGAGGACAGGTTGACGATGTGCGCCTCGCCCAGCGTCTTCAGATGCGGTAGGAAGGCGCGCGTGCCGTGCACCACGCCCCAGAAATTGATGTTGAACAGCCAGTCCATCTGCGCCTGGTCGATCTCGTCGAACGAGCCCATCAGCGCCACGCCGGCATTGTTGACGACGATGCCGAGCGCGGGATGCGCGACGGTCGCCTCACGCGCGAACTGCGCGATGTCGTCGGGCTCGCTGACGTCGATCCGATGCAGGCTGATCTTGCATGCGGCTCCGATCTCGGCAGCGAGCGTCTTCAGCCCGGCCTCGTCGCGATCGGCAAGCGCGAGATCGCAGCCGCGCCGCGCAAGCTCGATCGCCAGCGCGCGGCCGATACCGCTTGCCGCTCCGGTAATGGCGGCGGCGCCGCAGATCGCTGTCATGATGTCCCCGTCAAGCCTCTCGAGCGGAACTATGATTTACATTTTTTCATATTGGAACCGAACCGCATCGCTGTTCCCACCTTAACCTACGTTACTTGATGAAGACAGGCAGCATTGGGAGCCGCCGATGGGACAAGCACAACCGTTTCGAGCCACCGCACTGATCGTGGAAGACGACCTCATGCAGAGGGAGATGCTCAGTCTTCTTCTCGAAGAAAGCGGCTACGACGTCATTCAGTGCGAGAGCGCCGAGGCGGCCGAGCTTGTGCTGGAGAAGAGCGCCGGCGCGCTCTGCCTGATGATGACCGACGTCCAGCTTGCGGGCCGCATGAACGGCGTCGAGCTCGCGCACGTCGCCAAGGACCGCAACCCGAAGCTCGACGTCGTCGTCACCTCCGGCCGCCCCTTGATGCAGCCCTTGCCGAACGGCGCAAAGTTCTGGGCCAAGCCCTGGGCGCCGCTCGACGTCCTCCGCGAGGCCGAGATCGCGCAGCTGTCCTGACGGCGATCCCGCTGGGCCGGCTTTCGTGGTCCAGGGCGCGGTGATAAGGTCTGTCCATGACCTTGTCCTTCCTGCTTACTTCGCTGATCGTCGTCGCCTCGCCCGGCACCGGGGTGCTCTACACGCTGGCCGCCGCGCTGACCCGCGGCTCGCGCGCGAGCATCGCGGCCGCTTTCGGCTGCACCCTCGGGATCGTGCCGCACATGACGGCCGCGATGCTGGGGCTCGCCGCCGTGCTCCACACCAGTGCGCTCGCCTTCGCTGCGCTGAAATGGTGCGGCGTCGCCTATCTGCTCTACATGTCCTGGCAGGCGCTGCGCGAGACCGGGGCGCTGGCGGTGGACGGCGAGATCCGCGAGCGTTCGGTCGGCCGGGTGATCGTGACCGGCTTCCTGATCAACATCCTCAATCCGAAGCTGTCGATCTTCTTCCTGGCTTTCCTGCCGCAGTTCATCGCCGCGGACGAGGGCCATGTGCTGGCGCGGATGCTGGAATTGAGCGGCGCCTTCATGGCGATGACGTTTGCGGTGTTCGTGGTCTACGGCCTCTGCGCAGCCTCGGTGCGCGAGCGCGTGATCTCCCGCCCGCGCGTCATGGCCTGGCTGCGCCGGAGTTTTGCCGCCGGCTTCGCCGCGCTCGGCGCCAAGCTGGCGTTCGCGGAGCGGTAACTTCTCCAGCCATTAAAGGCGGAAGCCAATAAAAAGCGGGCCTTGCGCCCGCCGTCTTCCAATTCAGAACTCCCACCCGACGCCCGGGCGGAGCGAGCTCCACCCGGGCAAAGAATAAGAAGCCTCGTTACTTCTTCTTCGCTGCCTTCTTGGCCTTCTTCTTCGTCGCCTTCTTCGCCTTCTTCGCTTTCTTAGCCATAGGATCCTCTTCAGGGTTAATGGTGAAACGCGACACGAGGGATGCTCGGCGGAGGGCCAGCCTCGCAACATCCTCGATGACAAGCTCAGCAGATTCGCGCGCTTCTGCCCCGCGCTGTCACATCCGTGTCATCGCGTTATCCACAGCTCAGATGCATTTTCGGGTGATTTTGGCCCGCGAATCCGCATCGCCGGCGTGCTCGACGATCCGACCATGCGCTAGCCGTTCATGAATCCAAAACCAAAGGCATGTTTTCGCGGATCGCAGTGAGACTCCGTTAAGCGCGACGGCCGCATTGTCTCCGCAAGAAAACGGGGACGGGGTCATGAACGGACAGCTGGCAGGGACAGAGGGCGCGACGCTGCGCGTGTGGCGCGCGCCATGCTGAACGTGCCGACACTCTGGACCGTGTTCGTCGTCAACTTCCTGGCGCTCGGCCTGATCTGGGCCTACGTGACGCGCTCCTATCCGAAATTCGCGGCCGCGCGGTTCTGGATGGCATCGTGCTTCGTCGGCGCGACCGGCACGATGGCGGCCCTGATCCGCCTTTTCGTCGTTTCGCCTGTCCCGCTTCTGCTCGGAGCCGCCGGCGTCATCGCGGCGAGCTGCCTTGCCGCCATGGGCATTCAGCGCTTCTACGGTCGGCCGGTGTCCTGGCGCCTCATGGCCGCGACGGGAATTCTCAGCCTCGGCGGCGTCGTGTTCTTCATGGTCGCATACGATCACATGCAGCTGCGCATGCTCAGCTACTCGCTCGGCCAGGGGCTGCCGCTGGCGCTGTCGCTGCGTTTGCTGCTGTCGCCATCGGAAGGCCGTGCCAGCCCGGGAGCCCGGCTCTCCGGCATCGTGATCATCACCATCATCGCGATCTTCGCGGCCCGTGCGATCGGCAATCTGCTCGGCGGCGATTTCTCGTCGGTCTCCGGAGGGGAGTCTCATGCCGTCATGGTGCTGGGCCTGCTGTTTCTGTCGATGACGCTCAATTTCGGCTTCCTGCTGATGGCGATGGACCGCCTGCGCAACGAGGTTGCCGACCTCGCGCTGCTCGACGATCTCACCGGCGTCGCCAACCGGCGGCATCTGTTGCAGCGGCTGGGTGAAGAATGCGCCCGCTCGGAGCGCAGCAGCGAGCCGTTCTCGCTGCTGGTGATCGATCTCGACGGCTTCAAGGCCGTCAACGACACCCATGGTCATGCCGCGGGAGATGCCTGCCTGCAGCACTTCACCCTGATGGCGCAGACGCGCTTGAGGCCCGGCGATATGCTCGCCCGCACCGGCGGCGACGAATTCTGCGTGGTGCTGCCGTCGTCGACCTTGCGCGAGGCGGCTGCGATCGCCCGCCGCGTGCTCGAGGTCTGCCGCCAGGATGCCGTCACTTGCACCGGCGTCGACATTCCGATCGCGATCTCGATCGGGGTGGCGCAGTGGGACCGCGGCGTCGGCCAGTTTCCGGACCGCTTGATCGCGCATGCCGACCACGCCCTCTATGCGGCCAAGAAGAACGGCAAGAACGACTTTGCCGTCCACGATCCGGCGCCGCCGCTCATGCCTGACCCGATCGGTCCGGGCGAGGCCTTGCGCAAATTCGCGTAAGGGCGTGCTAATCTCTGGTCCGCATTGGACCCGCATGATGATCTCTCGCCTGCTCGCTGCCGTTCTCGCCGCTCTCATTCTGATCGCACCTGCCGCTGCGACCGACGCCGAGCTCGCAAAGCTCGCGCGCGCCTCCGGCACACCCGACATTCCCGGCCTGAAGATGGTGTGGCTGGCGCCATGGGGCCATGTCGGCAACGCAAGACCCTGGCGCAACATCATCGTGCACCAGACCGAGGGACCGGCCGGCTCGGCGCGCGGCGGCGCGCAAGAGCAGGCGAAGAATCCCACGCGTCGCGGCGTCACATTGTGGGTGGAGACCGACGGCACCGTCTATTGGGCGGTCGCGGAAAACCTGGTGCCGACCCATGGCGACGGTGCCAACCGCAACGACAACAAGTACATCGACAACAAGCCTACCTTTCGCCAGGTGCTGCGCGACAATTCGATCGGCGTCGAGTTCGCCGGCAACTATCCCGACGTCACGACGGGCCCGACCGCGGCGCAGGTCGCGGCGTGGAAGATCCTCGTCCAGATCCTGCGCGCGCGCTACGGCATCCCGCTCGACCACGTCTATGCACACAACTGGATCGACTACAAGGACGCCCGCTATTGCGAAGGCTGCTGGCTCGCGACGCTGGCGCGGGTTTGGGGGGCAAGAACTTGGGGGGAGTGACGAGCTACACCGGTTGCGACATCCAGTCGAACAGCCGCCGGATCAAGCCCGGCCGCCGCGGCAGTTCCGGTGGGTCATCCACCGCCAGCACGCGTTTGAAGAAGTAGTCCAGGAACACCATGTCGTTCGGTTCGGTGACGGTGAATGTCTCGTCGCCGAAGTAGACGCTGTAATTGAAGAAGAACGGACCCATCAGCGGGATCGTTGCGGTCGAGGCATAGTCCTTCGAAATCACGAACTCCGACGGCTCGAGCCCGTGGTCGCGCATCGCCTGCTCGACCAGCGGCAGCTTGCGCGTGAACTGGGCGGAGAAACCGCCGACGGTGGATTGCAGGATGATCGACACGGTCTGTGTCCGTTCTCTTGAGGCTGCCGGTCCGATGCTTTTGGTCGGTCGACCGGCAGTGCGGGTTCAAGGCAGAGCCACAAACCGGCTGTCATCGCCCGGTTCAATGTTTAGACCGGGCAGATCACTGACAGGTGTTCGGAGACATAGCTGACACATCAAAATGGGCTGGTCTGGTCGATTC